>NZ_JBSFDF010000043.1:0-67266 GCF_053593795.1 Streptomyces sp. NPDC002104 | reverse complement strand
CCTCGGCGCCCGTCCTGGTGGACGTGGATCTCGCCGGCCAGCGCCCGGAACACCCGCAGGGACTCGGCGGGGTCGGGGCGGATGTGGCGGCCGGGACCGCCTGGCCGGAGCCGGTGCCGAAGGGCGAGTAGTCGATGTCGTCGTAGCCGACGGCCGAGTACATCGCGGCCTTGGCTTCCTCGGTCGGCTCGACCCGGATGTTGCGGTAGCGGGCGAGGCCCGTACCGGCCGGGATGAGCTTACCGATGATGACGTTCTCCTTGAGGCCGATCAGGGAGTCGGACTTGGCGTTGATCGCCGCGTCCGTCAGAACCCTGGTCGTCTCCTGGAAGGACGCCGCCGACAGCCAGGACTCGGTCGCGAGCGAGGCCTTGGTGATACCCATCAGCTGCGGACGGCCGGAGGCGGGGTGACCGCCCTCGGTGACCACACGACGGTTCTCGGTCTCGAACTTCGACCGCTCGACCAGCTCGCCCGGCAGGAGCTCCGCGTCGCCGGACTCGATGATCGTCACGCGGCGCAGCATCTGCCGGATGATGATCTCGATGTGCTTGTCGTGGATCGACACGCCCTGCGAGTTGTAGACCTTCTGGACTTCGCCGACCAGGTGGACCTGGACCGCACGCTGGCCGAGGATGCGCAGCACGTCGTGCGGGTTGGTGGCACCCATGGTCAGCTTCTGGCCGACCTCGACGTGGTCGCCCTCGCCGACGATGACCTTGGCGCGCTTGGAGATCGGGAAGGCCGTCTCCTCGCTGCCGTCGTCGGGCGTGATGACGATCTTCTTCGTCTTCTCGGTCTCCTCGATCCGCACGCGGCCGGCGGCCTCGGAGATCGGGGCGACACCCTTCGGGGTACGGGCCTCGAAGAGCTCGACGACACGCGGCAGACCCTGCGTGATGTCGTCACCGGCCACACCACCGGTGTGGAAGGTACGCATCGTCAGCTGGGTACCGGGCTCACCGATGGACTGGGCGGCGATGATGCCGACCGCCTCACCGATGTCGACCAGCTTGCCGGTGGCGAGCGAGCGTCCGTAGCAGAAGGCACAGGTGCCGACCGCGGACTCACAGGTCAGGACCGAGCGGGTCTTGACCTCCTCGACGCCGTTGGCGACCAGGGCGTCGATGAGGACGTCACCGAGGTCGACGTTGGCCGGCGCGATGACCTTGCCGTCGATGACGACGTCCTCGGCCAGCATGCGGGCGTAGATCGAGGTCTCGACGTCGTCGGCCTTGCGCAGCACGCCGTCCTCGCCGCGAACGGCGATCTTCAGCTTCAGGCCGCGCTCGGTGCCGCAGTCCTCCTCGCGGATGATGACGTCCTGCGAGACGTCCACCAGACGACGGGTGAGGTAACCCGAGTCGGCGGTACGCAGGGCGGTGTCCGCCAGACCCTTACGGGCACCGTGCGTGGAGATGAAGTACTCCAGAACGGTGAGGCCCTCACGGAAGGACGCCTTGATCGGACGCGGGATGGTCTCGTTCTTCGCGTTCGACACCAGACCACGCATACCGGCGATCTGTCGCATCTGCATCATGTTTCCTCGGGCACCCGAGTCAACCATCATGAAGATGGGGTTCGTCTTGGGGAAGTTCGCGTTCATCGCCTCGGCAACCTCGTTGGTCGCCTTGGTCCAGATCGCGATGAGCTCCTGCGTGCGCTCGTCCTTGGTGATCAGACCGCGCTCGTACTGCTTCTGGACCTTCTCGTCCAGCTCCTCGTAGCCCTTGACGATGGCCTTCTTGGCCTCGGGCACGACGACGTCGGAGATGGCCACGGTGACGCCCGAACGGGTCGCCCAGTGGAAGCCGGCCGCCTTCAGGTTGTCGAGCGTCGCCGCCACGATCACCTTGGGGTAGCGCTCCGCCAGGTCGTTGACGATCTCGGAGAGCTGCTTCTTGCCCACCGAGTAGTCGACGAACGGGTAGTCCTCGGGAAGCAGCTCGTTGAAGAGCGCGCGGCCCAGGGTCGTCCGCAGACGGAAGCTGTCGCCCGGCTGGAACTCCTGCTCGCCCTCTTCGGCGATCGGGGCCACCCAGCCGCGCGGCGGGATGGTGCCCACCGGGAAGCGGATGTCCACGGCCGACTGGAGAGCCAGCTCGCCGCCGTCGAACGCCATGGTCGCCTCGGCGGTCGAGCCGAACGCACGGCCCTCGCCCTTGACGTCACGGAGCTCGCCGTCGGTGGTGAGGAAGAACAGACCCAGCACCATGTCCTGGGTCGGCATGGTGACGGGACGACCGTCGGCCGGCTTCAGGATGTTGTTCGAGGACAGCATCAGGATGCGGGCCTCGGCCTGCGCCTCTGCCGAAAGCGGCAGGTGCACGGCCATCTGGTCACCGTCGAAGTCCGCGTTGAACGCGGTGCAGACGAGCGGGTGGATCTGGATGGCCTTGCCTTCGACCAGCTGGGGCTCGAAGGCCTGGATGCCGAGGCGGTGCAGCGTGGGCGCACGGTTCAGCAGAACCGGGTGCTCGGCGATGACCTCTTCGAGCACGTCGTAGACGACCGTGCGGCCGCGCTCGACCATGCGCTTCGCCGACTTGATGTTCTGCGCGTGGTTCAGGTCGACCAGGCGCTTCATCACGAACGGCTTGAAGAGCTCCAGCGCCATGGCCTTCGGCAGACCGCACTGGTGCAGCTTCAGCTGGGGGCCGACGACGATCACGGAACGCGCGGAGTAGTCCACGCGCTTGCCGAGGAGGTTCTGACGGAATCGACCCTGCTTGCCCTTGAGCATGTCGCTCAGGGACTTCAGCGGGCGGTTACCGGGACCGGTGACCGGACGACCACGACGACCGTTGTCGAAGAGGGCGTCGACGGCCTCCTGAAGCATGCGCTTCTCGTTGTTCACGATGATCTCGGGGGCACCGAGGTCGAGGAGGCGCTTCAGACGGTTGTTGCGGTTGATCACGCGGCGGTACAGGTCGTTCAGGTCGGAGGTCGCGAAGCGGCCACCGTCCAGCTGCACCATCGGACGCAGGTCCGGCGGGATCACCGGCACGCAGTCCAGAACCATGCCCTTGGGCTTGTTGCTGGTCTGCAGGAACGCGGAGACGACCTTGAGGCGCTTGAGCGCACGGGTCTTCTTCTGGCCCTTGCCGGTACGGATGATCTCGCGGAGGCGCTCGGCCTCTTCGTCGAGGTCGAAGGACTCCAGACGCTTCTGGAGCGCCGCGGCGCCCATGCAGCCGTCGAAGTACGTACCGAAGCGGTCGCGCAGCTCGCGGTAGAGCAGCTCGTCACCTTCGAGGTCCTGGACCTTGAGGTTCTTGAAGCGGGCCCACACCTCGTCGAGGCGGTCGATCTCGCGCTGGGCGCGGTCACGGAGCTGCTTCATCTCGCGCTCGGCACCTTCGCGCACCTTGCGGCGTACGTCGGCCTTCGCGCCCTCGGCCTCGAGCTCGGCCAGGTCGGTCTCGAGCTTCTTCGCGCGGCCTTCGAGGTCCGAGTCGCGCCGGTTCTCGATCTGCTGGCGCTCGACGGAGACGTGCGCCTCCAGGGACGGGAGGTCGCGGGTGCGGCGCTCGTCGTCCACGAACGTGATCATGTACGCGGCGAAGTAGATGACCTTCTCGAGGTCCTTCGGCGCGAGGTCCAGCAGGTAGCCAAGACGCGACGGAACGCCCTTGAAGTACCAGATGTGGGTGACGGGAGCGGCAAGCTCGATGTGGCCCATCCGCTCGCGGCGCACCTTGGCGCGCGTGACTTCGACGCCACAGCGCTCACAGATGATGCCCTTGAAGCGGACACGCTTGTACTTACCGCAGTAGCACTCCCAGTCCCGGGTCGGACCGAAGATCTTCTCGCAGAAGAGTCCGTCCTTCTCGGGCTTGAGGGTGCGGTAGTTGATGGTCTCCGGCTTCTTGACCTCGCCGTGGGACCAGGTTCGGATGTCGTCCGCGGTGGCAAGGCCGATCCGCAGCTCGTCGAAGAAGTTGACGTCGAGCACTGTGCGTCAATCCCTCTTTCGGGGTCGAGTCTCAATCATGGTCTGAACGGTCCCGGGGATGACGGGGGGCTCTTGAGCGAGCCCCCCGCCAGGCCCGTCAGACCTCTTCGACGCTGCTCGGCTCACGCCGGGACAGGTCGATACCGAGCTCCTCCGCCGCGCGGAAGACGTCCTCGTCGGTGTCGCGCATCTCGATGGACATGCCGTCCGAGGACAGCACCTCCACGTTGAGGCAGAGCGACTGCATTTCCTTGATGAGCACCTTGAAGGACTCGGGAATGCCCGGCTCGGGGATGTTCTCGCCCTTGACGATGGCCTCGTAGACCTTCACGCGGCCGGTCACGTCATCGGACTTGATGGTCAGGAGCTCCTGGAGGGCGTAAGCGGCGCCATAAGCCTCGAGCGCCCACACCTCCATCTCACCGAAGCGCTGGCCACCGAACTGCGCCTTACCACCCAGCGGCTGCTGCGTGATCATCGAGTACGGACCGGTCGACCGGGCGTGGAGCTTGTCGTCGACCAGGTGGTGGAGCTTCAGGATGTACATGTAGCCGACCGAGACCGGCTCCGGGAACGGCTCGCCGGAGCGGCCGTCGAACAGACGCGCCTTGCCGGACGGGAGGACCAGGCGGTCGCCGTCGCGGTTCGGGATGGTGTGCTCGAACAGGCCGGAGATCTCGTCCTCGCGGGCACCGTCGAACACCGGGGTGGCGACGTTGGTGCCGGGCTCGACGCGGTCGGCGCCGATGGCCTTCAGTCGCTCGGCCCACTCCTCCGCGAGGCCGGAGACGTCCCAGCCGCGGCTGGCGAGCCAGCCGAGGTGGATCTCCAGGACCTGTCCCGGGTTCATTCGGGACGGGACACCCAGCGGGTTCAGGATGATGTCGACCGGCGTGCCGTCCTCAAGGAAGGGCATGTCCTCGATCGGAAGGATCTTGGAGATGACACCCTTGTTGCCGTGGCGGCCGGCGAGCTTGTCACCGTCGGTGATCTTGCGCTTCTGGGCGACGTAGACGCGGACCAGCTGGTTCACGCCCGGGGGAAGCTCGTCGCCCTCCTCGCGGTCGAAGACGCGGACACCGATGACCTTGCCGATCTCACCGTGAGGAACCTTGAGCGAGGTGTCACGCACCTCGCGGGCCTTCTCACCGAAGATCGCGCGGAGCAGGCGCTCTTCCGGGGTCAGCTCGGTCTCGCCCTTGGGCGTGACCTTTCCGACCAGGATGTCGCCGGCGACGACGTCCGCACCGATGCGGATGATGCCGCGCTCGTCGAGGTCCGCCAGGACCTCCTCGGAGACGTTCGGGATGTCCCGGGTGATCTCCTCGGGGCCCAGCTTGGTGTCACGGGCGTCGACCTCGTGCTCCTCGATGTGGATCGAGGAGAGGACGTCGTCCTGTACGAGGCGCTGCGACAGGATGATCGCGTCCTCGTAGTTGTGACCTTCCCAGGGCATGAACGCGACGAGCAGGTTCTTGCCGAGGGCCATTTCGCCCTCTTCGGTCGCGGGACCGTCGGCGAGGACCTGGGACTCGATGATCCGGTCACCCTCGTTGACGATGACCTTCTGGTTGACCGAGGTGCCCTGGTTCGAGCGGGAGAACTTGGCGACGCGGTACGTGGTGTACGTGCCGTCGTCGTTGGCGACGGTGATGTAGTCGGCCGAGACCTCCTGGACGACACCGTCCTTCTCCGCACGGATCGAGTCACCGGCGTCGACCGCACAGCGGTACTCCATGCCGGTGCCGACGAGCGGCGCCTCCGCCTTGATGAGCGGAACGGCCTGGCGCATCATGTTCGCGCCCATGAGGGCACGGTTGGCGTCGTCGTGCTCCAGGAAGGGGATCATCGCGGTGGCGACGGACACCATCTGGCGCGGGGAGACGTCCATGTAGTCGACGTCGTCGCCGGCGATGTAGTCGATCTCGCCGCCACGACGGCGAACCAGTACGCGGTTCTCCGTGAAGCGCATGTCGTCGGACAGGCCGGCGTTGGCCTGGGCGATGACGAAGCGGTCTTCCTCGTCGGCCGTCAGGTAGTCGACGTCGTCGGTGACGACACCGTCGATGACCTTGCGGTACGGGGTCTCGACGAAACCGAACGCGTTGACGCGGCCGTAGGACGCGAGCGAGCCGATCAGACCGATGTTCGGGCCTTCAGGGGTCTCGATCGGGCACATGCGGCCGTAGTGCGACGGGTGAACGTCTCGGACCTCGAAGCCGGCCCGCTCACGGGACAGACCACCGGGACCAAGCGCCGACAGACGGCGCTTGTGGGTGAGACCCGACAGCGGGTTGTTCTGGTCCATGAACTGCGACAGCTGGCTGGTGCCGAAGAACTCCTTGATGGAGGCGACGACCGGCCGGATGTTGATCAGGGTCTGCGGCGTGATCGCCTCGACGTCCTGGGTCGTCATCCGCTCGCGGACGACGCGCTCCATACGAGCCAGACCCGTACGGACCTGGTTCTGGATGAGCTCGCCGACGTTGCGCAGACGACGGTTGCCGAAGTGGTCGATGTCGTCGGTCTCGACGACGATCGAACGACCCGACTCACCGACGGTCTCGGTCTCACCGGCGTGCAGCTTGACCAGGTACTTGATGGTCGCGATGACGTCGTCGGTGGTGAGCACGCCGGCGTCCAGCGGCTCATCGGCGCCGAGCTTCTTGTTCACCTTGTAGCGGCCGACCTTGGCGAGGTCGTAGCGCTTCGGGTTGAAGTAGAGGTTCTCGAGCAGCGTCTGAGCGGCCTCGCGGGTCGGCGGTTCGCCCGGACGCAGCTTGCGGTAGATGTCGAGCAGCGCGTCGTCCTGGCCCTGGGTGTGGTCCTTCTCCAGGGTGGCGCGCATGGACTCGTACTCGCCGAACTCCTCGAGGATCTGCTCGGTGGTCCAGCCGAGAGCCTTCAGGAGGACGGTGACGGACTGCTTGCGCTTGCGGTCGATGCGAACACCGACCATGTCGCGCTTGTCGATCTCCATCTCGAGCCAGGCACCCCGGGACGGGATGATCTTGGCGGCGAAGATGTCCTTGTCGGACGTCTTGTCGATGGAGGAGTCGAAGTAGACACCGGGGGAACGGACGAGCTGCGACACGACGACACGCTCGGTGCCGTTGATGACGAAGGTGCCCTTGTTGGTCATGAGCGGGAAATCGCCCATGAAGACCGTCTGAGACTTGATCTCTCCGGTCTCGTTGTTCGTGAACTCGGCAGTGACGAAAAGCGGCGCCGCGTACGTGAAGTCGCGGTCCTTGCACTCGTCGACCGAGTTCTTCGCCGGCTCGAAACGGTGGTCGCGGAACGTCAGCGACATCGACCCGGAGAAGTCCTCGATCGGCGAGATCTCCTCGAAGATCTCTTCCAGACCGGACTTGGTGGGAACGTCCTGTCCGCTCTCAAGCGCCGACTCGACGCGAGACTTCCAGGCGGCGTTGCCGAGCAGCCAGTCAAAGCTCTCGGTCTGCAGCGCCAGGAGGTTCGGAACCTCGAGGGGCTCCTTGATCTTTGCAAAGGAGATGCGCAGCGGGGCGGTGCTGGCACCGTTGTTCGTATTGGTCGAGGCGTTGCGCGAGGCGGCCAAGAGGGGGTCCTTCCGAGGGCTCGGACTCACTACGCGCGTACCGGTCCCAGCTGACACAGAAGACAAGCGCCCCCCATCTGGTCAAAAGGACCAGCTCAGGGCCGTTCAATCAAGTGTGCTCATGCGTGGGCATGCCCCTGGCGACGGGCAGGGGGCAGCTAACAGGCAGCGCAAAGGGTCAGTGTAGCCACTAGGCTCACTGATGTCCAGACCAGGTTTCCGGAAACCGGCAACAGGCCTTCCCCATGTCGTTGAAACAACCGTGCGTCCCGCCCGGCTCGCATACAGAGCGCGTAGCAGTACTGCCCTCTTCGTAGTCGATCCATGCCCGATACGGACCCGATCCATGCCTCGGATCTCGGATCGGGCCTGCCGATCTCACGACGGATCTGAGAATTGCGCGCCGCGTCCCGTTCGTCAAGGCCCCCTGCTCCGAGCGGATCATCGAAGGACCCTGCCGCAGAGCAACGAAGATCACCCTACTCCCCAACGAGACAGGGGCAAGTCAGGCACTCCGGGTACGCCAAAGGGCGACCACCCTTACGGGTGATCGCCCCTTGAAAGGGTCCCAGAAGGGGCCCAGAGGTGTTACTTGACGGTCACAGACGCGCCGGCAGCCTTGAGGGACTCGGCAGCCTTGTCAGCGGCCTCCTTGGCGACCTTCTCGAGGATCGGCTTCGGAGCGCCGTCGACGAGGTCCTTGGCCTCCTTGAGGCCCAGGGAGGTGAGCTCGCGCACGACCTTGATGACCTGGATCTTCTTGTCGCCAGCGCCCTCGAGGATGACGTCGAACTCGTCCTGCTCCTCGGCGGCCTCAGCGGCAACCGGGGCACCCGGACCGGCAACGGCGACGGCCGCGGCGGCGGTGACGTCGAACTTCTCCTCGAACGCCTTCACGAACTCGGAGAGCTCGATGAGGGTGAGCTCCTCGAACTGAGCGAGCAGGTCTTCCTGGCTGAGCTTCGCCATGATGGGCGATCCTTCCACTAAATCGGCAGGTGCCGGATGTATATAGAGGCGGGCGTAACGGCCCGCTTTGACCCACGCACTAGGCGGCGTGGATCAGTGCGCGAGCCGAATTACTCGGCACCGCCCTGCTCGGCGAGCTTGACGCGAAGCGCTTCCGCAGTGCGGACGAACTTCGACGGCAGCGCCTGGAAGAGCGAGGCAGCCTGAGACTGCTTGCCCTTGAACGCGCCGGCCAGCTTGCTGAGCAGAACCTCGCGGGACTCGAGGTCCGCAAGCTTCTTGATCTCATCGGCGGTGAGCGCCTTACCATCAAGGACACCCGCCTTGATGATGAGGTTCGGGTTTTCCTTGGCGAAGTCACGCAGGCTCTTCGCCGACTCCACCGGGTCACCGGTGATGAAGGCGACCGCGGTGGGACCAGCGAAGTGCTCGTCCAGCGCGGTGATCCCGGCCTGGTTGGCCGCAATCTTGGTCAGCGTGTTCTTCACCACGGCGTACTGGGCGTTCTCACCGAGAGAGCGACGCAGCGTCTTGAGCTGCGCGACGGTGAGACCCCGGTACTCGGTCAGCACGGCGGCGTTCGAGTCGCGGAACTGGTCCGTGAGCTCGGCTACCGCGGCAGCCTTGTTGGGCGTCGGCATAGTGCGTCGGCCTCCTTCCGGGTGATGAGGACCGCTCAGAAGGGGCATAAACACGAAACGCCCCGGCGCAGGCGCCAGGGCGTAGCTCAACCGGAACGGATTCCGGGAACTTTCCTTGAACACCTGCGCAGGACGTCCGCGGTTAGCGGATCCTTCGGCCACCGCCCCCTTGCGGGCACGGCAACGACCAGCGGTCTTTGGCTTCTCCGGAAGAGTACGTGAACGTTCGCCGGTCAGGCAAATCGGTCAGCGGGGGCCCGTGAAGGCCCGCCGGGTCAGGCGGGTCAGGCGCCGGAGCCCGCCCCGCCCATCTGCTTGAGCATCGCGAAGAGGTCGAAGGTCTCGCCGTCGGCCGGGGTCTGCACGGTGGCCGCCGCGCCGTAGTCCGAGTAGTAGGCGTCCAGGTCCAGCTTGCCGCCGGTCATCTCCATGGAGACGCTCATGCGGACCGGGTAGCCCTCCTTGTTGACCCACAGGTTCGTGTCGTAGCCCTTGAGGCCGGCCTTCCTGACGTTCTCGACCAGCGCCGCGCGGTCGGCCTCGGAGAGCAGCTTGGTGGACTCGTTGGCGGCGAGCATCTCCTCGAAGCTCAGCGTGCCCTGGTAGTGCTCCGCGGCCGCGCCCTCGACCTGCTCGGTACCGACGTGCTTGAGGTTCTTCGAGTCGAGCAGCAGCGCGATCTGCTGGGCCGGGTCCTGGTTCATGTTGCCCAGGCCGCCGAGGCCGGCGGGGCTCCCGCCCCCGGCCTGCGCGGCGGCGTTCAGGTCCAGCTTCATCCAGCGCTTGCCGTCCAGCTGGGCGGCGTTCGCGGTGCCCATGTCCATGTACATGACGTTGTTCGCGACCACCATGCGGATGGCCTCGGGGACCTCCCCGCCCCCGGCGCCGGCCAGCTCCTTGAACATGGAGCCCTTCATGGTGATGTCCATGACGGCCGGGTCCCACCCCTGGACCCCGGAGAGCTCCACCGTGCCGCCGCCGGTCTTGCTGTCGGCCGGCATCTTCATCGTCATGCGGACCTTGGCCGACTTCGCCGCCGCCGTCTTCTTGTAGGCGGCCTGGACGGCCTCGGCGGGGCTCTGCTGCGCCGCGGCCGGGGACTTCGCCGCGGGCTCGTCGGCGGCCTTCGTGGAGCCGTCCTGACATCCCGCGACGCCGACCATGACGGTCACCGCGGCCACCGAGACACCGGCTCGCGTCCATACGGACTTCTTCTTCATTTCCCCACCCCTTGGTCCTGCACGTCTTGGTCCTGCACGTCTGTGCTGCGCTTGGCATTGCACTCGGGAACCGCCTGCCCACAAGCAGGCAGTCCACTCTGAACCACGCCTGGATCGCCTGTCGAGCGGGTTAGGGCGCGAGCGGGCCGTGCCCACCGACCAAAAAATCCGGGCCCCCCGCCCCCCGGAAAGGGGGCGAAGGGCCCGGATTCGGCCGTTCAGCGAGCCGTGAGGCTCAGAGCCCTGGGGCTCGGGGCTGATCAGACAGCAGCCGGGTCTTCCTCGACGAGGAGGTTCCGGGTGCGGTTCTGGTCCAGCAGGATGCCGGGGCCCATGGTGGTGCTGAGGGCGGCCTTCTTGATGTAGCGGCCCTTCGCGGCGGACGGCTTCAGACGAAGGATCTCGTCCAGCGCCGCGCCGTAGTTCTCGACCAGCTGCTCATCGGAGAAGGAGACCTTGCCGATGATGAAGTGCAGGTTCGAGTGCTTGTCGACGCGGAACTCGATCTTGCCACCCTTGATCTCGGTGACAGCCTTCGCGACGTCCATCGTGACGGTGCCGGTCTTCGGGTTCGGCATCAGGCCACGGGGACCGAGCACGCGGCCGAGGCGGCCGACCTTGCCCATGAGGTCCGGCGTGGCGACAACGGCGTCGAACTCGTTGAGGCGGTTGCCCTTGGCGATCTCGTTGATGAGCTCGTCGTCGCCGACAATGTCGGCGCCGGCGGCTTCCGCGGCCGCAGCACGGTCACCGGTCGCGAAGACCAGGACCCGGGCGGTCTTGCCGGTGCCGTGCGGGAGGTTCACGGTGCCGCGGACCATCTGGTCGGCCTTGCGCGGGTCTACACCCAGGCGGAAGGCGACCTCGACGGTGCCGTCGAACTTCGTGGTGGAGGTCTCCTTGGCGAGACGGACGGCCTCGAGCGGGGCGTACTGCTTCTCCCGGTCGACCTTGGCGTCCGCAGCGCGGAGAGTCTTGCTGCGCTTCACTTCTGCTCCTGTGTTGTGGCTTCAGGTGTGGAGTCGTGGTGCGGACCAGCGCTTGGCCCTACCACTGTGGTGCTGGGGTGGCTGAATCAGCCTTCGACCGTGATGCCCATCGAACGCGCGGTGCCGGCGATGATCTTCTCGGCCGCGTCGATGTCGTTGGCGTTCAGGTCGGGCATCTTGAGCGTGGCGATCTCACGGACCTGGTCACGCGTGAGCTTCGCGACCTTCGTCTTGTGCGGCTCGCCAGAGCCCTTCTCCACGCCGGCGCTCTTCAGGATGAGGCGCGCGGCCGGCGGCGTCTTGGTGATGAAGGTGAAGGAGCGGTCGTCGTAGACCGTGATCTCCACCGGCACGACCATGCCACGCTGCGACTCGGTCGCGGCGTTGTAGGCCTTGCAGAACTCCATGATGTTGACGCCGTGCTGACCGAGCGCGGGGCCGACCGGCGGAGCCGGGTTGGCCGCACCGGCCTTGATCTGGAGCTTGATAAGCCCCGTGATCTTCTTCTTCTTGGGAGGCATTGCTCTCTCCGGGTCCTAGTGAGAGTTTTCGCCGCCAATCCGGTCATCCGGATGGAGGCATACCGCACCACGATAACGGGTATCGGTGCGAGGCTGAAAACCGAGCAGGTCAGACCGCCCGCAAGGGGGCAATCTGACCTGTCCGGAAGCTCGTGCCAGAAGGGCTGTGGATCAGTTCTTCTGGATCTGGTCGAAGCTGAGCTCGACCGGGGTCTCGCGGCCGAAGATCTCGACGAGACCCTTGACCTTCTTCGAGTCCGGGTTGATCTCGTTGATGGTCGCCTGCAGCGTCGCGAACGGGCCGTCGGTGACGGTGACCGAGTCGCCGACCTCGAAGTCGAGGACCTCGATGGCGCGCTTGACGGCGGGAGCCGGCAGACCGGCCTCTTCCGCTGCCAGCTTGGCGGCCTTCTCCTGCAGCTCCGGGGCGAGCATCTTGACGATCTCGTCCAGGGTCAGCGGGTACGGGTCGTACGCGTTGCCCACGAAGCCGGTGACACCCGGGGTGTTGCGGACGACGCCCCAGGACTCGTTCGTCAGATCCATGCGGACGAGAACGTAACCGGGCAGCTTGTTCTGCCGGACGTTCTTGCGCTCGCCGTTCTTGATCTGGACGATCTCTTCCTCGGGCACCTCGGCCTGGTAGATGAAGTCCTCGACGTTGAGCGAGACGGCGCGCTGCTCCAGGTTGGCCTTCACGCGCTTCTCGTAGCCGGCGTACGTGTGGATGACGTACCACTCGCCGGGCAGGAGGCGCAGCTCTTCGCGCAGGGCCTGGATGGGGTCGACGGGCTCGGCGGGCTCGGCGTCGGCGGCCTCGACGGCCTCCGCGTCGTCCTCGTCGTCGGAGGCGTCTTCGTCAGCGGCGTCTTCGTCGGAGACCTCGGCGGAGGCCTCTTCGTCGTCGTCCTCGTCGTCGGACTCGTCGTCGGCCTCTTCGGCCTCCGCGTCGTCCTCGGCCTCGGCGTCGACCTCACCCTCGACGTGCAGCGCGGCCTCTTCGGCGGCGACACCCGCCTCGGCGTCGGCGAGCTCGGCCTCGTCGGGGTCCACAGCGTCTGCAGCCTCGACGATGTCGAGCGCGTCCTCGACGGACTCGACGGAGTCGGGGCTCGCGTTCAGGTTCGGGTCAGACACGGTGGCTGCTTCTTCCTGGATACAAAAGGTGGTCGAACATGCGAAAACGGGCGGCACCCATCAAGGCGCCGCCCTCCGCGGGGATCAGCCGAAGACGAACTTGATGGCTTCCTGGAACCCATAGTCAATCACGGTCACCAGACCGATCATGATGACGACGAAGACAATCACCACAGTGGTGTACGTCGTCAGCTGGTTGCGAGTGGGCCAAACAACCTTGCGGAGTTCCGCGACGATCTGGCGGTAGAACAGCGCGAGCCGACCCAGAGGGCCCTTCTTGCCGCGCTTGCCGCCCTTGCGGGCCTTCTTCTCGCGAGTGTCATCCTCGGCGTCAGGCATGTCGATGGAGCCCAGGGCGTCCGTCACGTCTCTCACCTGAATCCGGGTCGTGGCCGTAGCCGCGCCCGGTTGCGCCGCACGGCACTGCATCTAAGTACGTACCTGCGCACACACGTCCGAGAAGGAGTGTGGAGCAGGGCCGGAGGGACTCGAACCCCCAACCGCTGGTTTTGGAGACCAGTGCTCTACCAATTGAGCTACGACCCTTTGCGTGTCCCAACCTACCGCATCCAGACGAGTGCACGGTGTGCTCACGCTCTGCAGCGTTCGGCGAGGGCCAACGACGGTTGAGTGTACGTGGTCCGGGCCCTGACGTCGAACAGCACCGTCCGGAGAGCTTCCGTCCGGTAACTGAAACGGAGTGCGGCGCTCGATTCGCGTCTGGGACGATTGGCCGCATGACCTCTGAAACGCCTTCCGCCGAGCGCCGCGTATCCGCCCGTATCGGTGCCATCTCCGAGTCCGCCACCCTCGCCGTCGACGCCAAGGCCAAGGCCCTCAAGGCCGCCGGGCGTCCGGTGATCGGTTTCGGCGCGGGTGAGCCCGACTTCCCGACCCCGGACTACATCGTCGACGCCGCGGTCGAGGCCTGCCGCAACCCCAAGTACCACCGCTACACGCCGGCCGGCGGTCTGCCCGAGCTGAAGGCCGCCATCGCCGCGAAGACGCTGCGCGACTCCGGCTACGAGGTCGACGCGTCCCAGGTGCTGGTGACCAACGGCGGCAAGCAGGCGATCTACGAGGCGTTCGCGGCCATCCTGGACCCGGGTGACGAGGTCATCGTCCCGGCCCCGTACTGGACCACGTACCCCGAGTCGATCCGTCTCGCCGGCGGTGTCCCGGTCGAGGTCGTCGCCGACGAGACCACCGGTTACCGGGTCTCCGTCGAGCAGCTCGAAGCGGCGCGCACCGAGCGCACGAAGGTCGTCCTCTTCGTCTCCCCGTCGAACCCGACCGGCGCCGTCTACTCCGAGGCCGACGCCGAGGCGATCGGCCGCTGGGCCGTCGAGAAGGGCCTGTGGGTCCTGACCGACGAGATCTACGAGCACCTGGTCTACGGCGACGCGAAGTTCGTCTCCCTCCCGGCGATCGTTCCCGAGCTGGCCGACAAGTGCATCATCGTCAACGGCGTCGCCAAGACGTACGCCATGACGGGCTGGCGCGTGGGCTGGGTCATCGGCCCGAAGGACGTGGTCAAGGCCGCGACCAACCTCCAGTCGCACGCCACCTCCAACGTCTCCAACGTGGCGCAGGTCGCGGCGCTCGCCGCCGTCTCCGGCAACCTGGACGCCGTCCACGAGATGCGCACCGCCTTCGACCGCCGCCGCCAGACGATGGTGCGGATGCTGAACGAGATCGACGGCGTCTTCTGCCCGACGCCCGAGGGTGCCTTCTACGTCTACCCGGCGGTCAAGGACGTGCTCGGCAAGGAGATCCGCGGCAAGCGCCCGCAGACCTCCGTCGAGCTCGCGGCCCTGATCCTGGACGAGGCCGAGGTCGCGGTCGTCCCCGGCGAGGCCTTCGGCACCCCCGGCTACCTGCGCCTCTCCTACGCCCTGGGCGACGAGGACCTGGTCGAGGGCGTCTCCCGCATCCAGAAGCTCCTGGCGGAGGCGAAGGCCTAGAGCGGCCCGCAACCAGGCCTGAGCGGCGGCTCCCCCGGCATGGGGAGCCGCCGCTCAGGCATATCCAGCCCCTCCGGCGTTTGAGGAGCGGGGGTCCGGGGCGGAGCCCCGGGGAACGGGCGAAGGGCGGGTAGGGGACAACCCCGCGCAGCAGCACCCTGGCCCCGTCCACCCCGGATTTGCGTTCGGGCAAGGTCCCGTTCAGGGAATCGGGCTGCCGATCGGGTGACAAGTACGGCAGGATCAACAAATGGAGCACGTACGAGACCTCACGCTTCTGCCCAAGGCCCACCTCCACCTGCACTTCACCGGCTCGATGCGCCCGTCGACCCTGCTGGAGCTCGCCGACAAGTACGGCGTCCGTCTCCCGGACGCCCTCACCTCCGGCGAGCCACCAAAGCTCCGCGCCACGGACGAACGCGGCTGGTTCCGCTTCCAGCGGCTCTACGACGCCGCCCGCTCCTGCCTCCGCGAGCCCGACGACATCCGCCGCCTGGTCCGCGAGGCCGCGGAGGAGGACGTGCGCGACGGCAGCGGCTGGCTGGAGATCCAGGTGGATCCCACCTCCTACGCCCCCCTCCTCGGCGGGATGATCCCGGCCGTCGAGATCATCCTCGACGCCGTGGACGCCGCCTCCCGCGAGACCGGTCTCGGCATGCGCGTCGTCATCGCCGCCAACCGCATGAAGCACCCCCTGGACGCCCGCACCCTGGCCCGGCTCGCCGTCCGCTACGCCGACCGCGGCATCGTCGGCTTCGGCCTCTCCAACGACGAGCGCCGCGGCATGGCCCGCGATTTCGACCGGGCCTTCGCCATCGCCCGCGAGGGCGGACTGCTCGCGGCCCCGCACGGCGGGGAGCTCACCGGTCCGTCCTCCGTCCGCGACTGCCTCGACGATCTGCACGCCGCCCGGATCGGGCACGGCGTCCGCGCCGCCGAGGATCCCCGCCTGCTCAAACGGCTCGCCGACCGGCAGATCACCTGCGAGGTCTGCCCCGCGTCCAACGTGGCCCTCGGGGTGTACCAGCGCCCCGAGGACGTCCCGCTGCGCACCCTCTTCGAGGCCGGGGTCCCGATGGCCCTGGGCGCGGACGACCCGCTGCTCTTCGGGTCCCGGCTCGCGGCCCAGTACGAGATCGCCCGCGAGCACCACGCCTTCACGGACGCGGAGCTCGCGGAGCTGGCCCGCCAGTCGGTGCGCGGCAGCGCGGCGCCCTCCGACGTGCAGGAGAAACTGCTGGCCGGGATCGACCACTGGATCACCACGTAGCGCCCCGGCGGGGCCGCGGTGCCTCAGCGCGTGAGCCGCAGGTCGCCCTCGTGGCAGTCGGCGCGCACGCGCGCGCCGTCCGGGAAGCCGATCTCCAGGTGCGTGCGCCCCTGCGCGGGCAGCGCGAACTCGGCGACCGATTCCACGGTGTCGCCGAGGTGGCGCAGGAAGGGGTGGTCCCCGAGGTCCTCACCGACCTCGATGCGGCCCCACTCCCCCATGTCGTAGGGCTCGTGCGGCGTCTCGGATTCCACGATCAGGCAGGCGTCGGACCCGGTGGTGATCCGGGTGGACTCCCCGTCGCTGTCGAAGAGCCAGACGTCGAGGGGCGCCTCGGAGCGTTCGCCGTCGCTGATGTGCCAGGACGCGACGACCCTTCGGATCGTGCGTCCCACCAGCCGGGTGGGGTCCGTACCGGCCCCGTGCAGGGGACAGAGCATGGGCGGGCCGGGGCTCCTCAGATGCTGACGCCGACCGTCACCGGCTCGTTGACCAGGGTGACGCCGAAGGCCGCGTGGACTCCCGCTACCACCTCGCGGGCCAGGGCCAGGAGGTCTTCGGTGGTGGCCTCGCCCCGGTTGGTGAGGGCGAGGGTGTGCTTGGTGGAGATGCGGGCGGGGCCGTCGCCGTAGCCCTTGGTGAAGCCGGCCTTGTCGATCAGCCAGGCCGCGCTGGTCTTCGTACGGCCCTCGCCGGCCGGGTACGCGGGCGGGGCGGCCTCGGGGCCGAGCCGTTCCTGGGCGCGCTCGAGGAAGGCGGCGTACGCCTCGTCGCCGAGGATCGGGTTGTGGAAGAAGGAGCCGGCGGACCAGGTGTCGTGGTCGGCGGGGTCGAGGACCATGCCCTTGCCGGCGCGCAGCCGCAGGACGGTCTCCCGTGCCTGCGCCGCGGGTACCCGGTCGCCCGCCTCGACGCCGAGGGCGCGGGCCGTCTCGGGGTACTTGACCGGCGCGGACAGCCCGCCCGCGTCTTCCAGGGCGAAGCGGACGCGCAGGACGACGTACCGCTCCGGCTGGTGCTTGAAGAGGCTGTCGCGGTACGAGAACGCGCACTCGGCGGCCGACAGCGTGACCGTCTCCCCGCGCGTGCGGTCGTAGGCGACGACCTCGGTGATCGTGTCGCAGACCTCCTGGCCGTACGCCCCGACGTTCTGGATCGGGGTGGCGCCGGCCGAGCCGGGGATCCCGGCGAGGCATTCGATCCCCGCGAGCCCGGCCTCGACCACGCGGGCGACGGCCTCGCTCCAGTTCTCGCCGGCCGCGAGCTCCAGCCGGGTCCCGTCGAGGGCGAACCCGGTGGTGGCGATCCGCAGGGCGGTGCCGTCGAAGCCCTGGTCGCCGATGACCAGGTTGCTGCCGCCTCCGATGACCAGGAGCGGGGTGCCGCTCTCGTCCGCGGCGCGCACGGCGGCGACGACCTCGGCGTCGGTGGTCGCGGTGACCAGCCGGGCGGCGGGGCCGCCGAGCCGGAAGGTGGTCAGCGGGGCGAGGGGGGCGTCGTGGAGTTCCTGCACGTGGACAAGAGTACGGTCCGCGTCCCCCCGAGCAGGCGGGGCCACGGACCGTGTGCGTGCGGCAGGGCCGTACGGGGCGTCAAGGGCCCGCCTCAGCCGCCCCCTCCTTCTTCTCTTCCTTCTCCTTCTCCTTCTCCTTCTCCTTCTCCTTCTCCGCCTCGGCGAGCCGGCGCTCCGCCTCGGCCCAGCTGATCGGGAGGGCGCTCGCCGGGAGGGTCCAGAAGACGAACCCGGCCTCCTTGATGTAGGCGGCGGCCGCCCGGGAGCTGGAGCGGTGCGGTTCGCTGCCCGCGAACCGGTAGAGCGCGCCCCGGTCCTCCCAGGCGGACAGGGTCAGGAAGGTGCGGCTCAGGAGCCGGGCCCGCAGGGCGACCCCGTGGGCGCCGGGGGCCTTGCGCGTCTGGAGGACGATGCCGGGCGACTTGAGGAAGAACCGCAGTGCTCCGGTCAGGCTCGTGGTCTCGAAGCGGGAGGCCATGACGTAGACCTCGGCGTCCGGGGCGGGCCGGGTGGGCGTGGACCAGGGGATATCGGGCATGACGGGCCCTTACTCGCTCGAGACGTGTCGTACGGAACTTCGTGCCGCACGGCGGCTGCGGTCCCCCCGCCGGCCGCCGCGCGGGCACCGGCCGGCGAGCGGGACCCGCTCAGACGGCCACCTTCTCGGGGCCGTGCCCGCCGGCCGGGACCGGGCCGCGGCCGTCCGCCGGCAGGCCGTCCGAGGGCCGGGCGTCCGAGGCCGGGGCGTCCGAGGCCTGGCCGTCGGCCCCCGGCTCCGCCGTCGGCAGGGACTGCGCGGCCCGGGCCTTCTCCGCGACCCGGCCGGGGAGCAGCAGGGCCAGGAGGGCCGCCACGGCGACGGCCGCGGCGCCGATCCAGAGGGCGGGGACGGTGCCGTCGGTGAAGGTCTGGCCGGACTCGTAGCCGCCCCGGGCGGAGAAGACGGAGGCGAGGACGGCGACGCCGAGGGCTCCGCCGACTTCGCGCAGGGCGCTGTTTGCGCCGGCGGCCTTGCCCTGGTCGGCGGGGGCGACGGTGGACATGAGGGCGTTGGAGGCGGGGGCGAAGAACAGGCCCATGCCGATGCCGCTGATGATCAGCGCCGGGAGCTGGGCGGCGTAGGAGACGTCGGTGCTCAGGATCAGGGCGAACCAGCCGAGGCCGACGGCCTGGAGCGCCAGCCCGGCGACCACGACGGGGCGGCTGCCGATCCGGTCGGAGAGGATCCCCGAAATCGGGGCGGCGATCATGGGCATGGCAGTCCAGGGAAGCATGCGCAGGCCGGCTTCGGTGGGCGAATATCCGAGAACGCCCTGGAGGAACTGGCTCAGCAGGAAGATCGAGCCGAACATCCCGACGAACATCAGCAGGCTCGCCATGTTGATGCCGAAGAAGCCCCGGTCGCGGAAGAGCCGCATGGGCAGCACCGGGTTGGCGTTGCGGAAGCCGTGGTGGACGAACCCGCCGACGAGCGCGGCCCCCACGAGCAGGGCGGCGAGCACGGGGAGGCTGGTCCAGCCGTGTGCGTTGGCGTTGACCAGCCCGTAGACGATGCCGAAGAGCCCGCCGCTGATGAGGAGGGTGCCGGGGACGTCGAGCTTCGCCTGCGGGGCGGTGGACTCGCCGAGCCGCATCCGGGAGAGCGGGATGAGCGCCAGCCCGATCGGGACGTTCAGCCAGAAGATCCACTGCCAGGAGATGTGCTCGGTGAGGCTGCCGCCGATGAGCGGCCCGCTCGCCACGGCGAGCCCGGTGAGGGCTCCGTAGATGCCGAGTGCCATTCCGCGCCGGGCGGCGGGGACGGCGACGGTCAGGAGCGTGAGCGAGAGCGGCATCATGATCGCCGCGCCGATGCCCTGGACGGCCCGGGCGGCGATGAGCTCGTCGATGCCGGGCGACAGGGCCGCGGCGGCGGAGGCGGCGGTGAACACGCCCGTACCGGCGATGAAGAGCCGGCGGCGGCCGAACCGGTCACCGAGGGCGGCGCCGAACATGAGCAGGACGGCGAAGGTGAGCGTGTACGCGTTCACCGTCCACTCCAGGTCCTCCAGCTTCCCGCCGAGGTCCTCGCGGATGGAGGGGAGGGCGGTGGTGACGACGAGGTTGTCGAGCGCGGCCATGAAGCTGGCGGCTCCGGTGATGACGAGGGCCCAGACAGCGGGCCCACGAAGCTTGGCGTCTTGCATGCTTCCCCCAAAACTAGTTATTGATCACTAACTTTGACGGGCAGAGCTGAGCCCCGCTCCGCGGCCGGTTCACGGACGCGACGGACCGGCCGGACCAGCCGCTCCTTGCTGCTCATTGCCTGCCGCTTGCTGCTTGCTGCTTGCCGCTTGCCGCTTGCCGCTTGCCGCTTGCCGCTGACTGCCTAGTGCTTAGTGCTTACTGCTCGCCACTCGGCCGGACACCCGGGTAACAGCCGTCCCAGACCCGATGCCCGGGCGGGAACCCCATGGCGGACAGGGTGTTGATCAGCATCCCGTAGGCGAGGAAGGAGGTCGTCTCGTTCACGTCCGCCCCGAGCGGCACGTGCAGGGTGTCCCACAGCTCCATCCAGGCGGCCCGCACCATCTCACCGAACTCGGGCTCCCCGGCCGCTTCGGCGGCGGCGACGGTCACGTACGTCTGGAGCTGCATCTGCAGCTTGTCGGGCTGATCGGCGATCAGGTTCATGTACGCCACGCTCATCGCCTCGACCGCCTCCTCACCCTGGAGGCCCTTGGCGGCTTCCTCGAAGACGCGCCGGATGTCCTCCATGCAGCGGGCGGCGGCGGCCAGGAAGATGGCCTGCTTGTTCGGGAAGAGCCGGAAGAGGTAGGGCTGGGACACCCCGACACGCTTGGCGATCACCTCGGTGGAGGTCCCGTAGTACCCGCCCCGCGCGAACTCGCCCATCGCCGCCAGGATGACGCTCTCGCGCCGCTCTTCCGCACTCATCCTTGCCATGCTTCAAAGTTAGTGCTCAATCACTAACCCCGCAAGCCCTCCCCTGAGAAACCCACCAAAAATGCCCTGACCTGCGAGTTTCCTCGCAGGTCAGGGCCCTGTGGGTAACGAAACGCAGGGGGCTCAAGAGGCCACCCTGTGAGCACCCGAGCCGGGGCTCTCGGGGCGCCTACGCGAGAGCGACCACCGCGCGCGACATCCCCAGCACCTTCTGCCCGGCGCTCATGGCCGTCAGGTCGACCCGCACCCGGTTGTCGTCCAGCTTGGCCGCGACCTTGGCCGTGACCTCGATCAGCGCGCCCTGCCCGTCGTTCGGAACGACGACCGGCTTGGTGAACCGCACCCCGTACTCGACGACCGCGCCCGGGTCGCCCGCCCAGTCGGTCACCACGCGGATCGCCTCGGCCATGGTGAACATGCCATGGGCGATCACGTCGGGCAGTCCGACCTCGGTGGCGAACTTCTCGTTCCAGTGGATCGGGTTGAAGTCGCCCGACGCGCCCGCGTACCGCACCAGCGTCGCCCGCGTGACGGGGAAGGACGCCGCCGGCAGCTCGGTGCCGACCTCGACGTCGTCGTACTGGATCTTGGCAGCCATCTCAGGCCTCCTCGGGAGCGGAACCGGCGGCGGGAGCGGCGGCGGCAGCGGGCTCGGGCGCCCGGGAGACGAGCTTCGTCCAGGCGGTCACCACGTGCTCGCCGGACTCGTCGTGGACCTCACCGCGGATGTCGATGACGTCGTTGCCCGCGAGCGACTTGATGGCCTCGATGGTCGAGGTCACCGTCAGCCGGTCACCGGCCCGCACGGGACGGGTGTACGCGAACTTCTGGTCTCCGTGCACGACGCGGCTGTAGTCCAGCCCCAGCTGCGGGTCGTCGACGACCTGGCTGGCCGCCGCGAACGTGATGGCGAACACAAAAGTCGGCGGGGCGATCACGTCCTGGTGACCGAACGCCTTGGCTGCTTCGGGGTCCGTGTACACCGGATTGGCATCACCCACGGCGACCGCGAATTCGCGGATCTTCTCCCGGCCGACCTCGTACGGATCGGTGGGCGGGTAGCTCCGCCCCACGAAGGACTGGTCGAGCGCCATGACTCCCTACCTCCCTGTTGAAACGATCTCTCGAAACGACACAAGGCCGCCCCCAATGAAGGGGACGACCTCATGACGGTATGACTGTGCCTGTTGTACGAGACTTCGCCAGTTGTTAGCGGGTCTCGCGGTGCGCGGTGTGCGAGTTGCAACGCGGGCAGTGCTTCTTCATCTCAAGACGGTCCGGGTTGTTACGCCGGTTCTTCTTGGTGATGTAGTTCCGCTCCTTGCACTCCACGCAGGCCAGCGTGATCTTCGGGCGGACGTCGGTGGCAGCCACGTGAGTGCTCCTTGACGGACAATTGGACGGATGAACGCATAAAAGAGTAGCCGATCGGGAGACCGACCCCGCAATCGGCTACTGTGTGTAGCGGCGACCGGACTTGAACCGGTGACACAGCGATTATGAGCCGCTTGCTCTACCGACTGAGCTACGCCGCTTTGATGAGATCCGCTCCCCACCCGAGGGTGGGGAACCTCTCTCACCAGAGCCCCAATGCGGAATCGAACCGCAGACCTTCTCCTTACCATGGAGACGCTCTACCGACTGAGCTATTGGGGCGAGCGAGGAAGACATTACACGGTTGCCCGCCGATCGCCCAAATCCTTTGCGGCGCCTGGCCTCGGAGCACCACGCCCGCCTTTCTTGATCCGCGGGAAACGCCCCCCGGAGCTCTCTTCCGACGCCTTTCACCCCGAAAGGTGTCAGGCATCACATCCCCGATCACCCGACCCCCACCCTGAGTCACCCCGCAGCGGCTCCGTGGCGGGGACACCACCCCCGACGGCCTTCGGACCGGCGTGGGCCGTGCCCCGGCTCCGGGACGGGCGGGGCTCCGGCTCCGGGACGGGCGGGGCTCCGGCTCCGGCTCCGACTCCGGCTTCGGCCGGCTCCGAGCTCGCTCGGGTCGGGTACTGGCTCCGGCTTCGGCTTCGACTCCGGCTTAGGCCCGGCGGCGACTCTGGCTTCGGCCCGGCGGCGGTCGGGCCCCCGGGCCGGGCCCCGGCCCCGGCTCGCCCCTCAGGGCCCGGCCCCGACTTGACCCCCGGGCCCGGCCCCGACTTGACCCCCGGGCCCCGCCTCGACTTGCCCCCCGGGGCCGGCGCCCCAGTCCGTTCCGGCCCGACACCCAGGTCGGGCCCCGCGGGGGCCGGTCCACCCAGACGCACCGGTACGACTATTGCCCTCCTCCGCGAAGCGGGCACCCCCGCCCCCTAGGCTCTGAGCACGCTGCGTGATCTTGGGCCGCGGGCCGCGGCCACGGCCCCAGGAACCGCCCGAGCCACCGCAGGAGCGCGATGTCCGACAGCCCGCCGCAGCAGCCGTCCCACTCCCCGCGCAACCGCCCCGGCAGCGGCCAGGGCCAGGGGCAAGGGCAGGGGCAGGGCCCCGGCCCCGAGGGCCCCCAGGGAAGCCCGGGCCCGGCGGCCCCCGAGTCCACCACCCTGCTCCTCACCGGCGCCCGCCTCACCGACGGCCGGAGCGTCGACGTCCGCCTCGGCGGCGGCCGGATCCAGGCCGTCGGCACGGCCGGCAGCCTGCCCGCCGCCGCGGGAGCCCGCGTCGACCTCACCGGCTACCTGCTGCTCCCCGCGCCCGCCGAGCCCCACTCCCACGGGGACACCGCCCTGACCGCGGACAGCGAGGGGCCCGTCTCCTACTCCCCCGACGAGGTGCAGCGCCGCGCCACCGAGGCGGCCCTGCTCCAGCTCGGGCACGGCGCCACCGCCGTGCGGTCTCACGTGCGCATCGGCGACGTGCACGGCCTCGGCCCCCTGGAGGCCGTGCTGCAGGCCCGCCGCTCCCTGCGCGGGCTCACCGATCTCACCACCGTCGCCGTTCCCCGCCTGCTGACCGGGGTGGCCGGGGCCGACGGGCTCGCCATGCTGCGCGACGCCGTGAAGATGGGCGCCTCCGTCATCGGGGGCTGCCCCGACCTCGACCCCGACCCCACCGGTTTCCTCGAAGCCGTACTGGAACTGGCCTCCGAGCACGGCTGCCCCGTCGACCTGCACACCGACGGCGACGACCCCGCCCGCCTGTCCCGGCTCGCGGCCATGGCCGGCGGACTGCGGCCCGGGTTCTCCATCGGGCCCTGCGGCGGTCTGTCCCGGCTCCCGCTGGACGTGGCGACCCGGGCCGCCGACCAGCTGGCGGCCGCCGGCGTCGGGGTGACCTGCCTCCCCCAGGGCGATTGCGCGGCCCTGGAACGGCGGGGCCTGCGCACCGCCCCCGTACGCCTGCTGCGCGCCGCCGGCGTGCGCGTCGCGGCGGGCAGCGGGGCCCTGCGCGACGCGGGCAACCCGGTCGGGCGCGGGGACCCGCTCGAAGCCGCGTACCTCCTGGCCTCCCAGGGCGGGCTGCGCGCCACCGAGGCCTACCACTCGATCGCCGGCGCGGCCCGCGAGGCGATGGCGCTCCCCGAGGTGCGGGTGGAGGCCGGCTTCCCGGCGGAACTGCTCGCCGTGCGCGGGGAGCGGATCGCGAGCGTGCTGTCCCTCGCGTACAGCCGGATCGTGATCCACCGCGGGCGGGTGGTAGCCCGGACGAGTGCCGTACGGGAGTACTGCGACTCCGCCGTCGCGGTGGCCCTGGACCTGCCACGGCAGGGCCGTATGGAGCCCGGCCCCTGAGGGTTCACCCCTCGTTCCCGGGCGCGGGCGCCCGGCTCGTCGTACGGTCGTGGCATGCGCATCGTCATCGCGGGTGGACACGGTCAGATCGCGCTGCGGCTGGAGCGCCTGCTCGCCGCGCGCGGATACGAGGTCGCGGGCATCATCCGCGATCCGGCACAGGGCGACGACCTCAGGGAGGCGGGCGCCGAACCGGTGCTGTGCGACCTGGAGTCGGCGTCGGTCGAGCACGTGGCGGGCATCCTGCAGGGCGCGGACGCCGTGGTGTTCGCGGCGGGCGCGGGTCCCGGCAGCGGGGCCGGGCGCAAGGACACGGTGGACCGGGGCGCGGCGGTGCTGTTCGCGGACGCCGCCGAACGGGCCCGGGTACGCCGCTTCCTGATGGTCTCCTCGATGGGCGCGGACACCCGCCACGGGGGCGACGAGGTCTTCGACGCGTACCTCCGCGCCAAGGGCGAGGCCGACGAGCACGTCCGCACCCGGCTGGGCCTGGAGTGGACGATCCTGCGCCCGGGCTCGCTGACCGACGACGCGGGGACGGGACGGGTCCGCCTGGAGGCGCGGACGGGCCGCGGGCCGGTCCCCCGCGACGACGTGGCGGCGGTCCTCGCCGAGCTGATCGAAACGCCGGCGACCTCGGGCCTCACCCTGGAACTGATCGCGGGCTCGACGCCGGTCCCGGTGGCGGTCAAGGACGTGGCGGGCAACTAGGCCGCCGTTCCCCGGCCGGAATCCGGCCGGGGAACGGGGCGGGCGAACAGCCGGCCGACCGGCCGGGAAGTCCGCGGGTCGGAAGTCGGCGGCTCAGAGGTCGGCGGGTCAGAAGTCGGCTTTCAGGCGGTCGTCGGACCGGCCGACCGAATCCTGCTGGAACCGCTTCTCGTAGGCCTCGCGGATCCGCTCGATGCGCGCGCCTCGCTCATCGGCCTCCTTCTCCGGGTAGAGCAGCACCACCTCGTAGGAGGTCTCCCGGATGACCTTCCCGTCCCGCTGCCACTGGCCGCGCCCGTCCTGGAGGGTCAGCCCCTCGGGGAAGGCGGGGGTGATCTCGCGGTCGAGGAACCCCATGAACTCCCGCTCCCCGACCGGTGGACGGCCGTCCGGCCGCTCGGTGCCGAAGTAGAGCCGGGTCTCCTGGTAGGGATCCCCCACATCGCCGTTCAGTGCCGCTCCGACCAGGGCCGGGATGCCCGCTCCGAGCAGGGCGATGAGCACCCCGCCGCCGACCTTTCCACGCGAGTCAGAAGTCCATTTCACGCCGGATGAACGACCGGAGCCCCCCATCGGCACGCCCGCTGCGCCCTATGGGCTCATGCCGTTTCCAGCCTGCGCCGCCACCACGGATCCCCCGGCGGGGCGTACGGATCGTTGAGCGTGCGGTCGAGGAACCGCGCGTCGAGCGGTGCGAGCACGGCCCGGAGCTCCCGGGCGGCGCGACGGGTCAGGGTGAGACAGAAGACCTCCAGGGTCTCCCGGTGGTCGCCTCCCCAGGACGGCTGGCAGCAGGGGCAGTCGTCGTACCAGTTCGGGTAGAGGATCCAAGACGGTCCTCGCCCGTACACGGTCGCGCGCCAGGCGGTCAGTGCCCGATGGGCAGCGCCGGGCTCGTACCGGTGGCGTTCGACGCGGGCGATTTCCACGAGGGTGCGGGAGGAGACTCCGGGAACGACGGCCCGGTCGCCCTTTCGGGACCTCCGGCGTGGCAGGTCCGACCGGACCCGCGAGGGCGCCTTACGCGCCATGGCCCTTTCGGCCGCTGATGCTCATCATGGGAACACCATGCCCTACGGGACCTGGTGGCTCCCACGGGATTTTCCGGTGTACGAGAAAACCCCCGCCCATCGCATTTCTGCAATGAGCGAGGGTCTCACTCGCGTGGCGGCGCCAGGGTTCGAACCTGGGTAGGCTGAGCCGGCAGATTTACAGTCTCCCGTGTTGGCTACGCCCATACCCGTTCTGACCTGCGGCGAAAGCAACGGTTCGCCTCGGCTACCTGCCGGCCGTCCGCACCTCGTCCTGATCTTGCATTCCGTGCGGCCGCTAGCGCCGCCGGAGCTTCTTGAGCTTCTCCTCAGCAGTCTTCTTACGACGCTGCTCCGCGTCGTGGGCAGACCACTTGCCCTGATGCTGCCAACAACGGGATGTGCGACCCATTACGTCCCGTGTGCACGGTCGGTTCTTTTTCGTGCGCCACCCGCATTTGGGGCCGGCCATCGTGCCACCGCCGATCGTGTGCGCTGGTCATACGGACCTCGGCATCGTCCCGCTCGGCCCCGCGATGTGGGAGGCGCAGACGAGGCGGACAGAGGCACGCCCCGGGCGCCTGCACTAGTGATCAGGCAGGGCCGACACGATCGCCGCCAGGGCGGCAACAACTCCTGCGACCGCGGTAGCGACAGAGACCTTCAGGGGAGCAGTTAGCCGCGTCCACCAAAAGCCTCGTTGAACCTCATCCACCACATCCAAGGCAGCCCGATCTACCCAATTCTGCACCAACGAATTAGAAGCAACCGAAATCACTAGCACGCTAGCAATTACAGCGATAGGCATGTCCAGTAGTGCTATTTCACTGCGGGGGGTTCGAGCAATCTGAATCCAGTAAGCGACAAGGACGACGGCCATCACCGACCCCTTCGCGATGGCACCCTTCATTCCGCCAGGTCGCGAATCCTCAGAACCGCCTAGGGCGCCTAGTATCTCCCTCAATCTTGCGGCTTGCCCATACACCCACGTCGCATCACCACCGGACAGTTCGACGCTCACCCGATCTTCTTCGATGAGAACCACCACCCGGCGCTGCAAGGAGTCGACCGAAGCCTCCAGCCGGAGGTTGCCCCAAGCTGTCGAAATTGGCGCGGGGTTCGCTATTTGAATCGCATCAATCAAACCGGCCAACGTCGGTTGACGGTACCGCGTACTGGCCATCTGAGTCGAGAATTCAACCGATTCGACAGGGATACTTTCGGATGCTACGCCGAATATCCTATCCAGATCACTCCGACCAATCCTGCATCGATAGAAGAGGAGTCGCATCTCGGTTTGCTGGGATGGCAGAGTCATGCTCACCATTATGTCGATCACCCCCTCTGAAGGAGGGGTTGTTGGGCAAGAAGACGGAGCCGGTGCAGGCGCCGGACAAGACCCTGACAATGTCACCGCCGGGGAGTGGGCAAGCTTCTGACCGCCCAGCCCCGGCCGGGCTCCTCCCCGATCTATCGCCACGGCCAGCGATGGCGCTGCAGGTCGGCCAGGTCCCCCTGGGCAGCCCTACATTGCCCATCACTCCAGCCACTCCCCCACAGGCCGCGACGTGCGAAGCTGGACCGCGCAGGTGATGTAAGCCAGACGCCCACGCACGGCGGTAGAAGGAGGAAGCGTGCCGAACCCCAGCCCGCGCGGGACGTACTTGACGATCTCGGAGGCTCTGCGGGCGAGGATCGCTGAGGGGGCCTATCCCGATGGCCTTCCGTCCGAAGCGGAGATCGGGCGAGAGTTCGGCATCGCCCGCACGACAGTCCGCCGTGCGCTTCGGGCACTAGAGGAAACCGGCGACGTGACCACCGTCGCCGGCGTCGGACGCCAGGTCGGCAGCGGGGCCCAAGTGGCGCCGTACCGCCGGATCATGGCGGACCTTCTGGAGCGAATTCGGACAGGGGAGCTGGCCGCTGGCGCTCGGCTTCCGAGCGAGGCCGAGCTCTCTGAGTCCTACGGAGTCGCGCGCGGCACCATCCGCCGCGCCGTGCACGAACTCGAAGGCGCCGGGCACGTTCACGCTCAGCACGGAGTAGGGCGGTTCGTGGGCCCGGCAACCTGACACTCGACGGCTTGGGGGAACTCGTATGCAACTGGCCAAGTGGGCTCATGATCTCGCGGAGTCCCTACTCGCCGAAGACCTGCCGACTAGGTGGGCCCATTCCCAGCGCGTCTTCTCGCAGGCCCTGACACTGGCCCCGGCGCTTGGCGAGGACGCGGAACTACTAGCCGCAGCGGCCATTGCGCACGACGTCGGATACGCCCGCGCCGCCGTGGATACGGGGCAACACATGATCGACGGAGCTCGCTATCTACGCGACGTGGTGGGTGCCGACCCCCGACTGTGCAGCATCGTGGCCTTCCATACCTCTTCCCCATGGGAGGCCTCTGAGCTGGGCCTGAGCGAGATGCTGGCAGAGTTCGGCCCCGCAGATCCCGTACTGGTGGACGCAATCACCTACTGCGACCTGACTAGCAGCCCCGTGGGCGCGCTCGTGGATCCGGCGGAGCGGCTGACCGAAGTTCTCGACCGGTACGGCCCGGAGCATGTGGTGTTCCGGGCCGTATCCGCGGCCCGGCCCGAACTGCTGGACCGAGTCACCCGCGTGCGTCAGCGCACCTTCGAGGCGGAGCAGTCCAAGCTCAGCTAATCCGGGGAAGGGGTGAGTCGCGGAAGCCTTCCTCCAGCCGCCGGCGAGTGGTAGGCGACACGTCAAGGGAATCCATGTCCACGCGCGGAACCCACCGCACTTCCAGAGATTCCGAACTTACCCTGATCTCACCGCCGACCGGTCGGGCCCGGAAGCAGAGCGAGAACTCCTGACGGACCTCACCGTCCGCGAACGCGATGACATGGCCGGGGTCAGTGAAGATGCCGACCAGGCCGACCACCTCAACCTGGATCCCGGTTTCCTCCAGAACCTCACGGACGACCGTTCCCGCGATGTTCTCCCCGACCTCCTGTACTCCCCCCGGCATTCCCCACCGACCATTGTCCGATCGGCGCTCCATCAGCACATCACCCGCATCGTTGATGACGAATGCCGTCACCGCGGGCACGATGCTGTTGGCCTTCGGCGCATTGGGATCGTTGATGTAGTCCGTACGGCGACTCATGCTCACCTTTCAATGGGGACAGCTTCGGACCAGACCTTCTCGAAGCTCTGCTGATATGTGGAGACCAGCTCAGCACCGGCGACCTTACGCAGATGGAGGACCGGCGTAAGGGGCGCACTCACCCCGTACACCTGCGTGTTCACCAACCACTCGTCGTCAGAGCGGTAGAGCGAGTTGTGCAGAGTCGACCGGTGGAGACGGAATTCGATCCCCGAAACGGAGTACAGGGGGCGATAGAGCTTCATCACCTCGCGAACCTTGTAGGCCACGCCTTCGCCGATTTCCTCCTCATCCCCTCGGCGCCGGATCTCTGGGCTTTCCGGGTCTCCGAGCAGAATGCGTGCCCGGACACCGCCTGACGCCTTCAACCTGAGCAGCTGCGGCCAGCGCGGGTTCTCGGCGAGGAAGACACCCGCGTGCACCAGCACGCCGATCTCTCGTTCCGCCCGGCCGAACAGCTGGAGCCACAGGTCCGCCGGCACGTAGGAACGGTGCGGGTAGACCTTCAACACCTCGGCATCCGCAGCGTCCTTACGCTGCCCGTCCGGCAGGCCATCGGGCCATAGGTAGCCCTCGTCCTCCCGGAGGAATGCCGAGATGGCAAGGCGGTGGCGCCGGTATGGCGCCCGCCCTTTGGTGATCCAGCGTTCCACCGTCTTGGGGTCGACCCCAAGGTGTTCCGCCAGGGCATCCACGGCGACGCCTTGAGTCAGCATCGCGGACCTTAACCGCTCGTTCGCCATCCCACCCCCAGGGACGTCCAGGGACGTAGTCGCCCCTCAGAACGCTATCGAGGACGTCCCAAGTCGTCCAGGGACGTGGTGACTTCGTCCCGCCCTTCGGCGGCACTCTGATGTCACACCACAGGACGGACCGGCTGAGGCGAAGAGCTTGACAGCCTCAATCGAAACAGCCAACCTGGGAGACATGTTCAAGCATGTATCTCATGCGGTGGGCGCAGCTACTCGGCGCTGACCTGCATGGATACCTGTCAGAGCTACGAACGCAGTACCTCGGCGTCCGGCGTGTCCCGTGCTTACGGGAGCCCTTCGGGGTTACCGCACCCGTCGGAGAGTCACCGGCTTCATCTTGAGAACTGAAGAGTGATCGTGCGGGGCTGACGCGAGTCGGCGGTCGCGGTAGGTGCCTAGGGCGAGGGTCCGGGGGCAAACCGCCGCGATGGACACCGGCTCCCCCTATGCGCTTGGCAGGCGCCACCCGGACTTGGGTGTGGGGAGGCACAGCGTGGCCCCAACGCACGTGGCGGCAAGAGTGAGACCGCCCCCGTGACGACCGGGAGATGTCGTCGGCGGCACGCCACCCTGCACCAATTCGTGCAGGCCGCCTGCTGGCGTCAGAGCAGTGACGATGACGCACCGATCAAGGCTCGGGACCCCCGCTGCAGCAACGGCGGTGGCGAAGCCTTCCCTCACCCGCATCCTCCACGGAGGCAGCAGTGATCCGCTTAAGACCCTGGGCCCCGCCCGCACTGGACCGGTGCGAGCAGGAGCGCCCCTCGCGTCGTTCGGCCCTTCCGCCGCACTGATAGTGCGGCGGCCGGTTGCCTCCTCTGCCCGTCCGGCACCCTTCCGGGGTGTCGTACCGGCGGGGTTGAGGGGAGCCGGAGCCGGTAAGCCGGCCGCTCCACCCCTATCCGAACGTAGTGCAGCCCCCGGCGCTGGAACGCCGGAGGCTGCTGTTCGGGCCCCGTTCCTCCGCCGAAGGAGCTAGACCCATGAAGTCCATCGTCGCACTTCAGGACGTTGTTACCCCGTGGTCGGACGGCTTGGAGCCGTCGGACGCGGAGCTGGACGCGATCGAGGTCGAGATGCCGCTGATCCTGGCGGAGGTCGACCTGCTCGACGCGCTGATCTCCCAGCTTGACCGGCCGGCGTCCGAGTTCGACGCGCGCCGGATCCGCCGGGCCCGCAACCGGGTCCTGGCGGCCCGGCGGGACGCGAGCGACCGCACCGCCGACACGAGCATGCCGGGGGACGCGGCATGAGCAAGCAGATCTTCGGCGCGCAGTTGTCCCTGCGCTGCTGCGGTACCACCGCCCTGGACGGGACGACCGGCCCGTGCTGGCAGCTGTATGTGGCCCAGACCGGTCTGGTCAGTGAGTGGCCCACCTTCACCTGGCCCACCTCCACCGCGATCCCGAACGTCATGGCGCGCCAGGCGGCGCTGGCATACCTCGGGTTCACGCTCGCCGAGAACGCCGAGTGGGAGTGGCAGGAGAGCACCAGCCCCGACTACCACCGCCACCCGGAATGGGTCCTCCTCCTGGGTTCGGTCAAGGTCCGGGCGCTGGAAGGCGAGGCGCCATGAACGACGTTCACCTCCGTTCAGCGGAACGCGCGCTGGCCGTGGGCACGTGGCTGATCGTCGGCGGGGCGATGCTCTACTCCGTCCTAACTGTCACCCCCCTGATGGCCGCACACACCGCCCCCGAGTGGCGGTGGACCGCGCCAATCCTGCCGCTCGTCGTGGATGCGGCGGTGGTCATCGTGGTCCGTCTCGACTCCGTCCTGGCCCGCCTCGGCGGACACGGCGGGGCCTGGCCGGTCGCCCTGCGGTGGATGACCGGCGCCATGACCCTGGCCCTGAACATCGGGGCATCCGCGCTGGTCGGGGACCTGGTCGGTGTCGCGATCCACTCCGTCGCACCGCTCCTCCTCATCGTCACCGCTGAGGCTGGTCTCGCCTACCGGCGGGCCATCACCACCGCAGTCCGGGCTTGAAGGCCGACCAGCGGGCCGAAGCGCAGGCCCGCACGAAGGCGGCCGAGGACAGGGAGGAAGCGCGTCAGCAGCGGGTGCGTGAACGCCGTGAGCATGAGGCGGCGCTCGCTCGTGAACAGCGTGAACACGAAGCCCGACTCGTCCGCGAGGAAGGTGAGCGGCAGGACCGGATCCGGCGCGAAGAGCAAGCCCGCGCGGATGCCGTCGCGGCCGCTGAACGTGAGGCGCGTGAACGCGGTGAACGCGAGCGTGAACAAGCTCAGGCCGAGCGTGAACAGGCCGAGCAGCGGGCCGTACAGCAGCGCGAGCTGGAGGCCCGGCAGCAGGCCGAGCGTGAACGCCGAGCACGTGCCGACCAGGCCGAGCGTGAACGCCGTGAACGCGAGCATGAACAGGAACGGATCGAGCGTGAACGCGCCGCCCTCCTCGCCGCCGGACCCCCGCCCGAGAAGCTGAAGGAAGGCCAGGCCCTCGTCACGGTCCGGGCCGCGTTCGACGCGGGACTGCCCGTGCGGGTGGCCGCTGAGCTGACTGGATGGTCCGTCGGCTGGGCCTCCGGCCGCTACCAGGAACTCCGCGAAGCGAACAGCTCCACCGCCCAGGCTCTTGAAGGGGCCACCTCGTGACGCCCGCCCCGCTCAGTGCCGCGGATACCTTGCCCGTCTACACCTGGCGCCTGGCCCCCGACGGCCTGGCCACCCGCAGGCAGTTGCGGGCCGCGGGCCTTCGCCCCGGCGGACAGGACGTCGTCGCGCAGGTGGAGCGGCCCCGCTACCGGCGCGGGCCGCTGGTCGCCTTCCTCTACCGGATAGAGCTGGCACGCCCGGTCCGGCCGATGACGCCGGCCAAGGCCGCGGCTCTGGCGAAGGCGAACACGGCCCGCCGAACCTGCCCGACCTGCCGGACGGATGCCGGGTACGTGATCCCGGCCTCGCTCGGCATGTGCGTCCCGTGCGCATACCCCGATGACGAACAGTGCGTCGCCTGAACCACCTCAGCAGGGCCCGACCAGCCGCCTCCTACAGCACCGGCCGGGCCCTCTTCTCCCTTGAAGGAGCACGTTCAGCATGACCGAAACGACCGTCGAACCGCAGGCACCCCAAGAAACCACCCCCACCTCGGCCCCGACCGAGCCCACCGCCACGGCCAAGGCCAAGGAGGTGGAGCACACCCCGGGCGGTTTCCCCGTGGGCCCCTTGTCCCTGACCGGGACGAACACCGCGGCTGGACTCCTGGCCACCGCCGCACTGGCCGGCGGCCCCATCGCCGCTGCGATCGCCATGACCGGCGCTGCCGTCCTGGGCACCGCCGCCGCCCACCAGCACAGCAAGGACCGCAAGAAGAAGCCCGCGGCCAAGCCCACCCCGGCCGCCAACCGCACCGCAGGCGGGAGTCAGGGCCGCAGCAGCCTGGGCAGGATCCCTTCCCAGCCCCGCACTAGCCCCCGTACGGGTGGGGGATCCGGATCCCGCCGGAGTGCTGGCGGGCAGGCCCGCCACCGCGCGGCTGCCGCGTCCGGTGTCCGGTCTGCGGGCCGGTCCGGGGCCTCGTTCAACAAGGTGGGAACGCCGTCGGCCCGTCAGCGGGCCGGACAGGCCGCTGGTCGACTGGCCGGTGGCCGGGCCGGATCGGTCCGCGAATTGCGTTCGCAGGCCAAGACGCAGGCCCCGACCCGATCCGCCGCCCGCACGGCCGCAGTTCAGGCACGCCGGCAGGTGGCAGACACCCGGCGGGCCGCGAAGGCTGCCGAGCGCGCCGCCTCTGCCAGTACGAAGGCGCGTGGTCCGGCTGCCCGCACCCTGGCCAAGTCCATGGGCAAGGCCGCCGCTGTCCGCGACAAGGCCGTTCGCGCTGTCCGCTCGATGCGGGACCGCAGCGCGGGCCGGGCGGTCACCAACGGCCGGGCCGGCGTTCAGGACAAGGCGTTCCGCAACCGGGTCAAGCAGCTCGCCGCACCCGCCCGCAAGGCGACGCGGAAGGCTCTGCGCAAGTCCGCGGCCCGCTTCCACGCCCGCCGGGCGATGGCCGGCGTACTCGGCGCGCTGCTGGGCGCCATCGGCCTGCTGACCACACCGCTTGGCCGAAAGCTCGGCTGGGCCTGGCTCCAGAATCCCGGGCGCCGCCTCTACCGGCGTCTCCTGGCCCGTGCCGAGGACGAGCGCCACGAGCGTGACCTCGGTATTGCCGCACAGCACGACGCGGACATGGAAGAGGTCCTGGCCGAAGCCAGGATCGAGCAGGAGGCCGAAGGCGACCTCCTCGGTGACCGTGCCGCCCGTCCCACCAAGAACGTTCCCGCACCTCCCGCCAGCCAAGGAGTCGACGCTGTGAGCAACGTTTCCGGGTTCAAGTTCGAGGAGCACGCCGCCGACATGCAGGCCGCGGCCCACCTGTACGAGCCGGAAGGCTGCATGGAGATCCTCGCGATGGTCGAGGGCCTGCCCGAGGCTCTGGAGTCGATCGCGCACGTCATGCAGATCCTCGCCGAGCGCTCGGACACCGAGTTCCCGCTGGAGAAGGAAGTCGCCGACGGCTTTTCCGACATCTACGGCGCCATCAAGGCCGCGGCCGCCGTTGCCGAGGACCTCGGGCCGGTTTTCCGCCGCGTCCACGAGCAGGACATCGCCCGCCACGAGGACCCCCGCAACGGCCCCGAGGCCGAGAAGGGCTGGAACGTCTGATGACCGCCACCTCCACCATCGAGCACCACGGGCTCGCGCTGGACTGGGCCGCCGGCCACGGCCCCGTCACCGGCGCCCTGTCCGCCACCACCGGCATGTACGCCGTCTCCACCGTCGGAACCCTCGCCCATATGCCCCCCACCTGGGCCCTCGCGGTCGGAACGGTCGGGGCGATCGGGCACACCGCGTCGGGGCTGCGGCAGAAACTCGCCGCCCGCACCATCGGCGCCCGCGCCGCCTCCTGGCTCGTAGGCTCCGGCTGGACCACGTGGGCGCTGGCCACCGGCCCCCTGAACTGGACCGCCCTCGGCTCCCTCGCCGTGATCGGCGTCAGCATGGGCGCCGCCGCACGCTCCGTCGGCTTCTACGAGGAAGCCCGCGAACTCGAAGCCATCGCCGCCACCGAGCGGCAGGTCGCCCGCGAACTGTCCGCCGACCGGCGGGCCATCGCCGCCGAGTGGGTCGATCGCGTTCAGCGGGTCTGCGGGATCACCCTGCGGATCGTCGCGGTGGAGATGTGGCCGACGAACACGGGCTTCACCATCGACGCCGAACTCCCCGCCGGCGGCACCACCTACGACCGCATCGCCAAGGAGAACGCCCGCCTCTCCGCGGACGCGAGGCTGCCGCACGGCTGCACCGCCGCCGCCTCCCCGGGCATCGACCAGGGACGCGTCCTCATCGACGTCACCACCGTCAACGTCCTCGCGGCTGAGGTGCCCTACCCCTCCGACTACAGCCCACTGTCGATCCACACCGGGATCCCATGGGGCTACCGCACCAACGCTGACGCGATCCTCACCTACCTGCGCGAGCAGTGCGCCCTCGTGGTCGGGCCGACGGGGTCGGGCAAGACGAACATGGTCCACGTGATCCTGGCGGGGTTCGCCCGCGCCGACGACATCCTGACCTGGGTCATCGACCTCAACGCCGGATCCGCCGGCCTGCCCTGGATCCGCCCCGCAATGGACGGCTCCGGCCAGGGAACCGCGGTGCGGCCCGGGATCGACTGGCTCGCCGCCAGCCACGAGGAAGCCCACCTGATGCTGGACGCGGCCCTGCGGGTGGGCAACTACCGCAAGCGCGCCTACCAGGACCTCATGGCCAAGGCCAACACCGACCTCCTGCCCATCAGCCACGAGATCCCGCAGATCATGCTCCTGATCGACGAGGGCGCGGAGATCCTGATCAGCCGGGACCCGGAAACCCGCAAGCTCGCCAAGAAGATCCTCGAAGTAATCCGGATGCTCCGCGCCATGGGCATTCGCACCGTCCTCACCGCACTCGGCGCCACCGGAGCGGTCCTGGGGGACATGATGATCCGCCGCGAAGCCAAGACCCGCGTCGCCCTGACCGGCGGTGCCACCGAGGGCATGGACCTGTCCAAGCTGTTCCCCGGCGGGACCGGCCTGCGGATCGAGCAGGCACCCCACAAAGGCACCGGCTTCATGGGCACCCCCGAATCCCCCGCCGCGCTCTTCGGGACCTGGCGGATCCTCCCCAACCAGATCGGCGACATCGTCCGCGCCACTTCGGAACGGCACCCGTACCTGGACGCCGTCTCCGCCAAGGCCGCGGGCCCGGACTATGCCCGCCGCTGGGACACCGCCCGCACCTCATGGATCACCGAACACCAGCACACCACCCCGCACCCCGACCGCAGCACGCAGGTCGCTGCTCCGACAGGCCGGACGGGTACGGGTCTGAACCTGTCCGCGCACCGCGAGCAGGCCCCGGCCGTCGCAGAGACGAGCGGCGTGGACGCGGAGTTCGAGCGGCTCATGTCCGTCGAGTTCGCGCCCGAACCCAACCCCGAACCTCGGCAGGAGTCGGAGCAGGAGGCGCCGCGGCGGCCGGGGCTGAACCTGTCCGCGCATCGTGGCGAGGGCGGGCGGGAGTCCGGGCCGGGCTGGCTTCCGGAAGCGGTCACCGCGATCTACGCGGCCGGGACCGAGGGCATGAAGCCGGCGGCCGTCGCGGACCTCGTCGGCAAGGACCGCAAGACCGTCCGCGCCGCCCTCAGGGCCGCCGCCGAGCGAGGCGAGCTGGTCTACCGAGACAACGGACCGCACTCCGTCTACGTCCACCCCGACCACGCCTGACCGTTCACAGACAGCTACTGGGTAGTGGGTAGTGGGGCACACCCCACTACCCAGTAGAACACCCCACTAGCGCCCCCACAGGCCCTCAACAGGCCCTTTCTACTGGGGACCCCACTACCCAGTAGCCACACCCCACTAGAACCACGCAGAGCGACCACCCACAGCGGGCGGCCCCACCACCACGGGGGCCGCCCGCACCGCGTCCAGGAGCCTGCAATGCCCTATGAGCACACGATCCAGAGCGCCACCCCTGCCACCCGCTACGGCGACCCCATCGTCTACCCGACCGCGATCCACCAGCCCGGCATGCTGCCCACCGAACTCCCGCCCGGAGTCGAGATGGTCACCCTCCCCGGCGGCTACCGCACCCTCGCCTACACCCAGCCCACCGCCCCCGCCCCGGCCGCCGCGCAGCCGGTACCGGCGTGGGCCAAGACCACCGCCCTGCTCGCCCCGACCGTCGGCGGCGGGGTCGCCGCTGCCGGGTTCGGGATCTCCTACGCCGCCCCGGGACTGATCGCCATGACCGAAGCCCTCTGGGCCGCCATCGCCCTCATCGCCGCCGGCACCCTCGCACCCCTCCTCCTCCGCGCCGGACGCGGGTCGAGCGGTCGAGGTGCGGCGCCCGTACAGCACGTCACCCAGAACATCACCGCGTCCGGCATGTTCGGCCGTGCCACCGGCACCCTCAACAACCGCTGAGGCGTCAGAGTTCGCCGAGTTCCTCGTCGAGTCGGGTGGGCCAGTTCTCGTGGCCCAGGTCTGCTGCCATCAGCAGGTCTCGCCAGTCCGTCAACGCCAGCTGCACCGCGTTCCGGACCCGGTGAACGTCCCCGCGTGCGAAAAGCACCACAGCGGCCGTCAACCGCTCCGGAGTCGTCCCGCGGATGCCCTCCGAACCCAGGTCCACGACGAGTCCGCGTAAAGCTCCGACAACGCCCTGTGCGGCTTGGGCGCTCGGGAAGTCCGTCCGGATACGCCGATGTAGGCGCTCCGTGACCACATCAGCCAGCACTTCAAACACCCCCGAAGTAGGTCAGCGCGGCCGTCTCTCGCCAAAGCTACGGCCGCGCTGTCTCCCAGCACTCACGAGAACTGGAGACATCCAGCATGACCCAACCCACCGACATCCCGCGAGAGCGGCAGCCGCGCCTCCTGGACGCGTTCTGCTGCCAGGGCGGCGCCGGCATGGGCTACTACCGCGCCGGTTTCGACGTGACCGGCGTCGACAAGGACGCCCAGATCCGCTACCCGCTCGGCTTCCACCAGGGCGACGCGATCGGCTTCATCCTGAAGTTCGGTGCGGGCTTCGACTTCATCCACGCCTCCCCGCCCTGCCAGCACGACACCGACTGCCAGCGTATCCAGGGCAACACCCACCCCGACCTCATCGCCCCCACCCGCGAAGCGCTCAACGCCACCGGCCGCCCCTGGGTCATGGAGAACGTCCGGGGCGCCGCCCACAAGCTCCACCGGCCGGTGATGCTCTGCGGGGCCATGTTCGGCCTGGAGACCTACCGGCACCGGTACTTCGAGACCGGCGGAGGCTTCACCCTCACCGCACCCGAGCACCCGGCCCACACGGTGCCGCAGGCCAAGATGGGCCGCCCGATCCCCAAGGGCTGGTTCGGGCAGTTCGTCGGGAACTTCTCCGGCGTCCCCCACGCCCGCCGCGTCATGGACGTCCCGTGGATGAACCGCGACGGGATTCGTGAGTGCATCCCTCCGGCCTACGCGGAGCACATCGGCCGCCAGGGCCTCGCCCAGCTCGCCCCGGCCAGGGCGGTGGCCGCATGAGGACCACAACCGAGCACCTGCGGACCGCGCTCTGGCTCACGGAACTCGGCCTGCCCGTGCTGCCCCTGCGGGAGGGCAAGCTCCCCTTCGGGAACTGCCTGGACTGCACCGGCTCGGCGTGCGGGGACCGGCCCCACATGAAAGCCGCCGGACCCTGCCACTGCCCGGCCCCCTGCCACGGCTGGGCCGCCGCCACCACCGACCCTGACATTCTCACCGGACCCGCCTGGTCTCTGGCCTGGCGCCAGGCCGGAGCGGTCGCCTACTACCCCGGCGGCGCTCACCTCACCGTCGTCGACCTCGACAACCCCGACGCGATCGCCTGGGCCCGCCAGAACCTGCCCGCGACCAAAACGGTGCCGACAACCCGGGGTGAGCACTGGGTTTTCCGGGGCGCCATGCCGTCTGCGAACAACGTGCGGCCCGGAGTCGACATCAAGTCCCTCATGGCCTACGCCGTGTGGCGCGGCCCCGGCACCGGCCCCATCAACACCCTGTCGGACATCGTCCGGGCGCTGGTCGTGAGGGAAGAGTCCACCCGGCCCCTTCGCGGGGAGGTGGCCTCTTCGTCTCCCACCCGCGCCACCTGGGACCGCTCGGTCGCCACCGGCTGCCGCCACACCGACAACTTCGTACAGACCGGTCTCACCCGGGGACTCGCCCGGATCACGTCATGCCACGAGCAGGGCGCCGGCAGCACCGCCTACGGGGTCGCCCGCTTCCTCGCCAACCAGCACACCGGATGCCCCGGTCCGTGCGGGCTGGAGATCCTCGGGCGCCAGGTCATCGAAGCGGCCGCCGCCGTTGGCGTGCCCGAGAGGTACGCCGAGCGTGCGGTCACGCGCGGCGGACTTGGCGTTGTGGCGGTGAGGGCGGCGTGACCACCGGCCCCCGGTCCGCCGAACCGGCCGGTGCTACGGACGGCATTGGCGCGCCGAAGGTCGTCGCCGAAGGCGTCCCTTCATCTGTTCGCTCGAACCCGTCCTTCGACGACGGGCGCCGGCCTGTCGCCTGGCTCCACATCAGCGCCCCCGGCCGCGGCGCCACCCCGTCGGCCCGCTCGTGGTGCTCATGCGGACGCGACCTCTTCGCCGCCGGCCAGAGCCGCGCGCTCGCACTGATCGACGACCACGTGCGCCACCGCACCGTCTGCCCCCAGCTCGTATCTCAGGAAGGGAAGGCCGCCTGATGAGCGACCCGACCATGCCCACCGAACCGACCAACGGCGCCGCGCTGCTTGATGAGGTGGAGGCCTTCCACCGCCGCTTCAACGTCTTCCCGAGTGAGGCCGCCTACGTGGCTGTGACCCTGTGGGACGCGCATGCCCACTTGATCGAGTGCTTCGAGATCACCCCCCGGATCGCATTCCTTTCTCCCGAGCCCGGCTCGGGGAAGTCCCGCGCTTTGGAGATCATCGAAACGCTCACTCCTCGGTCCGTCACCACGGTGTCCGCATCCGCGAACGCGCTGTACCGACTCGTTGGGATGCCCGAGGGACTGCCTACTGTCCTCTTCGACGAGGTCGACACCATCTTCGGGCCCAAAGCGGGGACCGATGAGGCTCTCCGCGGCTTCCTCAACGCCGGCTACCGGCGCACCAGCGGTGCCGTGCGGTGCGTCGGCGAGGGGTCCAACCAGAACGCGCAGGTCTTCCCCTCCTACTGCGCTGTTGCCATGGCCGGGCTCGGTTCCCTGCCCGACACCGTCCTCAGCCGCTCGGTCATCATCCGCATGCGGAAGCGTGCTCCCAACGAGACGGTCGAGCCCTACCGGCAGCGCAGGGACCAGAAGGTGGGCAACATCCTGCGCGACCGCCTGGCCAAGTGGGCCGACATCGTCCGCGATCGTGTCGCTGACGCCTGGCCGGAGATGCCCGAGGGCGTCACCGACCGCCCCGCCGACGTCTGGGAGGCCCTTCTCGCCGTCGCTGACGCCGCCGGCGGGCGCTGGCCCGAGCGGGCTCGCGCGGCCTGCCTGGAGCTGGTCCACTCGGGCCAGGACAATGACGAAGCCTCCTTCGGCGTCCGGCTCTTGACCGACCTGCGCGACAAGGTGTTCTGCGGAGCAGACCGCATGCCCACCGCCGTGATCCTCGAATGCCTCCTCGCCCTGGACGACTCCCCGTGGGCCGACCTGGACGACAAGCCCATCAACTCCCGCACCCTCGCCCGGCTGCTCGGCCAGTACGTCACTCCGGGCAACAAGCCGATCAAGCCGCGTGGCATCCGCACCCCTTCCGGCTTCCCCAAGGGCTACTACGCCGAGGACCTCACGGACGCCTGGATGCGGTACTGCCCTCTCGCCCCTCAGGAATCCGCCACGTCCGCCACGTCCGCCACACCGCAGGTCAGCGGGGGTGAACGTGTGGCGGATGCCCTTTCGGTGGCCGCCACACGTCCCGGCTCACACGCCACACCTCTCACGGTCGTCCGCTAGCTCCGCGTCCCCCGGCGCCGCCGCACCCTGCCCGGTATGGCGGCGTCGATCCGCCACACATCTGCCATCCGCCACAAACTCAGGCTCCTGACCTGCGATGTGGCGGCGTGGCGGACGTGGCGGATCCGTCAGAGCGAAGAGACCAGACACGGCTCGAACCAGGAGGAGACAGACCCTTGGCTACATCCCGACGCCAACGCAAGCCTGTGGACGAGTGGCTGCCCCTGACGCAGGTACTCGAAGAGCTCGACATCACCCGCGCCACTTGGTACCGGTGACGAAACCGTGGGTACGGCCCCGCGGCGCACCGGCTCCCCAACGGTCACATCAGGGTTCGACGCAGCGCCCTGGACGCCTTCAACAACGAGCTGGAGGCTGCGTGACCGACTGGAGCTACACAGTCAAGATGTGGGCCATCCGCAAGCGGCCCTACCGGAAGCCCTACCAGCTGCGGTGGCAGGTAGGGATCCGACCCCACTCCGAGTCGTTCCTGACCCTCGGGCTCGCCGAGAGTCGGCGCGCGCAGCTCATCACCGCAGCGCGGGCCGGGGAGCCCTTCGACGTCGACAGTGGGCTCCCCCGGTCGCTGATCCAGCGGGAGAAGGACATCCCCTGGTACCAGCACGCCCGGAACTACATCGAGATGAAGTGGGACCACTCCCCGGCCAGCACGCGAAAGACCCTGGCCGAGGCCATGGCCACGGTCACGATGGCCCTGGTGAAGGACACGAAGGGTATGGCCGAGCCGAGCGTCGCCCGTCGCGTGCTCTACAGCTGGGCCTTCAACGTGCACCAGTGGGACAAGGAGCAGCCGGACGAAGTGAAGGCGGTGCTGGCATGGTTCGAGCGGAAGTCCGTTCCCGTGTCAGCCCTCTCTGAGCGGATGCTCGCGCGGAAGGCCCTAAACGCCTGCACCAAACGGCTGGACGGGAAGACATCCGCAGGGTCCGTCATCACCCGGAAGCGAGCCATCTTCCATCAGGCTCTCGGCTACGCGGTGGACGCGGAGCTGCTCGCGGAGAACCCACTCCATTCTCTCCAGTGGTCGGCTCCCGAGAAGGTCGACGAGCAACTCGACCGTGCGTGCGTGCCCGGTCCAGAGCTCGCCGAGCAGCTGCTCGCAGGAGTTCGATCGCAGGGAGCACGGGGACGCCACCTGGAGGCCTTCTTCGCCTGCATCCTCTACGCCGCTGCCCGCCCCGGGGAGACGGTGGGGCTGCGCGCCACGGACTTCCACCTGCCCCGGCGAGGGTGGGGGACGGTGTGGCTGCGGGAGAGTCGACCGCGCGCCGGTCGGTCCTGGACGGACTCCGGTGAGGCCCACGACCGGAAGGGACTCAAGCACCGGCCGCGGAGCGCCATACGGCAGGTCCCGATCCCGCCTCAGCTCGTGTCGCGGCTGCGCTGGCACATCACGGTGCACGGCGTCGCGGCGGACGGCCGGCTCTTCCAGACGAGCCGCGGCGGCATGGTTCAGGAGAGCGGGTACGGGGAGGTGTGGGCGGAAGCCAGAGCCGAGGTTCTCAGCCCTCGGGATCAAATCTCCAAGCTGGCGAAACGGCCTTATGACCTTCGCCACACGGCGGTGTCGACCTGGCTCAGCGCCGGGGTGGAGCCGCAAATCGTCGCCGAGCGGGCCGGCCACAGTCTGGCGGTGCTCTTCCGGGTGTACGCGAAGTTCCTGAAGGACGGGGAGGAGGCAGCGAACGCCAAGATCTCTGCACGTTTGGACCGTAAATAGGACGGGCCTCAGGATGGGTCCGGCGCCCAGCCCCCGCTTCAACGCTGTGCTGCCGCCAGGTCCACGCTGGCGGCAGCCACAGCTGACGAGGCCGCAAGGCGCACGGAGGCACACTCACGCATGCCGCCGTGAACGAGCCGCGCGACAGGCGAAGTCATCCCCCTATATACATGCAGTCTGGTCGGACTAGGGGTGACCTACTCCATGCCAGTCGTCGCAACGATCGCGTCATCCTCGTTACGGGAGTCCTTGGCTTGAAAGCGGACCAGACGACGCGAAGAATCGATCGCTGACTTCGGCGGGATCAAGGTGAATGCCATCACGACCTTGGACGGATCCGCGATGCCACGTGAAACAGCTGCCCTTACATCTGCCTCTTCCGAGCCTTCAACGACCGGATAGATCAGTGCAACGCCCGTCCTTGGCCCGACTGCCGGGCTCACATCCGACTCAAGTTCAGCAACCTCGATCATCTCCAGGGCCGCCTTCTTGTGCTCTACACCCGCGATACGGCTGAACGAGGACTTGCCGTCCTGTCGGCTGCGGCGGGCCAGTGAAAGTGGGACGGAGCCCAGGACAGAGGCCTCAACCCGGTCGTCCTGGACAGCCTGCGGGGCGATCAGCAGCCAGTCATCAACGGTGGCCAGACGGCCGTCGAGCTGAGCCAGGTAGCGGAGGTGCGGTCGGAAAATGCCCTCACGCGCCCACTCCAGCCCACTGAGCACTGAGAGCAGCTCAGCGTGGCGGACACGCGCGGTAAGCGCGGGGAAAGTTCGGCTCGTACCTGTTGGGCCCGCCGGGTAAGCGAATGGGGTTCGCTGTGAGGAGAAGACCTCAAGCAGCGGACGCCAGCGCTCCGTGTTACGCCGCAGCGAGGCCGAGTCTGTCGGGTACGCAGCCGGCTCGATTGGCTTTCCTGGCGAACGCACCTCCACGAGCTCGGCATTAAACATTTTATTACGGGTCGATGGCTTGATCCACGGAAGATGCTGCCCGACCAGAGGGGGTACCTGAGAAGGGGTTACTTGGGGTTTTCCGTCAACGAGTTCGGCGTACTGAGCGAGCTGCTGACGGAAGAGTTCCTCATCCTGACAGATGGCCTCGAAGGCTTCGTAAAGGTCGACGGTTGTCTTTTTTGTCAGCGGCTCCTCGCGGCCGATGTAGAGGCGAACGAGATCCTGATACCCCGGACGGAACCCAAACCATCGGCCCATTTGCATGAGCGTGTCAGCCTGACGAGCAGTGCGGCGATAGTACGTGACCGTGAGACCTTCGACCGTGAAGCCACGCGACAGCTTTGTTCCGCCTACGAGGATTTTCCAAACATGAGGCGTGCGGTCGAAGTCGAGATCAAGCTGCTCGAAATATTTGTCTGTATCGCCGTTGACTATCACGACAGCATTGCCCCCAGCACCGATAAGCTGGCGCGCTCGACTAACGTAGGGGCGGAGTTCGTCGTATGAGGCGGGGTTGGGCAGATCAGCCGCGCGAGCGGACGAAACTGGAGCAAAGTCGGCTGCCCACAGGGCGGCTAGGCGCGCATGACCTTCTGTAGACGTGTAACCGGCCTGATGCCACATCGAGTTGATACGCAAGGCCAATTCGGCGTGGTCGTTCGTACGCACGGACTGGTGAACCAGCATAGTGTGATGACGGAATGGGCCATCGGGGATGCCGCGGTCGGCACGGAAAAGCTTGAGAGCTCCGGTGACCACAAAACTGTCTATTGCTTCTTGGAGTCGGTCACCAGTTCCGCTGCGAATTCCTCGTACATGCACCTCCTGTTGAGAGTTGGCGACTGTGCGTTCGGCGCCCTTCAGGGTGGAGTCGAGGTCATGGAAGTCCTGGACTCCCATATACCCCTCAGGGCGCGGCAGGGAAATCAGGAAGTCGCTAGGGAAGATGTCTTGGGCATCTCCAGGATCGACAAAGACGTTTGCGAACGGAGTCGCCGTATAGCCGATGTACTGCGCGCGCGGGAGCAGCTCCAGCAGCTGCGATATGAGCTTATTGATGGCCGTGCGATCGGTGGCGCCCTTCTGCCACTTGGCGGGGTTGGAAGTGTTGACAGAAGCCTGGTCGGATTCGTCATCGATGATCAGCGCCGGCAGCTCGCCGAGAACACCGTGGACCTGCTTGAGATCCTTTACCAATTTTTCCAGAACCAGCTTATTCTTCTTGACTACCATTACGCGCGCGGCGGCATAGTGAAGGTTGGCGGGGTCGTGCAGCGGCAACGTTGGCTCACGCTTTTCGAACTCCAAGGTTCTGATCCCCTGGTCAAGACTCTTGTAGTCTTTTTCCCGAGTGGTCAGGCGCTCGATGTCAAATGCCCGCTTCGCCGAGGGGCGTCCACCATGCTGCACGAACTGGGGCCAGTCTGTGTCATCACCCACATAGTCGATATCGACAAGGGAGTCGAGGTCTGCAGGGTCCGCTCCGCGGAGGATGTTTTCCTGTCCGATTAGTTCCATGTCCAAGCGGCGCTGCGTCTGGGCACGCAGCAGATTGAGAGTGCCGCCAAGGACGATCACCAAGCGATAGCCCGCATCTAGTCCCTTTGCGATGACGCCGGTGAAGTTGGCTGTCTTGCCGGACTGCACGTATCCCACGACGAGGCCTTTGGCCTGCCGAACCGCCGTCTGCTCAGGGTCGCCGAGACGCTCGACGACCGCCCTACTGGCCTCGTCCAGGCTTGCGATCGAAGCCTCAGACCAACCCTTTCCTCTGAGTTTGGTCTCGTACGCCTGCCAGTAGAAGGAGCGTGCCGCAGCGCGCTCGGCCGTGTACCACGGGGTGTGCTCTTTAGCGATGACGATGGCGCCCGCCGTGTGAGCCACTGGTATCGCCGTGTCCATCACCTTGCGCAGGTCAGCGCCGAAGCGGAGCCGGTCATACGCAGCGGTACGGCGCTCATCAGTGCGCGGTGCTGTCGCCGGAGCCCAGGGAGACTCCTCCGCAAAGTCCCACGCTGTCAGAGATCGGGACCAGAGGATGAAAAGAGGTCCACCAGTCAGAGTCTCTTCAACCAGGCGCGCCCGAAAGGCCTCCTCCCCCAGATCAGTTCCCGGAGAATCCTCTTCGGCAATAAGAGTGGCAAACTTCTCAAAATGGCGTGGACTCGCCTTCATCCCATTCAGGACTTCGGTGTGGACTGCCAGAAGCGTATCGGTCATGTCAGCTTCCCCCATTCAGAAACGACGGTAGGTCAATAATCGATCCGGTTCCGGCGCTCGCGCTGAGCTTGGACCGCCGCGAATAGTATGCTGTTCCAGTATTCCATTCGGTCAGCACGCCTCTTCTCCCAGCGGCCGAGACCAAAGCAATCTTGGAGTAGCAGATAAAGCAATGCCTTGGTGACCGGCGCATCATTTGCCCCGCCCCGCCGCCCATCGTTGAAGTCCTCACGGAATTCTCTATTGATAAGAATAATATGGTTCTCGCGGTCTAGCTGGAAGAACTGCCCATCAGGCAAGGCAACCCAGTCCATTCGGATAGGCTCCTCACCGTTTTTCAGCGGCAGCTCTTCGCGAACAGCGCGCTTAACCTTCGGGTCGAGCCCTTTTCCGGGCTCGATGACGGAAGGTCTTTCAATGTTCGACCGGGAATTTCCTTCACGGTAGGTGACTTGCGCATCGAGGATATAGGAGCTCCATTCGGCACCTGCTGCATCGACCGCCTCGTGCACTCCTAGAGTGAAGGCGGGCGTAACCTCGACTCCATCCTTCTTTACCGAAAGGCTGAAAACGTCATTGACTTCGTCTGGTAGATCGACGGCTACACGCGCTAGCGCCAGATGGCCCTCGGGGCTGCGGAGATTACTCCATCCACCAGCCTGCACCAGGCGATCATTTCGATAGAAGTAGAAACCCTGACGATCATGCACTGCGCCAATCTGCCGGAACCCCGCAAGATTGGATCTGGAAGGCCAGATGTGCGCCTCAAGTCCTACACGCCCCACTCCCTCTACCGAGGCAGTGAACTTCTTCGGATATCCAGCTCTTCCAGTCAACTTGTAGCCGAATGGGTCGAGCGCATCCACGCTTATATGATCGGTTTCCTCACCCGTTGCCACGTCCCAAACGGCTATGTCAAGCTTCAATCCTCGACTCAGAAACCGATGCAAGTAGAGACCGAGGTGCGTCTCAAGACGCGAAATAGCTTTTGAGAGAAACTGTTCGCTTTGGCCCGGCGCCACGGTTTCAAAGGCCCGTACCCGGTCCCAGCGCACGATCGTTCCCTGCCACTCGATCAGGCCGTCATAGACATCGATCTGCTGCTGGGCAAACGCCGACTCAACTGTGTCGCATCGGAAGCCGTCTTCGATGCCTTCTGCGGTCAACTTGCGGCCGGCCGCACGGCTGCGCCTGGTGCGGCTGATGACGGTGAGTGATCGAGCATGCGAGAGGGAGGCGGCTTTGAGGCCCGTGCCATACATGCCGAGTGCATCGGCTCCGTAGTCGCGGCGACGGCCGACAGTCATGGCTCGGTCGAGGCCCGCATCGTCCATGCCTCGCCCGTTGTCCAGGACCAGCAAGGACACGATGCGGGCATCGGCGCGGAGAAAGTGCACCACGATGGCGTCCGCTTTGGCATCGACTGCGTTGTCGACGAGGTCTGCTACGGCCGCCTCGAAGCTATACCCCTGGTTGGTTAGCGCCTTGGCGTACCCGGCATCCGGGGGCAGCCGGGTGCTTCCGCTGATCGGGACGTCGTACTGCCAGCTGGAGGGCAGTGAGGTGGAGGAGGGCATGCGTTTCTGTTCCTTTGCGCAGGTGGGCCCCGTGTGGGGGGAACAGCGGCCCGTCACCGATGCAGCATTCTACGTAGACGCGGGGTCAACGGGAGGTGTTCGTCACATGATCGACGCGCACGCCTCCCATACCCATATCGGCACGACTTCCGCCGCAGGATGCTTACGCACGGCTCAGCACCGGGCGCTCAGATCTCCGCGCACACGCCGCAGGTGTCCAACGGTGCCTGAGCTGCCCTTGTGCGCTATGCCCCAAGGTGCGGCCCGTCCTGACGCGAAGCGGCCGAGGAAGGCCGAGCGTCCGGTCAGGGATGAAGTTCCCGTCCACGCTCCGTCCACAGACGCTGGTAGAGAGCGTGCGTCAACGAGACAGAGCGAGACAGTCGACTGTCCGTGTTCGAAAACGAAAGAACCCCCGTTCACTGCGTTTCCGCAGATGAACGGGGGTCCCACTCGCGTGGCGGCGCCAGGGTTCGAACCTGGGTAGGCTGAGCCGGCAGATTTACAGTCTGCTCCCTTTGGCCACTCGGGCACACCGCCATGATCGCTGCCATCTTTCCGCCTTGCGGCGGCGCTCCGTGGCAACGACGTAAACGATACCCGATGACCGGGGGTGCTTCGCCACCGGATTGATCAGCACCGCACGGGGGCACGGTGGCTAGGCTTTGCGGAGCGGTCCGGGGATGTCCGGCCGCGCCCTTCGGGGCCGCCACCACCGACTTCAAGGAGCCACAGCACATGGCCGACTCCAGTTTCGACATCGTCTCGAAGGTCGAGCGGCAGGAGGTCGACAACGCCCTCAACCAGTCCGCCAAGGAGCTCTCGCAGCGCTACGACTTCAAGGGCACCGGCGCCACGATCGCCTGGTCCGGCGAGAAGATCCTGATGGAGGCGAACTCCGAGGAGCGCGTCAAGGCCGTCCTGGACGTCTTCGAGACCAAGCTGGTCAAGCGCGGGATCTCCCTCAAGGCGCTCGACGCCGGTGAGCCGCAGCTGTCCGGCAAGGAGTACAAGATCTTCGCCACGATCGAGGAAGGCATCTCCCAGGAGAACGCCAAGAAGGTCGCGAAGATCATCCGTGACGAGGGCCCCAAGGGCGTCAAGGCCCAGGTCCAGGGCGAGGAGCTGCGCGTCAGCTCCAAGAGCCGCGACGACCTCCAGGAAGTCCAGGCCCTCCTCAAGGGCAAGGACCTGGACTTCGCGATCCAGTTCGTGAACTACCGCTGATCACCGGCTTCGGCCTCGGCTCAGCCCGCACTCCGGCCCGGCGGTCCTTCGAGGACCGCCGGGCCGCGGTCGTTGGGCTGCGGCGGTGCTCCGCGCGCGGTGTCGCGGGACCGGCGCGCGGTGGGTGTGTGCCCGGCGTGAGCGGCGTACGCGCTCGCGGCGCCCTCCGTGTGCACTTGGGCGGCGGGCAGTGCGCCCACCAGGGTGAGGGGTGTCCGTCCGCACCTCGACAGGGGGTTCCCGTATGCCTGGGGCCGGCACGCTACGTGAAGACTTCGGGGCGTCCGTGGTGGTCGCCCTGGTCGCGCTACCGCTCTGCGTCGGAGTGGCCGTCGCCTCCGGGGTACCGGCCGAACTCGGGATCGTCACCGGGGTGGTGGGCGGGCTCGTCACCGGCTGGTTCCGGGGCAGCGCGCTCCAGGTGAGCGGCCCGGCCGCCGGGCTCACCGTGCTCGTCTACGAGGCCGTGCGGACGTACGGGCTGCCCGCGCTCGGCGTGCTCGTCCTGGCCGCCGGCCTGGTGCAGCTGGCCATGGGCGCGCTGCGGTTCGGCCGCTGGTTCCGGGCGATCTCCGTGGCCGTCGTGCACGGGATGCTGGCCGGTATCGGGCTCGTGCTGATCGCCGGTCAGCTGTACGCCCTGGCCGGTGCGCAGGCCCCGGCGCGGACCCTGGAGAAGCTGGGCGGGGTGCTGGAGCTCGGCGGGCGCGCCGACTGGACCGCCGTGGCGCTCGGGGCCGGTACCGTCGCGGTCCTGGTGGCCTGGCGGCGGATGCCCGACCGGCTGCGGCTCGTTCCGGGTGCGCTCGTCGGGGTCGCCGCCGCGACCGCCGCGGCCGTGCTGCTGCACCTCCCGGTGGAGCGGGTCCGGGTCACGGGCGTCCTGTCGGCCGTGGCCCCGCCGGGCTGGGGGGACTTCGGGGTGCTGGCCTCCGTGGGGGCCGTCGGGACCGTGGTCGCGCTGGCGCTGATCGCCTCCGCCGAGACGCTGTTCAGTGCGGCGGCCGTGGACCGCATGCACGACGGGGCGCGGACCGACTACGACCGCGAACTGGTCGCCCAGGGCGTCGGGAACACCCTCTGCGGACTGCTCGGAGCCCTGCCGATGACCGCCGTCATCGTCCGCAGCGCGGCCAACGTCGAGGCCGGCGCCCGCACTCGGGCCTCCCGGATCCTGCACGGCGGCTGGCTGCTGCTGTTCGCCGTGGCCGTCCCCGGACTGCTGGAGGCCGTCCCGCTCGCCGCGCTGGCCGGGGTGCTGCTGCACGCCGGCTGGAAGCTGCTGCCGGTGCGGGCGGTGGCCGCCCTGTGGCGGTCGCACCGGGGCGAGGCGGTCGTCCTGGTGGCGACGGCCTCGGCGATCGTGGCCACCAACCTCTTCGAGGGGGTGCTCGCCGGCCTGGGGCTCGCCGTCGCCAAGGCGGCCTGGGAGACCTCCCACGTCCACATCGAGCCGGTGTGGGAGGGGGACGAACTGCGCGTGCGGATCCTGGGGAACGCCAGCTTCCTGCGGCTGCCCAAACTCCTCGACGAGCTGGACGCGCTGCCCCGCGGCGGAGCCGTCCACCTCGACCTGAGCGGGCTGCGCCACCTCGACCACGCCTGCCTGACCGCGCTGGACGGCTGGGAACGCAGCCGCACGCCCGTCCCCGGCAGGGAGGGCGTCATCTAGGCCGGATACCCTCCGGCCGTGAACGCCACGGAATCCCATGCCCCGCACGGCGGGATGAAGCGCACGCTGGGCGTCTTCGACGCCGTCGTCGTCGGGCTCGGCGCCATGATCGGCGCCGGGATCTTCGCCGCGCTGGCCCCGGCGGCGCGCGCGGCCGGCAGGGCGCTCCTCGGGGCGCTCGCGCTGGCGGCCCTGGTGGCGTACTGCAACGCGCACTCCTCGGCCCGGCTCGCCGCCCGCTACCCCTCCTCGGGCGGCACCTATGTGTACGGACGCGAACGGCTCGGGCCCTTCTGGGGTTACCTGGCCGGCTGGGGCTTCGTCGTCGGCAAGACGGCCTCGTGCGCGGCGATGGCCCTCACGGTCGGGGCCTACGTGTGGCCCGGGCACCAGCACGCGGTGGCCGTGGCGGCCGTGGTGGCACTGACCGCGGCGAGCTACGGCGGGGTGCAGAAGTCCGCCCGGATCGCACGGGTGATCGTGGCGGCGGTACTGGCCGTTCTGGCCGGGGTCGTGGTGGCGTGCCTGTCCTCCGGCGCGGCCGACGCCGGCCGGCTCGGCGGCTCGGACTGGGCGGCGGCCGGGCTGCTCCAGGGCGCCGGGCTGCTGTTCTTCGCCTTCGCGGGGTACGCCCGGATCACCACCCTGGGCGAGGAGGTGCGTGACCCGGAGCGCACGATCCCGCGGGCGGTTCCCCTCACCCTGGGGATCGCCCTGCTGGTCTACGCCGCGGTCTCGGTGGCGGCGCTGTCGGTGCTGGGCGCCGACGGTCTGGGGCGGTCGGTGGCCCCGCTGGCCGACGCCGTGCGCGCGGCCGGGTGGCCCGGGCTGACTCCCGTCGTCCGGGCGGGCGCGGCCCTGGCGGCGCTGGGCTCGCTGCTGGCCCTCGTACTCGGGGTGTCGCGGACCGCCCTGGCGATGGCGCGGGACGGCCATCTCCCGCGTGCGCTGGCCGCCGTACATCCCCGGCATCAGGTGCCGCACCACGCCGAGCTCGCGGTGGGCGCGGTGGTGGCGGTGCTCGCGGCCGCCACCGATCTGCGGGGCGCGATCGGATTCTCCTCCTTCGGCGTGCTCGCCTACTACGCGATCGCGAACGCCTCCGCGTGGACTCTCGATTCAGGTGTCAAGGACCGGGCCGTGGCAGCGGTGGGACTGTCCGGCTGCGTGGTGCTGGGCTGCTCGCTGCCCGCCGCGTCGACGCTCGCGGGGGCTTCGGTACTGGCGCTGGGCGCGCTGGTCCACGGCGTGCGCCGGCGGCTCACACGCGGGCTCTGAAGCCCGCCCAGGGGGTCAGCTCCAGGTCCCACTCCTCCCCCGCGCCCGATTCCTCGCTGAACCAGGCGCTGCCGTCGAGCCAGCCGCGCAGCCAGTCGGCGAGCGCCGGCGATTCGAGGAACCAGGCGAGCTCCGGATCGCCCGAGTTGGGTTCGAACAGGAGGACCTGGGCGGTTTCCGAACGGCAGTCCACGCAGGCGCGCAGGGCGCATCCGAGGTCGGCTATGGGCAGGACGCCCTCGGGCCAGCGCCAGGCCGACGCGCGCATCGCGGTGTATTCGGCGACGGCTCGCTCCAGGGGCAGCAGGCCGTACTCGGGCCCGAAGCCGCCGTCCGCCACGCGGGTGTGCAGGGCCGCGAGGCGGGGCGGCAGGGCGAAGCCCAGGGCGGCTTCGGCCCGGTGCAGCTCCGCGCGGGACAGGGGCGCAGCAAGGGGCGCGTCCGGGGCGCCTGTGGCCGCGTACCGCCCCTGCCGGGAGCTGTGCGCACGGTCGGCGGCTTGCTTCAGCAACTGCTCGGTCTCGTTCATGCACAGAGAGTGACATCCCCCACTGACAATCGCCCTGACCTGGGACTTCGTCCGCGCCGCCGGAGGGGGATCAGTCCGCTTCGCGCTCCGTTTTCGGCGCCGGGGCGTGCGAGTCGTACCCGACGAAGAAGGTGGGCCGGCGCTGCACCGCCGTGTAGATGCGGCCGATGTACTCGCCGAGCAGGCCGACGCAGATCAGCTGCACCCCGCCGAGGAACAGCATCACGATGAACAGGGAGGTCCAGCCGGGGACGGTCTTGCCCTTCAGGTAGACCGCCAGGGTGGCGCCCACCATCAGGAGGCAGCCGAAGAAGCTGGCCACGCCCAGCCAGGTCGCCAGACGCAGCGGGGCGGCGGAGAAGTTGATGACGCTGTCGACGCCCAGCCGGAGCATCTTGCTCAGCGGGTACTTGGTCTCGCCCGCCACCCGCTCCTCGCGCTGGTAGGCGACCTGGCCGCTGGGGAAGCCGAGCCACGGCACGAGCAGCCTGTACACCTGGTGCTGGTCGGGCATCGCCTTGACCGCGTCGACCGCCGCGCGGCTGAGCAGCCGGAAGTCGCCCGCCTGGGCGGGCACCTGCTTGCCGACCAGGCGGCGCACCAGCCAGTAGTACGCGCCGGCCGTGTGGCGCTTGAATCCGGTGTCGGTGCTGCGGTCGGCCCGGACCCCGTAGACGATGTCGAGGCCGTCCGCGCGGGCCAGGTCGAGCATCTCCGGGATCTTCTCCGGCGGGTCCTGGAGGTCCGCGTCGATGCTGGCCACGTACGCGCCCGAGGCGCTGTGCAGGCCCGCGGTGAGGGCGGCCTGGTGGCCGGAGTTCCCGCGCAGCCGCACGACGCGCAGCTCGGGCCATTTCACCTGGAACTCGGTGAGGAGCTCCGCGGTGCGGTCCTTGCTGCCGTCGTCGACGGCGACGACCTCGTAGCGGACTGCCATGGCGTCCAGTGCCGGGCGCAGCCTGCCGACCAGGGCCGGCAGCGCGTCCTCCTCGTTGTACATCGGCACGACCACCGAGAGGGTCACGGCGGGCTCGGAGGGCTCGGAGAACTCGTAGGGCTCAGAGGGCTCAGAGGGCTCAGTCGACATCGGTTCTTCCCTGCCCGTTGTGCGTGCCGCTCGTCCGCGTCACTCCTCCGCAACCCGGAACCTTAATACGAGCGGATGAACCGGCTCCGGGCCCGGCGCGGTTCAGCGTGAGGCGAAGGGGGCGTCCGTGGGGACGATCTCGCGGCCCAGCGGGAGCAGGGAGAGCGGGACCATCTTGAAGTTGGCGATGCCGAACGGGATGCCGATGATCGTGAGGCACAGTGCGATGCCGGTGACGATGTGGCCGAGGGCCAGCCACCAGCCGGCCAGGACCAGCCACAGCACGTTCCCGACGCAGGACGCGGCGCCGGCGTCGCGCCGCTCGACGGCGGTGTATCCGAAGGGCCACAGGGCGTACACCGCGATGCGGAACGAGGCTATGCCGAAGGGGATTCCGATGATGGTGATGCAGAGGATGACGCCCGCCAGGCAGTAGCCGAGGAAGAGCCAGACTCCGCTGAGCACGAGCCAAATGATGTTCAGGATGGTCTTCACTGGCTGCGTCCTGCCATCTGTTCGAGCCGGGCGATGCGCTCGGCCATCGGGGGGTGCGTGGAAAACATCTTGGACAATCCCTCGCCGGGGCGGAAGGGATTGGCGATCATCATGTGGCTCGCGGTCTCGATCCGCGGCTCGGCCGGCAGCGGGAGCTGCTTGGTGCCGGCGTCCAGCTTGCGCAGGGCGCTGGCGAGGGCGAGCGGGTCCCCGGTGAGCTGGGCCCCGGAGGCGTCCGCCTCGTACTCGCGCGAGCGGCTGATGGCGAGCTGGATCACGGAGGCCGCAAGCGGGCCCAGGATCATGATCAGCAGCATGCCGAAGAGGCCCGGCCCCTCGTCGTCGTTGGAACGGCCGATGGGGATCAGCCAGGCGAAGTTGACCAGGAACATGATCACGGAGGCGAGCGCGCCCGCGACGGACGAGATGAGGATGTCGCGGTTGTACACGTGGCTGAGCTCGTGGCCGATGACCCCGCGCAGCTCGCGCTCGTCGAGTATCCGCAGGATGCCCTCGGTGCAGCAGACCGCGGCATTGCGCGGGTTGCGGCCGGTGGCGAAGGCGTTGGGAGCCTCGGTCGGGGAGATGTAGAGCCGGGGCATGGGCTGGCGCGCGGACGTGGAGAGCTCGCGCACCATGCGGTAGAGCTCGGGGGCCTCGAACTCGCTGACGGGCCGGGCCCGCATCGCGCGCAGGGCGAGCTTGTCGCTGTTCCAGTACGCGTAGGCGTTGGTGCCGAGGGCCACGAGGACGGCGACGATCAGTCCGCCCCGGCCGAAGAAGCTTCCGATGAGGATGATGAGGGCCGACAGACCACCGAGGAGTACGGCGGTCTTCAGCCCGTTGTGCCGGCGGTGCACGGTGCGCCCTCCAAGTGGTGCGGCAGGGGGACCCGTCCAGGATCTGGGGATCGGAGGGCCTACGGTCCAGTGGACCCTTCCTTCCTGGTCAACGCGAGGTGAGGGCGCCAGGTTCCCCGGGCACGCCCGTCCCCGCCGCCCCGGTGGGCCGGGGGGCGGGGCTGTGGCGGGCGCCGCGCGGGTTAGGCCGTACGGGTTACGGGCGCGGGGCCGGTCACGGCGCAGGCCGGGCGCGGCACGGCTCCGGCAGCCCTCCGGCGGCGGCTCTACAGCGGGAAGAGGCTGCCCGTGGCGAAGCGCAGGACGAGCTGCGGGGCACCCGACAGGACCAGGGCGGTGCCGGCGGTGAGCACGATGGCCGCCGTGACGGGCCAGGGGGTGCCCGTACGGGGCTGCGCGGCCTCCTGGACGCCCTCCTGGGCGCCTTCCCGTGCCGTGTCCGCGTCGGGGGCCCGGAAGAGCAGGGCGGTCCAGCGCAGGTAGTAGTACAGCGCGACGACGACGTTGACGGCCATGACGACGGCGAGCCAGCCCAGGCCCGCGTCGACCGCCGAGCGGAAGACGGTGACCTTCGCGAAGAGCCCGATGATGCCCGGCGGCAGACCGGCCAGGCAGAGCAGGAAGAAGGCCATCGCGAGGGCGGCGAGCGGGCTCTGCGCGTACAGTCCCCGGTAGTCGGCGAGCCGGTGCAGCGGCTTCGTACGGGCCACCAGGGCGGCCACGGCGAAGGCGCCGAGGTTCACGGCTGCGTACATGAGGGCGTAGGCGACGGTGGAGCCGATCTGGTCGCGGCCGGCGTAGGCGGCGGCCGCGATCGGGACCAGCAGGTAGCCGGCCTGGCCGACCGAGGACCAGGCGAGCAGCCGTACGGCGCCGTTCGGGCGGTCGGCGGACTGGCGCAGGGCCGCCGCGTTGCCGAGGGTCATGGTGAGCGCGGCGAGGACGGCGAGGGCCGGGCCCCAGACGTCGGAGTACGCGGGGAAGGCGATCACCGTGACGAGGATGAGGCCGGTGAAGCCGACGGCCTTGCCGATGACCGACAGGTATCCGGCGACGGGCAGCGGGGCACCGACGTAGGTGTCCGGGACCCAGAAGTGGAAGGGGACCGCGGCCGTCTTGAAGGCGAAGCCCACCAGGGTGAGCGCGACGCCGGCCATGGCGAGGGTGTCGAGCTGTCCGGGGACGTGTCCGAGCCGGTCGGCGACCTGGGTGAGGTGCAGGGAGCCCGTGGCGGCGTAGACGAAGCTGACGCCCATCAGGGACACGGCGGTGGCCGTGACGGAGGACAGGAAGAACTTGAGGGCGGCCTCGGAGGAGAGCCGGTCGCCGCGGCGCATGCCGACGAGGGCGAAGGCGGGCAGCGAAGCGACTTCGAGGGCGACGATCAGGGTGGCGAGGTCGCGGGATGCGGGCAGCAGGGCCGCGCCGGCGGCGGAGGAGAGCAGCAGGAACCAGTACTCGCCGGCCGGCATGCGCGCCTCGCGGACGGCGGTGACCGACAGCAGGGCGGTGACCAGGGCGCCGCCCAGGACGAGGAACTGCACGACCAGCGCGAAGTGGTCGGCGGCGTAGCTGCACGCGGCGGAATCCGCCGTACCCGGGCCGGTGAGGCAGAAGGTGCTGCGGTCACCGGCGCGCAGCGGCAGCAGGGTGGCGGTCGCGGCGGCCAGTCCGGCCACGGAGATCCAGCCGAGGAGCGGCTTGCGGCGCTCCGGTACGAAGAGGTCGGCGACCAGGACGAGCAGGCCGACGGCGGCGGTGATGACGACCGGCGCGATGGCGAGCCAGTCGACGGACTGGACCAGGCTGGGCGCTCCGGCGCCGGCGTCGGCCGCGGCGATCGCGAACGGCCGGCCGAGCGGCTGGGCGAACGGCTGCACGAGCGGCAGGGCGATCGGCTGGGCGATCGGCTGGACCAGGGACTGAAGGACCGTCATGAGTTCCCTCCCGCGAGGAGCTTCTGGACGGCCGGGTCGGTGAGGCCGAGGAGGACCGCGGGCCACAGGCCGGCGAGGAGGGTGAGGGCGACGAGCGGGCTCCAGGCGGCGTACTCGTAGCGCTGGATGTCCGCGAGGACCACCGGGGCGGCGGCGCTCTCGCGCGCGGCCTTCGGGTCGCCCATGCACACCCGCCGTACGACGATCAGAAGATAGGCGGCCGTGAGCAGGGTGCCGAACGCGCCGACGGCCATGTACGTGAGGAACGCGGGCCGCGACAGGCCCTCGGCGGGGTCGAACGCGCCGAAGAGCGCCAGCATCTCGCCCCAGAAACCGGCCAGGCCGGGGAGGCCGAGCGAGGCGATCGCGGCGAAGGCGAGGAGGGCTCCGAAGCGCGGGGCGCGGCCGTAGAGGGCCGCTCCGGTGGCTCCGGCGAGGGTGTCGAGATCGGCCGTGTTGTAACGGTCTTTGAGCGAACCGACAAGAAAGAAGAGAAGGCCGGTGATCAGACCGTGCGCGACGTTGGCGAACAGCGCGCCGTTCACGCCGGTGGGAGTCATGGACGCGATACCGAGGAGGACGAAGCCCATGTGGCCGACGGAGGAGTACGCGATGAGGCGCTTGAGGTCGCCCTTGTTGCCCTTGCGGGCGAGGGCGAGGCAGGCCAGGGACCCGTAGACGATGCCGACGGCGGCGAAGGCGCCCAGGTACGGGGCGAAGGTGGCCATGCCGTCGGGGGTGGCGGGCAGCAGGATCCGGACGAACCCGTAGGTGCCCATCTTCAGCAGGACGCCCGCGAGGAGGACGGAGCCGACGGTGGGGGCGGCGGTGTGGGCGTCCGGCAGCCAGCTGTGCAGCGGCCACATCGGGGTCTTCACGGCGAGGCCGGTCCCGATGGCGAGGACGGCCAGGATCTGGGTGGTGTGGGACAGTCCGCGGCCGTTGTCGGAGGCGAGCGCCACCATGTCGAACGTGCCGCTGTTCAGCCCGATCAGCAGCAGGCCGAGCAGCATCACCACGGAGCCGAGGAGGGTGTAGAGGATGAACTTCCAGGCGGCCGCCTGCCGCTGAGCACCGCCCCAGCGGGCGATCAGGAAGTACATCGGGATGAGGACCATCTCGAAGGCGAGGAAGAACAGCAGCAGGTCGAGGACGGCGAAGGTGGCGAGGGTGCCGGACTCCAGGACCAGGAGCAGGGCGACGAAGGCCTTCGCGGAGGGGCCCGCGGGGAGCTTGAAGTAGCTGTAGAGCGCGCAGAGGAAGAACAGCAGCGCGGTCATCAGGAGGAGGGGGAGCGAGATGCCGTCGATGCCGAGGTGGATCCGGACGTTCAGGGCCTGGATCCAGCTGATGTCCGTCGTCGCCTGGAAGCGGGACGGGGCGTCGTGGTCGAAGCCCGCGGCGAGGACGATCGCCGCGGCGAGGATGGCACCGGTCACGGTCACACCGTGGCGGAGGACGGCCTGTTCGGGGCTCTTGCCCTTCAGTCCGGGCGGGGCGGGCAGGAGGGCGGCGACGGCGCCGACGAGCGGGCCGGCCACGACGAACGCCAGAAGGAACTGCATCACGGACGGGCTGATATCAATCACGGCTGACTCACGGCTCACGATCCGGCGTTGACGTTGGCGAGGACGGCGGTGGCGATCGCCAGGACCACGGCGCCGGCGAGCAGGGCGCTCAGGTAGCTCTGCACGTTGCCGGTCTGGGTGCGGCGTACGAGGCCGCCGAGCAGCCGGGGTCCGAGGCCCGCGCCACGGACGTACGTGTCCACGACCTCGCGGTCGAGGAAGCGTACGAGGGCTGCGGCGGCTCGGACGGGGCGGACGAACAGGCGGTCGTAGACGGCGTCGAGGTGGAAGCCGACGGCGGCGTGCCGGTGCAGCGGGCCGAGCAGCGCGCGGCCGGGGTCGGCGGCGGGGGCCGTGGAGACGACCGGGTGGTCGTGGGTGACCTCGGCGACTTCGGGGCTCTCGGCGGCGGACCGGGCGGCGGCAACGGACGCGGGTACCGCGGCGGTGGCGGGCACCGCGGCAGTGCCGGGCACCGCGGCGGGGGCACCGGCGGGGGCGTGCGGTCCGGCGGGGGCTGCCGGGGCCGGGGCGGCCTGGGCCTGGGCACGCTGCCACAGGGCGTAGGTGAGCACCGCGCCGACGGCGGCGGCGCCCGTGCCGAGGACCGAGGTCGTCAGCGACGGGGTGAGTTCGCGGCCGTCGAAGAAGTCGGACAGGGGCCCGGCCAGCAGGCCGAAGCCCACGGACGGGACGGCCAGCAGCCACAGCACGCCGGTCATGGCGACGGGTTCCTTGCCGTGGTCGGGGGCGGCGGCTCCCCGGCCGCGGAAGGCCATCAGCCACAGCCGGGTGGCGTAGGCGGCGGTGAGCAGCGCGGTCAGTACACCGGCGACCAGGACCACCCAGCCGGCCGCGCTCGGGGCGAGCTCCGAGTGGCCGCCGGCGGTGTGCTCGGCGGCGACGAGGACGGCTTCCTTGGAGAAGAAGCCGGCGAAGGGCGGGAAGGCGGCGAGCGCGAGCAGCGCGATCGTCATCGTCCAGAAGGCGTCGGGGATGCGCTTGGACAGGCCGTCCATGCGGGACATGGCGGCCAGGGAGTTCGTCCCCGCGGCGTGGATGATCACGCCGGCGCCGAGGAACAGCAGCGCCTTGAAGGCGCCGTGCGACAGGAGGTGGAAGACGGCGGCCGCGCGGTCGCCGACGGCCAGGGCCCCGGTCATGTAGCCGAGCTGGCCGATCGTGGAGTAGGCGAGCACCCGCTTGATGTCGTCCTGGGCCAGGGCGGCGAGGGCGGAGCCGACCATCGTGACGGCCGCCATGACGGCCAGGACCACGAGCGCGGCCCGGGAGGCCGCGAAGACGGGGAGGAGGCGCGCGACGAAGTAGACACCGGCGGCGACCATCGTCGCGGCGTGGATCAGTGCGGAGACCGGGGTGGGGCCCGCCATGGCGTCCGGAAGCCAGGTGTGCAGCGGGAACTGCGCGGACTTGCCCGCGACTCCGGCCAGCAGGAGCAGCGCGATGAGCGTCGGGTGGTCGAGTCCGCCGGCGGCGACGGTGCCCAGGATCTTGGTGATCCGGAAGGAGCCGGCGTCGGTGGCGAGCGCGAACAGGCCGATGAGGAAGGGGACGTCGCCGAGCTTGGTGACGAGGAAGGCCTTCAGGGAGGCGGACCGGGCCGCCTCGGTCTCCCAGTAGTGGCCGACCAGGAAGTACGAGCAGATGCCCATGATCTCCCAGCCGACCAGCAGCACCATCAGGTCGCCGGAGTAGACGACGAGCAGCATGGCGGAGGTGAACAGTGAGACCAGAGCGGCGTAGGACGGGTAGCGCGGGTCCTCGCGCAGGTACGCCGTCGAGTAGATCTGCACGCAGGTGGCGACGAGGCCGACGAGGACGGCCACCATGACGGCGAAGCCGTCGAGGTGGAGCGAGAGCTCGATGGGTACCGAGCCGGTCGGGGTCAGCTCGGTGGCCGTGTCGATCGCCTTGCCGCCGCCCTGACGGAAGGCGACCAGGACGGCGAGGACTCCGGCGGCCAGCGTCGGCAGGACGGCGAGCGGCTTGACGAAGCCGGGGGCGGTGCGGCCGAGCAGCAGTCCCGCCAGGGCGCCCAGGAAGGGCAGGAGGGGGACCAGTACGGCGAGGGTCGGGGTGCTCACGCGGCGGCTCCGGTCGCAGGGTTCGCGCTGTCCGGGTTCGGGCCGGCCGGGGTCGCGCCGTCCGGCTCGTGGCCCTCGGCGGTGTCGCGCAGGCGGTCGACGTCCGCGGTGCCCCGGTTGCGGTAGACCATCAGCACGATCGCGAGGCCGATGCCGATCTCGGCGGCGGCGATGGCGATGGTGAAGAGGGTCAGGGCCTGGCCGGCGTGCAGGCTGTCGCGCAGCCAGACGTCGAAGGCCACCAGGTTGAGGTTGACGGCGTTGAGCATCAGCTCGACGGACATCAGGACCAGGATGGCGTTGCGGCGGGCGAGCACTCCGTACAGGCCCGTGCAGAAGAGGAGCGCCGCCAGCACGGCGGGGTAGGCGAGGTGCATCAGCGCTGCCCGCCCTTCGGGTCGGTGGCGGGCGCGTCCTTGCGCGACAGCACGATGGCGCCGATCAGGGCCGCGAGGAGGAGGACGGAGAGCGCCTCGAAGGGCAGCACCCAGTGCCGGAAGAGGATCTCTCCCGAGACCTTGGTGGAGCCCTGGGCGGGGCCGTCGAGGTCGATCCAGGTCGTGCGGAAGGCGTCGACGACCACCCAGACGAGCGCGGCGGCCGCGACGAGGGCGACGCCGAGCGCGACCGGGCGGTTGCCGGAGTCGGCGTCCGGCGAGCGGCCGATGGGGGCCTTGGTGAGCATCAGACCGAAGAGGAGGAGGACGACCACGGAACCGAGGTAGATCAGTACCTGGACCCAGGCGATGAACTCGGCGGTGAGCAGCAGGTACTCGACGGCGATCCCGCCGAGCGCGACGACCAGCCACAGGGCGGCGTGCACGAGCTGCTTGGTGGTGACCGTGACGGCGGCCGCGCCGAGGGTGGCGAGGCCGACGAGGACGAAGGCGATCTCGACGCCGGTCGGGGAGAGGAAGCCGTTGCCTTGGGCGGCTGCGGTGATCACGCGTCTCCTTCCGGGGCCGGGGGCGTGGCCGGGGGCGTGGTGTCGGGGTTCGCCTCGGCGGCCGCTGCTGCGGCGGCTGCCGCGGCGGCCGCGGCCGCGGTCTCCGCCTTCTCCACGGCCTTGCGGGCGGCCGCGATCTCCTTGGGCTCCTCGGCTGCCGGGTCCAGGGCGGGCGGCGCCGGTACGGTCCACATCCACTCGCGCAGCTTGTCGCGCTCGTGGGTCAGTTCGTGGATGTCGGTCTCGGCGTACTCGAACTCCGGCGACCAGAACAGTGCGTCGAAGGGGCACACCTCGATGCAGATGCCGCAGTACATGCAGAGGGAGAAGTCGATGGCGAAGCGGTCGAGGACGTTGCGGCTGCGCTCACGGCCACCGGGGGCGGCGGCCGGGAGCGTCTCCTTGTGGGAGTCGATGTAGATGCACCAGTCGGGGCACTCGCGCGCGCACAGCATGCAGACCGTGCAGTTCTCCTCGAACAGGCCGATGACCCCGCGCGAGCGCGGCGGGAGTTCGGGCTGCACCTCGGGGTACTGGGCGGTGTGCGAGCGCTTCGTCATCGTGCGCAGCGTGACGGCCAGGCCCTTGGCGAGGCCGGAGCCGGGGATGGGGGGCATTACTGGATCGCCACCTTCACGATGCCGGTGAGCGCGATCTGGGCGAGCGCGAGGGGGATGAGTACGGTCCAGGCGAGCTTCTGCAGCTGGTCCTCGCGCAGCCGGGGGTAGCTCACGCGGAGCCAGATCACCACGAAGGAGAGCGCGGCGATCTTGAGCAGGGTCCAGATCCAGCCGAAGCCGTCGCCGCCGAAGGGGCCGTGCCAGCCGCCCAGGAAGAGGACGGTGGTCAGGGCGCACAGGACGACGATGCCGGCGTACTCGGCGAGGAGGAACAGCGCGAAGCGCAGGCCGGTGTACTCGGTGTAGGCGCCGAAGATGATCTCGGAGTCGGCGACGGGCATGTCGAAGGGGGGCCGCTGGAGTTCGGCGAGGCCGGCGGTGAAGAAGACGAGCCCGCCGACGATCTGCCAGGGCAGCCACCACCACTCGAAGGCACCGACGATGCCGGGGAGCGACACGGTTCCGGCGGCCATGGCGACCGAGGCCGCCGCGAGCAGCATGGGGAGCTCGTAGGCGAGCAGCTGGGCGGCGGTGCGGAGGCCTCCGAGGAGGGAGAACTTGTTCGCCGAGGCCCAGCCGGCCATGAGCGAGCCGAGCACGCCGATGCCCATGACGGCGAGCGCGAAGAAGAGCCCGGCGTCGATGACCTGGCCGACGGCGCCTTCGCCGGGGCCGATGGGGATGGCGAGGAGGACGAGGAGGTACGGGAGGAGCGCGACGGCGGGGGCGAGCTGGAAGACGCGGCGGTCGGCGTTGGCCGGGACGATGTCTTCCTTCTGCGCGAACTTGACTCCGTCGGCGACGAGCTGGGCCCAGCCGTGGAAGCCGCCGGCGTACATGGGGCCGAGGCGGCCCTGCATGTGGGCCATCACCTTGTGCTCGGTCTGCCCGACGACGAGCGGGAGCACGAGGAAGACGGCGAAGACGACGATCAGCCGCAGGGCGACGTCGAGGACGTCGTTCACGCGGCGCCTCCGGTGGGGTCGTTGGGGGTGGGGTCCGTCTCGGACCGGGGGTCGGTGGGGTCCGGCTTGGCGGAGTCCGGCCTGGCCGACTCCGGCTTGGCCGACTCCGGCTTGGCCGACTCCGGCTTGGCCGACTCCGGCTTGGCCGACTCCGGCTTGGCCGACTCCGGCTTGGCCGACTCCGGCTTGGGGGCGGGCTTGGACCCGGCCTCCTGCTCGGACTCGGGCTCGGACGCGGCGGAACTCGCCGGGCCGTCGGCCGGAGCGGGCGGTTCGGCCGGGGGCGCCGGAGCGGCCGGGGGCACCGGAGCAGCCGGAGCCGATGCGGCGGCCGATTCGGCCGGGGCCGCCGGGGTCGCCGGGTCAGCCGGTTCGGCCGGGGCAGCCGGGTCGGCCGGGTCGGCCGTTGGAGTGTCGAAGGCGGGCTTCGGGTTGTGCCAGGGGGCGTCCGCGCTGCCGCGGAGCGGGCGTGCGGGGGCCTGGGGTTCCGTCGCGGGCGTGCCCTCGGCTTCGGCCGGGGTCGCGGCGGCCCGGCTCGCGGAGCCGTCCGCGACCGAGCGCGTACGGCGCGGCGTGCGCGCGGGGGCCGGCTGCGGGGTGCCCGCCGGGCCGGACGGGGACTCCGCCTGGCTCGCGGAGCCCTCCGCGGCCGAGCGGGTACGGAGCGCCGGGCTGCCCGGGGTCGTGTCAGGTGCCGTCGGCGTGGCTTCGGCCGGAACGGGTGCCGCGTCGGCCGGGGCGCCCGCCGGGGGTGGGGTTGCCCCGGAGGCCGGGGCGGCGGCCTGGCTCGCGGAGCCGTCCGCGACCGAGCGGGAGCGGCGTACCGGGCGGGCCGGGGGTGCTTCCGCCGGGGTCTCCCCGGTGGCGCCGGTCGGCGGGGTGGCTTCGCGGGGGGCGCGGGCCGGGCGGTCGCCAGGAGCGCCGGCCGCGGCGCGCGGGGTGCGGGCCGGACGGTCGCCGGGGGCTCCGGCCGCCGCGCGGGGGGTGCGGGCGGGGCGGGCGGGGGCCGGCGGGAGCTGGCCCTTCATCGGGCCCCAGTCGTTGGGGTCGGGTACGCCCGGCGGGAGCATCTGGCGGCGCTTCGGGGCGTCCGGGTCGTGCGCCTCGCCCGGCTCCTTCGCGCCCGGCCAGGCCTTGGCGACCCGCGCCGCGAGGACGAAGTCCTTGCGCAGCGGGTGGCCCTCGAAGTTCTCGGGGAGGAGGAGCGGGACGAGGTTCGGGTGGTCCGTGAAGACGACGCCGAACATCTCGAAGGTCTCGCGCTCGTGCCATTCGGCGCCGGCGTAGACGGCGACGGCCGAGGGCAGGGAGGGCGCCGAGTGCGGGACGGTGGTCCGCAGCAGGAGGCGGCGTACGCGGTGGTTCTCCAGGGAGACCACGTGCGCGCAGATGCGGAAGCCCGTGCCCGGCTCGTCGACCGCGCTCAGCCAGTCGAAGTAGGTGCAGCCCAGCTTGTCGCGGGCGATTTCCAGGGCGGGGATCCAGCTCGCGGTGGGGACGTCGACCGTGAGGACGGAGTACGCGAAGGAGCCGACCGCTTCCTCGCCGAAGACCGTTCCCGCCGCGTCGGGGAGGGAGTCGTAGAGGTTCACGCGTGCGTCCCGGGAGCAGGGGGAGGAGACACCAGTCCGCTCGTGAGCTGCGCCGGGGACGGCGCCGGCGTGTCCGCGTAGCGGTCCGCCAGCGATTCGCGGGCGATCTTCTCCTGGAGCTTGAGGATGCCCTGGAGGAGCGCCTCGGGGCGGGGCGGGCAGCCGGGGACGTAGACGTCGACCGGGATGATCTGGTCGACGCCCTTGGTCACCGAGTACGAGTCCCAGTACGGGCCGCCGCAGTTGGAGCAGGCACCGAAGGAGATGACGTACTTGGGCTCGGGCATCTGCTCGTACAGCCGCTTGACCGCCGGGGCCATCTTGTCCGTCACCGTGCCGGAGACGATCATGAGGTCCGCCTGGCGCGGGCCGGGTGCGAAGGGGATGACGCCGAGCCGGATGAAGTCGTGGCGGGCCATCGAGGCCGCGATGAACTCGATCGCGCAGCAGGCGAGGCCGAAGTTGAAGACCCACAGGCTGTAGCGGCGGCCCCAGTTGAGGACCACCTTCATGGGCTCGGGCGCGAGGCGGGACAGGACGCCCAGCCGCTTCGGCTCCGGGAGCAGCTGCGGCTCCGACTCCGTGGCCGGGGTACCGGCCGGGGTCACAGCCATTCGAGGACGCCCTTCTTGTACGCGTAGAGCAGGCCGACGGCCAGGAAGCCGAGGAAGATGAACATCTCCACCAGCGTCGTGGCGCCGTAACCGGCGGCGGCGAACACCGTCGCCCAGGGGAAGAGGAAGATCGAGTCGACGGCGAAGATGACGTAGAGGAAGGCGTAGACGTAGTAGCGGACCTGGGTGTGCGCCCAGCCCTCGCCCACCGGGTCCACGCCGCACTCGTAGGTCAGCAGCTTCTCGCGGGTCGGGACGGACGGGCTCAGCAGGCGGTTGGCGCCGAAGGCCACCGCCACGAAGAGCACACCGAGCGCGGCCAGGAGGCCGACGACCGAATACGTCCGGAAGTAGTCCGCGGCGAGCACGGATACGGTCGATACCGTTGGTTCGGGCACGTCCGTTCCTCGTTCCTCGGCCACTGTCGACGATCAGGTTGATCTGGTACGGACGGGAGTCTAGGGCCTGGGCTCCACGGGGTGGGGTTATCCCCCGTTTACCTCGGCCCGGCTACCCCATGGCACGAGGGGGCGCGGGCTTGGCAGGGTAGGCGCATGACCGCGAGCAAGCACACCCCCGACGACGGCGCCCCTCCCCCCGTCCGCGCACCCTTCGATGCCGTGACGTGGAAGGAAATCGCCTACCTGCTGAGCAATTTGCCCGCCGCCCTCATCGGGTTCGTCTACACGGTGGTGATGGTGTCGACCGCGGGCGGTCTGTCGGTGACCGCGATCGGTCTGCCGCTGTTCGCAGGCGGTCTGTTCGTGTCTCGCCAGTTGGGACGGCTGGAACGGGCGCGGGCCCGCGACCTCCTGGGCGTACGGGTCGACGAGCCGACGCCGATGCCCGGGCCGCGCCGGTCCGGCGGGTTCTTCCCCTGGCTGTGGGCGAGCCTCAAGGACCCGGTGGCGTGGCGGACCGTGCTGTTCGAGCTGATCCGGCTGCCGTGGGCGGTGCTCACCTTCGCGGTGGCGCTGACCGGGCTGTTCGTGCTGTGGCCAGTGCTGCCGTGGGTGGTGCGCGGGCTCGCGAACGTGGACCGGGCGATGGTACGGGGCCTGCTGTCGCCCTCCGACGAGCTGGAGCGGCGCATCGCCGAGCTGGAGACCGACCGGGGTGTCGTGGTCGACACGGCGGCGGCGGACCTGCGGCGCATCGAACGGGACCTGCACGACGGGGCGCAGGCCCGGCTGGTGGCGCTGGCGATGGGGCTGGGCCTGGCGAAGGAGAAGCTGCTGGAGGACCCCGAGGGGGCGGCGGCGATGGTGGACGAGGCGCACGGGGAAGTGAAGATCGCCCTGCAGGAGCTGCGGGACCTGGCGCGCGGGATCCACCCGGCGGTGCTCACCGACCGGGGGCTGGACGCGGCACTGTCCTCGGTGGCCTCCCGGTGCCTGGTCCCGGTGAAGGTGGCCGTGGATCTGCCGGCGCGGCCGGCGGAGGCGATCGAGGGGATCGCGTACTTCGTGGTCTCGGAGCTGCTGCAGAACGTGAGCAAGCACGCGGGGCCGGGCGCGCGGGGCGCGGAGGTCGAGGTGTGGCGCACGGGTGGCTCCGCCGACGGGCGGCTGCTGATCAGGGTGTCGGACGACGGGCGGGGCGGCGCGGACGCGTCGGCCGGGTCGGGGCTGGCGGGGCTGGGCGAGCGGCTCGACGCGGTCGACGGCGTGCTGGTGGTGGAGTCCCCCGACGGGGCGGGGACCGTGGTCACGGCGGAGCTGCCGTGGCGGGAGCGGGTGGCCCGGTAGGGCCGGGGGCTCGGCCGGAGCCCCGTACCGCCCCGGGCGCCGGCGGGGCCCGGGTCTCGGCCGGAGCCCCGTACTGCCCCGGGCGCCGGCGGGGCCCCCGGGGCTCGGCCGACGCCCCGTTCCGCCCCAGGCGCCGGCAGGGCCCGGGGCTCGGCCAGCGCCCCGTACCGCCCCGGGCGCCGGCAGGGCCCGGGTCTCGGGCGGAACCCCGTACCGCCCCGGGCGCCGGCAGGGCCCGGGTCTCGGGCGGAACCCCGCACCGCCCCAGGCGCCGGCAGGGCCCGGGGCTCGGGCGGAGCCCCGTACCCCCCCCCGGGCGCCGGCAGGGCCCGGGGCTCGGGCGGAGCCGTCGCCCGGGTGTACCGCTGCGCGGGGCGGAGTTCCCCTACCCGCCCTTCCACCGTTCCCCGGGCCAGCCCGGACCCGCGCCTCACACGCCGGCGGGGCTGGGGAGGGGTGCCGGGCTACGC
>NZ_JBSFDF010000042.1:0-67678 GCF_053593795.1 Streptomyces sp. NPDC002104 | reverse complement strand
GGTGACCAGCGAAACCACCTCACCCGCCCCGCACGCCTCTCCCGTCCCGCACACCTCTCCCGCCCCGTACGCGGGCGCGGACAGCAGCCCTCAGGCCAGGAGCTTCTCCTTGGCCTTGTCGAACTCCTGCTGGGTCAGGTGGCCGTTCTCCTTGAGGGAGGACAGCTTGGCGAGTTCCTCGGCCGGGCTGCTCCGTGGGCCCGCGGCCTTCTGGACGTAGTCCTGGAAGGCCTTCTCGTTCGCCTGTGCCTGCTTCACGTCGCGTTGGCTCATGCTCTTGCCGCGGACGATCAGGTAGACGAGGACGCCGAGGTAGGGCAACAGCAGTACCAGGATCAGCCAGCCGGCCTTGCCCCAGCCGTGCAGCTCGTGGTCCCTGAAGATGTCAGTGATCACCTTGAACAGCAGGAAGAACCACATGACCCACAGGAAGAGCCACAGCATGGTCCAGAACAGGTTGAGCAGTGGATAGTCGTCCACGCTTCACTCCGATCACATAAGGGACAGATCAATTCATACCGCCTGATTACATGATCCGCACGCGGAGTCGCCGGGCCGCCGCGGCCGCGGGACCATGAATCCATGGAGGAGCGCCCCCTCCCCGGAATCAGCCCCCCGGGCCGGATCGCCGCCCCCGGGGAAGGCGTCGGCCAGGACGAGCTCGCGCTCGCCGCGCGCAACCACGGGCTCCCGCTGGAGGCCATGCGGTACGAGGTCACCCCGGCCGGGCTGCACTACGTACTCGTGCACTACGACATCCCCGACACGGGCCCGGAGGCCGCGGACCCCACCACCGCGACCACCCCCGACACCTGGCGCCTCACCCTCCGCGGCCGCCTCCGCACCCCCCTGGAGCTGGGCCTGAGCGAGCTCCGGGCCCTCCCCTCCGTGACCCACCGGGTCACCATGGAGTGCGCCGGCAACGGGCGGGCCCGGCTGTCCCCGCGGCCGGTCAGCCAGCCCTGGCTGGTGGAGGCGGTGGGAACGGCCGACTGGACGGGGGTGCCGCTGCGCGCGGTGCTCGCCGAGGCCGGGGTGGCCCCGGACGCCGTGGAGGCGGTGTTCACGGGCGCGGACCACGGGGTGGAGCGGGGCGTCGAGCAGGACTACCGGCGCAGCCTGCCGCTGCCCGTCGGCGAGGACGTGCTGCTCGCCCACACGATGAACGGCGGGCCCCTGCCGCCCCAGCACGGACATCCGCTGCGGCTGGTCGTGCCGGGCTGGTACGGGATGGCCCACGTGAAGTGGCTGCGCGACATCGAGCTCGTCGGCGCGGAGTTCGGCGGCTACCAGCAGGCCACGGCCTACCGGTACCGGCAGAGCGCCGAGGAGCCCGGCGAGCCCGTCACCCGGATCGCCCCGCGGGCCCTGCTGATCCCGCCCGGATTCCCCGATTTCATGTCCCGCACCCGGGTCGTCCCGCCCGGCCCCGTCCGGCTCGCCGGGCGCGCCTGGTCGGGCTACGGGCCGGTCGTACGCGTGGAGTTGAGCACCGACGGGGGCGGCGGCTGGGCCGACGCCGAGGTGCTGCCGCAGGGCGGGCACCCGTACGCCTGGCAGGGCTGGCACGCCGACTGGACGGCGCTCCCGGGCCCTCACACCCTCCTGGTCCGCGCCACCGACGCCTCGGGGCGCACGCAGCCGCTGGCGCAGCCGTGGAACCGCGGGGGCTTCGGCAACAACCAGGTCCAGGCCGTCGGCGTCGTGTGCCGCTGAACCCCGTCGGCCAACCCCTTGCCACACCCTCCCCCTTCCCTCGAAACTGACACATCGTCAGATCATTGCGAGGGAACGAGGAAGGGAACCGAGGATGCAGACCATCTGGCTCGGCGGGCCCGAATGGGTCGCCGTTCTGCGGATCGGGCTCGGGCTGTGGTGGCTGGAGAGCTGGCGGCACAAGGACAAGAAGGACTGGTTCGGCGGGGGCGGCATCCGCTGGGCGGCCGGCGTCGCCGAGAAGCACCGCTGGGGCTTCGTCACGCGCGGCTTCGACCTCGTCGTCAAGCCCCACCCGCGCTTCATGGCCTACCTCGTCGCCTACGCCGAACTGGCCCTGGGTCTCGGCCTTGTCGTCGGGTTCCTGACCCCGATAGCCCTGCTCGCCGGGCTGCTGCTCAACCTGGTCTACCTGATCCTGATGATCCACGACTGGGGCGAGCAGGGTCAGAACCTGATGATGGCCCTGATCTCGGGCGTCGCCTTCTTCGCGATGGGCTGGCAGGTCTGGTCCCTGGACCACGCCCTGGGGCTCTTCTAGGCCCCCAGGGGGTGCCGGTCGAGCGGGTTCGCCGCGATGCGCTCCTTCGCGCCGCTCGCCACGTAGGCCGCCGCCGCGCACTGCGGCTTGCGCGCGGCCTGGTCGCTGACCAGGGCGTAGAAGGCGTCGCCGAAGCCGAGGCGCGGGTACTCCGTGAGCAGCGCGGACGTGAAGACGGGGTCGGCGTCGAGGACGCCGACCCCGGAGACGTCCGCGGTCGTACCGATCTGGAGCAGGTGGCTCTCCACGTCCTCCGCGGCCGTGACGTCCTCGCGCATGTGCCGCACGATGATCTCCTCGGCGCGCGCCCGCCGCTCCGCGGGCCAGCCCAGCCCGGCCGTCAGCACGCGTGCGACGTGGCCGCCCGCCTCCTCGAAGGGCAGGGTGTGGCTGTCGAAGGGTGCGGTCAGCCCGAGGTCGTGCACCAGCGCGCTGACGTAGAAGAGCTCGCGGTCGTGGTCGAGCCCGTGCCGGTCCGCGTACTCGGCCCCGAAGGCGTACGACCGGACGGAGTGGTTCAGCAGTGCCGCGTCCGTGTACTCGGAGGCGACCTCCAGCGCGGCCCGGGCCGACGGAGTGTCAAGAGTCCATGCAACGAAGGTCATGGACGGTCACAGTAGGCGGACGCGGAAGTCCACCTCGGAGGGGCCCTCCTCTCCCGGCCAGGCCAGCAGCCGGGCCGGAGCCGGCGGGGTCTCGGCGAGAACGGTGCCGCGCGAGACCACGTACCGCGGGCGGACCTGGCGGCGGACGGCCTCGGTGGGCGATTCGGCCGGCAGCAGCACGAAGGAGGCCGGGTTGCCCTGGCGGACCCCGTACTCCGAGGGCGAGAGGCCCAGCACGCGCGCCGCGCGTTCGGTCACCATCTCGAAGGCCACCGGGATCTCGTCCGCTCCCGTGAGCTGGGCCGCGTAGATCCCGACGAGGGCGGTCTGCAGCGGGTTGCCGGTGCCCAGCGCGTTCCAGGGGTCCATCACGTCGTCGTGGCCGAAGGCCACGTTGACCCCCGCCGCCAGCATCTCCTTGACCTGGGTGAGGCCGCGCCGCTTGGGGTAGGCGTCGAAGCGGCCCTGGAGGTTGAGGTTGGCGAAGGGGTTCGAGACGAGGTTGATGCCGGAACGGGAGAGCAGGCGCTGGAGTTTGAAGCTGTACGCGCCGCCGTAGGAGCCCATCGCCGTCGTGTGCGAGGCGGTGACGTGCCCGCGCAGCCCGGAGCGCAGGGCGTGCGCGGCCAGCACCTCCACGAACCGCGACTGCTCGTCGTCGATCTCGTCGCAGTGCGCGTCCACCCGCAGCCCCTGCTCCTCGGCGAGCCGGAAGGCGACGGCCAGCGAGGCCACCCCGTCCTCCCGGGTGTCCTCGAAGTGCGGGATGGCCCCGACCACGTCGGCCCCGCGCCGGACGGCCTCGCGCAGCAGCTTCTCGCCGCCGGGGAAGGAGACGATGCCCTCCTGCGGGAAGGCGACGATCTGCAGGGTCATGACGTCCCGGACCCGGTCGCGGACCTCCAGCAGCGCGTCGAGCGCGGTCAGCTCCGGGTCGGTGACGTCGCAGTGGGTGCGCACGTGCAGGACGCCCTGCGCCGCCTGCCAGCGCAGCACCTCGGTGGCCCGCGCGATCACGTCCTCGCGGGTCAGGGTCTTCTTGCGCTCGCTCCAGCAGGCGATGCCCTCCCAGAGGGTCCCGGAGGCGTTGGGCCGCGGGTCTCCGGCCGTCAGGGCCGTGTCGAGGTGGATGTGCGGCTCGACGAAGGGCGCGCTGAGCAGCCCGCCGTGCGCCTCGATCAGCACCCCCGTCGCCGGGGGCTCCTTCTGGTCGTCGTACGGGAGCACGCGCGCGATCCGCCCGTCCTCCGCGACCTCGACGTCGTGCAGGCCCGACGTGTACGGGCTGTGCAGCAGCCGGGCGCCCCGGACGATCATCCGCATGGCGCCACCCTACGGCTCACGGGCGGCTCGCCTCCGGGTCAGCCCCGCTTGGCCTGGGCCTTCTGCTGCATGCCCCGGGTCTTCGCGGACACCGACTGGATGTCGCGGACGGCGGCCTTGGCGCGCGCCTCCGCCGCGGTGTTCTTCGCCAGCGCACGCTCCGAGTCGTGGTGGGACGGCTTGCCCGTACGCGCCTTCTTCGCCATGACCGCTGCTCCTCGCCTCGGCGGATCCGTACGCACACCACCCTGCGCCCGTTCGGCCCCCTCGGCATCTCGGGGGACGGGCCGCGGCCGATCCGGTTACATGGGGTGCATGACTGACGCCACCGCCGACACGAACGACGCCCACGGCACCGACCGCGCGAACGACGCCGCCGCGCCCGACTGGGAGAAGCGCTTCCGGGCCCCGCGCGTGGGACTGCCCGAATGGGCCGAGGACGCCCCCGACCGCTCGCTCTTCGTCTCCAACGCCACCGGGACCTACGAGCTCTACACCTGGGACCGCGCCACCGGCGCCCAGCGGCAGGCCACCGACCGGCCGAACGGCACCACCGACGGCACCCTCTCCCCCGACGGCGCGTGGGTCTGGTGGTTCTCCGACACCGACGGCGACGAGTTCGGCACCTGGGTCCGCCAGCCCTTCGCGGGCGGCCCCGACGAGCCGGCCACCCCCGGGCTGGAGGCCTCGTACCCCGCCGGGCTGGCCATCGGGCGGGACGGGACGGCGGTCGTGGGCCGCTCCACCGACGAGGACGGGACCACCATCCACGTGGTCCGGCCCGACGGCACCGAGCCGGCCGTGGTCTACCGGCACCGCGAGTCGGCCGGCGTCGGCGACCTGTCCCGGGACGGCACCCTGCTCGCCGTCGAGCACACCGAGCACGGCGACGCGATGCACTCGGCCCTGCGCGTGATCACCCTGGACGGCGCCACCGTCGCCGAGCTGGACGACTCCAAGGGCGGCACCGAGGAGCTGGGCCTGATGGTGCTCGGCTTCGCGCCCGTCGCCGGGGACACCCGGCTGCTGGTGGGCCACCAGCGGCGCGGCCGGTGGGAGCCGATGGTGTGGGACGTGGCCGCGGGCACCGAGGAGGGGCTCGCCGTCGACCTGCCGGGCGACGTCGGCGCCGAGTGGTACCCCGACGGGTCCGCGCTGCTGATCGAGCACGGCTACGAGGCGCGCAGCGAGCTGTTCCGCTACGACCTGGCCGCGCGGGAACTCGTACGGCTGGACACCCCGCCGGGGACGGTCTCGGGTGCGACGGCACGGCCCGACGGGTCGGTGGAGTACCAGTGGTCCTCCGCGGCCGAGCCCTCCGTCATCCGGTCGACCGCGGGCGGGGTCGTGCTCGACCCTCCCGGTTTCCGGCCGCCGGGCTCCGTACCGGTCGAGGACGTGTGGGTCGAGGGCCCCGGCGGGCGGATCCACGCCCTCGCCCAGCGGCCCGCCGGCCACGGCGACGGCCCCTTCCCCACCGTCTTCGAGATCCACGGCGGGCCCACCTGGCACGACAGCGACGCCTTCGCCGCGACCCCGGCGGCCTGGCTCGACCACGGTTTCGCGGTCGTACGGGTCAACTACCGCGGTTCGACCGGCTACGGACGCGAGTGGACCGACGCCCTGAAGCACCGGGTCGGCCTGATCGAGCTGGAGGACGTCGAAGCCGTACGGGAATGGGCGGTGGCCTCCGGCCTCGCGGACCCGGCGCGCCTCGTCCTGTCCGGCGGCTCCTGGGGCGGCTACCTGACGCTGCTGGGCCTCGGTACGCACCCGGAGGCCTGGGCGGTGGGGCTGGCGGCCGTACCGGTCGCCGACTACGTGACGGCGTACCACGACGAGATGGAGGCGCTGAAGTCCCTGGACCGCACCCTCTTCGGCGGCACCCCGGAGGAGGTCCCGGAGCGTTTCGCGGCCTCCTCGCCGCTGACGTACGTGGACGCGGTGAAGGCGCCCGTGCACATCGCGGCGGGCCTCAACGACCCCCGCTGCCCCATCCAGCAGATCGAGAACTACGTGGACCGGCTGGCGGCGCGCGGGGCGGAGCACGAGGTGTACCGCTACGACGCCGGGCACGGCTCGCTCGTCGTGGAGGAGCGGATCAAGCAGGTCCGGATGGAGATCGACTTCGCGCTGAAGCACCTGCCGCGGTAGTCCGCGCCGGTCCCGGGGACGGCCCCGCGGCGACCCCGCGGCGGCCCCGGGACCGGTGAGCCGGTGCGCCCCCCGTACGGTGGTGGGGTGCACCGGTTTCTCCTGACCCCGCGCTGGTGGGGGATCAACGTCTTCGTCGCGCTCGGCGTTCCCTTCTGCCTGTTCATGGGGACCTGGCAGCTCGGCCGGTTCGAGGACCGCGTCGACACCCACCAGGAGGCGGCCAGCGCACGCCCCGCCGAGCAGGCGGCCGCGCCGCTGGAATCCCTGCTCCCGGTGGACAAGCGGACCTCGGGACGGCTCGCCTCGGTCTCCGGGGAGTACGCCGACCAGCTCCTCGTCCCCGAGCGGCGGCTCGACGGGAAGTCCGGCTTCTACGTCCTGACCCTGCTGAAGACCGACACCGGCAAGGCCGTACCCGTGGTCCGGGGCTGGCTGCCCGGCAGCGCCGACGCGGGCCGGGCCCCGGCCCCGCCGGCCGGCCGGGTCGAGGTGACGGGCGCGCTCCAGGCCTCGGAGAACTCCACCAGCAAGGGCGTCCACTCCGAGGGCGGACTGCCGGCCGGGCAGCTCGGCGTCATCGGGGCGGCCTCGCTGGTCAACATCGTGCCGTACGGCCTGTACGACGCCTGGCTGACCGTGCAGACGCCCGCCGACGGGATGACTCCCGTACCGGCGCAGGCTCCGGCCAACACCGGGCTCGATCTGAAGGCCTTCCAGAACCTCGGCTACACCGGCGAGTGGTTCGTCTTCGCCGCGTTCGTGCTCTTCATGTGGTTCCGGCTGTACCGGCGCGAGGTGGAGACCCTGCGCGACGCGGAGGCGGGCATCCTCGACGCGACCCCGGCGGAGCGGGACCCGGCGGAGCCGGCCCCGGCCGGGGCGGGGTCCACCCAGCCGTAGCGTCCGGGGCCCGGACCGGGCCCCGGTTCCACCTGCCGGGATCCACCTGAGCGGATCTACCTGAGCGGATCTACCTGAGCGGATCTACCTGAGCGGATCTACCTGAGCGGATCTACCTGAGCGGATCCACCTGAGCGGATCTACCTGAGCGGGATGACGCCCGTCCGGTACACCGTTCCGCCGCACGCCTCGGCGATGGTCGTCTGCGTCGTCGGACCGTCCTGCCCCGACGTGTTGGGCGTGTGGGACACCACGGCACCGAGCGGCGGGGCCTCCAGCTGGACCTGGCCGGCGTCGGTGCCCGTCCCGGCGTCCGGGGCGCTCCCGGTGACCTCGCCCGACGCGTTGTCCCCTTCGCCGTTCGCACCGGGACAGCCGCCCTCCGGCGGCACCCATGCGAAGCGGACCTCGTACGACGCGTTCGGCTGGAGCACCAGCTTCAGGGTCTCCACCGAAGGGTCGGGCAGCAGCCCGGTCGCCGGATCGCCCGTGACGTGGTTGACGACCGCGACCCCGGCTCCGCCGTCGACGGCCGGACCGGCCGTCAGGCTCTCCGGACCGCGGACGGTGCAGCCCTTCGAGGACACGTTGGTGACCTTGAAGCTGCCGTAGACCTTGCCGCCGGCCGACGGGGCCCGGGTACTGCCCGCCACCCCGATCTGGCCCTGGGTGCAGTTGGGCACGTCCGAGGGCCCGGGCTGGGGCAGCACACCGCCGCCGACGGTTCCCGTGGCACCGGTTCCGGGGGTCGCGCGGGGCGGGTCGGCGTCCGGCCCGCTGCTCGTGGAGCCGCCGGGCTGGGTCGGCGAGGCGCTGGCGCCGCCGTTCTGCCCGTCCTTGTCCTTGTCCTTGTCCCGGTCCTTGTCCTTGTCGGAGGACCTCTTGGGCTTCGGACGGGTGGAGCCGTTCTGGTGCAGGCCCGACCCGTCGTTCGAGGCGTCGCCGGACTGACCGTGACCCGCCGTGACGGAACGGCCGGAGTCCCCGCCCGCTCCGGAGGTCAGGTGCAGGCCCACCGGTACCGAGCCGCCCAGCACCACCACGGCCGCGGCCGCGGCGACGAGGATCCTGTGGTTGCGGACCCGGCGTGCGGGGACCCCCTTCCGCAGCCGCTCCAGCGCGTCGTCGGAGGGCTCGAGCCCACCGACGACCCCGCGCAGCAGGACGCGCAGCTCGTCCTCCTCACCCAAGGGTTCGGCGGCGGCGGGCGCGGCGGGCGCGGCGGGCTTCACCACGGAGAGCTTGGTGGCCGCGGGCTCGGCGGGCGCCGTGGCGTCGACCTCGGTGTCCGGCGTCTTCGGCTTGCCGAACACGAGCTCCCGCAGGGCCTCCGGACTCCCGGGGGCGGATTCGCCGGCCGGGCCGGGCAGTTCCCGGTCTTCGCCTGCGTTGGTCTTGCGGTCCTCACTCATGACTGCGCAGCCTCCATCGCCACCCGCAGCGCGGCAATGCCCCGCGATCCGTACGCCTTGACCGAACCGAGCGATATGCCGAGGACCTCGGCTACCTGGCTTTCCGTCATGTCAGAGAAGTAGCGCAACGACAGCACCTCGCGCTGGCGTCGCTGGAGCCCGCGCATCGCCTTGATGAGGTCCTCCCGTTCCAGCAGGTCGTACGCGCCTTCCTCGGCGCTCGCCATGTCCGGCATCGGCTTCGACAGGAGCTTCAGGCCGAGGATGCGGCGGCGCAGGGCGGAGCGCGAGAGGTTGACGACGGTCTGGCGCAGGTAGGCCAGCGTCTTTTCCCGGTCCCGGACCTTCTTGCGGGCCGAGTGGACGCGGATGAAGGCCTCCTGGACGACGTCCTCGCAGGAGGCGGTGTCGTCGAGGAGCAGCGCGGCGAGGCCCAGGAGCGAGCGGTAGTGGGCCTGGTAGGTCTCCGTCAGGTGGTCGACGGTGGTCCCCTGGACCACCTCGGCCACCACGGCCGGCTCGGCCACCGCCACCGGCTCGGCCACGGGCTCCGCCACCGTCACCGGCTCGGCCTGCTGCGTGCTCCCGGTGTCCTCCGCGCTGTCGCGGGGTCCGGGCACCCGGCCATCCGTGGCCGGTCCGGACGTACGGACGCCGGACGCGGGCGCCGCGGGCACCCCGGGCAGCAGGGGAGCTCCGGGCGCCGTCGAGGCGGGCGGAACGGGAACGATCACCGGGAGCCCACCGGGCGTACGGGATCGCAGACGCGACGGGATCGGGAGCGTCCCGGTGCGGACCGGACGGACGGGGTAGTCGAGCAATGCTTCTGCCACGCCAGTTGGACTCGCGTCCCCCCGTGAGGGTTGTACGCGCACGGCAGATTCATCGGCGGGATTCTCATCGTCTTCTTGCGTAGCCGCACACCCGGGTACGCGTCGTCGTACGACGACAGCCGTCGGGCCATCACCTCGATCAAGGGATTAACGATGATCCTACAAACTGAAGGAGCTAAATCCAGCCGCGATGAGCTCCGCATTTTGTGTGGCATTCAGCGCAGCACCCTGGCGGAGGTTGTCCGCGCAGACGAAGAACTCCAGCGCGTGCGGGTCGTCGAGCGAGCGCCGCACCCGCCCCACCCAGGCGGGATCCGTTCCCGCGGCGTCCGAGGGCGTGGGGAACTCCCCCGCGGCCGGGTCGTCCACGAGGACCACTCCGGGCGCCGATTCGAGGATCTCCCGGGCGTGCGCCGCCTCGACGACGGACTCGAACCCGGCCCGTACGGTCAGTGAGTGCCCGGTCAGTACGGGTACCTGGACGCAGGTCACGGACACCGGCAGCTCCGCCAGGTCCAGGATCCGGCGCACTTGGGCCCGTACGGCCAGTTCGTGCGAGGACCAGCCGTCCTCGCGCAGCTCACCGGACCACGGCACCACGCTGAGCGCGAGCGGACCCGCGAAGGGCCCGGTGTCCTCGCCCACGGCCCGGCGCACGTCCCCGGGCTGCTCCCCCAGGGAGCTGCCGGCGACGAGGGACAGCTGGCGGCGCAGCGCCTCCGAGCCGGCCCGGCCGGCCGCGCTCGCGGCCTGGTAGGTGGAGACGGCCAGCTCGGCCAGCGCGTACTCGGCGTGCAGCGCGCCCAGCGCCGCGATCATCGCGGCGGTCACGCAGTCGGGCCCGGCGACGATCCCCCGCGGCCGGATCCGGGCGGCGTGCCCGTTCACCTCGGGCACCACGAGCGGCACGTCGGGGTCGTCGCGGAAGGCCGCGGACTGGTCCACGACGACGGCTCCGCGTGCGGTGACGACGGGAGCCCACCGGGCCGAGACCTCGGCCGGGGTCAGGAAGAGGGCGATGTCGCCCGCCCCGAGGCCGTCGAAGGCGTCCTCGGTGAGGGCGAGCACCTCGGTCTCCGTACCGCGCACGGTCAGCCTGCGGCCGGCCGAGCGCGAGGAGGCGATCAGGCGTACGTCGCCCCAGACGTCGGCCCGCTGGGACAGCATCTGGAGCAGGACGGAGCCGACGGCTCCGGTCGCCCCGACCACGGCGAGTGCCGGAGCCGGGGCCGACCGGGCCTCGGACGGGATCAACGTCCCGTGCCGCCGTAGACGACGGCTTCGTCGCCGTTGTCGGAGTCGAGCCCGAAGGCCGTGTGCACGGCGCGGACCGCTTCGTTGACGTCGTCCTGGCGGGTCACGACCGAGATGCGGATCTCCGAGGTGGAGATGAGCTCGATGTTGACGCCCGCGTCGGACAGCGCCTGGAAGAACGAGGCGGTGACGCCCGGGTTGGTCTTCATGCCCGCGCCGACCAGGGAGATCTTGCCGATCTGGTCGTCGTAGCGCAGGGAGTCGAAGCCGATGGTGCCCTTCGCCTTCTCCAGGGCGTCGATGGCCTTGTGGCCCTCGGCCTTGGGAAGGGTGAAGGAGATGTCCGTGAGGCCGGTGGAGGCCGCGGACACGTTCTGCACGATCATGTCGATGTTGATCTCGGCGTCCGCGATGGCGCGGAAGATGGCCGCGGCCTCACCCGGCTTGTCCGGTACGCCGACGACCGTGATCTTGGCTTCGGAGACGTCGTGAGCGACTCCGGAGATGATGGCGTGCTCCACCGGCTCGTCCCCTTGCGGATTCTCGTTGCTGACCCAGGTGCCCGGCAGTCCCGAGAAGGACGAGCGGACGTGGATCGGGATGTTGTAGCGGCGCGCGTACTCGACGCAGCGGTGCAGCAGCACCTTGGAGCCGGAGGCCGCGAGCTCCAGCATGTCCTCGGAGTTGATCCAGTCGATCTTCCGGGCCTTCTTCACGACGCGGGGGTCCGCGGTGAAGACGCCGTCGACATCGGTGTAGATCTCGCAGACCTCGGCGTCCAGCGCCGCGGCGAGCGCGACGGCGGTCGTGTCCGAGCCGCCCCGGCCGAGGGTGGTGATGTCCTTGCTGTCCGCCGACACACCCTGGAAGCCGGCGACGATGGCGATGTTGCCCTCGTCCAGCGCGGTGCGGATACGGCCCGGCGTGACATCGATGATGCGCGCTTTGTTGTGGACCGAGTCGGTGATGACGCCTGCCTGGCTGCCGGTGAACGACTGGGCCTCGTGGCCCAGGTTTTTGATCGCCATGGCCAGCAGGGCCATGGAGATCCGCTCTCCGGCGGTCAGCAGCATGTCGAATTCGCGCCCGGCAGGCATCGGGGACACCTGCTCGGCGAGATCGATCAGCTCGTCCGTCGTGTCGCCCATCGCGGAAACCACGACGACCACTTGGTGGCCGTTCTTCTTGGCATCCACGATCCGCTTGGCAACACGCTTGATGCCTTCGGCATCGGCTACGGAGGAGCCTCCGTACTTCTGCACGACAAGGCCCACGTGCGCTCCTCGCTCAGTCCGTCTCATTGCTGGTGCAGTCTAACGAGAGGTCGCCATACGACCGCCTCGTACCACATCATGAGACGAAAGGATCAGCAGACGGGTTCCCCCGCCGATGGGATTCCGGGTGGATTTCGGCGGATGTCACCGCCGGCCGAGTTGGCCGAGCTCCTCCGCCATGACCTGGCCTGCCTGCTCCGCGAGCTCGTCCTCCGCCAGGTCCTCGTCCGTGTCCAGCCCGTCCAGGGCGGCCAGCGGCTGGTCGAGCCGGACGTGCGCGATCAGCGACTGCAGGGCGCGCAGCGTGGCCGATGCCGTCGGACCCCAGTTGGTGAAGTACGAGAACTGCCACCACCACAGCGCCTCGGTGATCCGGCCCGCCTGGTGGTGGATGAGGCCGTGCCGCAGGTCGGCGACCATGTCGGCCAGGTCGTCGGAGATCCGGTGCGGGACGGGCGCCTTGCGCGGCTCGTAGGGGTCGAAGACCTCCGAGTACACGTCGACCGGCTCCAGCATCACGGAGAACCGCTCGCGCAGGTCCTCCACGTCCGGCTCCGGGCCCAGGTCGGGCTCGTAGCGCTCGTCGGGCAGGACGTCCTGGTACGCGCCCAGCCGGCCGCCCGCCAGCAGCAGCTGGGACACCTCCAGGAGGAGGAAGGGCACCGCGCTGTCCGGGTCCTCGCCCTTGGCCACCTCGGTGACCGCGACGATGAAGGACTCGATCTGGTCCGCGATCGAAGCCGCGAAATCGTCCGGATCCAGTCCCAGGGCGTGCAGCGTTGCGTCAGACATCGAGAAGTCGCCTTCCTTCAAAGGCCCGCCCCAGCGTGACCTCGTCCGCGTACTCCAGATCTCCCCCGACGGGGAGCCCGCTGGCCAGGCGGGTGACCTTGAGGCCCATGGGCTTCATCATGCGGGCGAGGTAGGTGGCGGTCGCCTCGCCCTCCAGGTTCGGGTCGGTCGCGATGATCAGCTCGGTGACCGAACCGTCCGCGAGCCGCGCCAGCAGCTCCCGGATGCGCAGATCGTCCGGTCCGACGCCCTCGATCGGGCTGATCGCACCGCCGAGGACGTGGTACCGGCCCCGGAACTCGCGGGTCCGCTCGATCGCGACGACGTCCTTCGACTCCTCGACCACACAGATGACCGTCAGATCGCGGCGCGGATCGCGGCAGATGTTGCACCGCTCCTCCTGCGCCACGTTCCCGCACACCGCGCAGAACCGGACCTTGTCCTTGACCTCCAGCAGCGCGTGCGCGAGGCGGCGGACATCGGTGGGCTCGGCCTGCAGGATGTGGAAGGCGATCCGCTGCGCGCTCTTGGGCCCGACGCCGGGCAGCCTGCCCAGTTCGTCGATCAGGTCCTGGACCACGCCTTCGTACAACGGACTGCCTTCTTTCGGTACGGGAGGAATACCGAGCCGGCCGGGGAAGGCGGCTCGGGAAGGGGGCTAGAACGGCAGGCCGGGGATACCGCTGCCGCCGCCCAGGCCCTGCGCCAGCGGGCCCAGCTTCTGCTGCTGGAGCGCCTGCGCGTTCTCGTTGGCCGCCTGGACCGCCGCGACCACCAGGTCCGCGAGCGTCTCGCTGTCCTCGGGGTCCACGGCCTTCGGGTCGATCACCAGCGCGCGCAGTTCACCGGAACCGTTGACGGTCGCCTTCACCAGGCCGCCGCCGGCCTGGCCCTCGACCTCGGTGCGCGCCAGCTCGTCCTGCGCCACCGCGAGGTCCTGCTGCATCTTCTGGGCCTGCTGGAGCAGCTGCTGCATGTCGGGCATGCCACCACCGGGAATCACAGGTCACTCACTCCGTAGCGTCGGGCCAAGCGCCGGCGGCTTGGTCAATCCGAGCCTACGTGCTCCCCGGGCGCCGCGCCCTACGCCGTGAGGACCAACTCTTTCGAGTGAGGGAGCGGGCCTGCGCGTACCTGATGACGCCCCCCTTGCGGGCGGAAATCCCGGGAATCGTCGCCCATCGCGTCTCATTCGAAGGTAGGAAGAGCATGCGCATCATTGCGCACACGCGCACCACCACACGTTCAGCGCAGGCAAGAGGGAGTGCCCGGGTGAGTCAGCCGGAGATGCAGCCCGAGGGGCCACCCCGGGATCCCGCTGAGGACGGCGACCTTACCGGCCGGCCGTTTCCTCTCGGGGACTGGGGCGAGCCCGCCGAGCGGCTCGACGAGCTCTACCGACGGGTCGAGGCCGATGCGCTGCGCACCGCCGAGTGGTACCTGTCGGACCGGGCGTGGAAGCGCCGGGGGGCCCGGATCCTGCGGATCGGGGCCGCCGCCGGCGCGGTCACGGGCGCCGCGATGCCGCTGCTGGAGCTGACCGGCTCGCTGCCGGGAGCGGCCTCGTACGGCTATCTCGCGCTGCTCCTGGGCGCGGCCTGCCTGGCCTGCGACCGGTTCTTCGGCCTGACCTCCGGCTGGATGCGGGACGTGGCGACGGCGCAGGCCGTGCAGCGGCGGCTGCAGACCCTGCAGTTCGACTGGGCCACGGAGAACGTGCGCGAGATCCTCGGCCCGACGGAGGGCACCGCCAGCGAGGCCGCGGAGCGGTGTCTGACCGTGCTGCGGCGCTTTTCGGAGGACGTGACGGAGCTCGTGCGCTCCGAGACGGCGGAGTGGATGGTCGAGTTCAGCTCCGGCCCCGCCCCGCTGGTCATGCAGTCCCTGGGCGCGGGCGGATCCCGCTCGGAGGCGTACGTCCCGCCGGCCCGCTTCCCGCTCCCCCCGGGCACCCGCCCGAACATGCCCCGGCAGAGACCGCCGGAGCAGCCGCGCTGAAGGGGGACGGGGCCGGTTCCACCGCGTGGAACCGGCCCCGTCGTACGGACCCTGCGGGGCCCCGTCAGGGGCGGGATCCCCGTCAGCTGAAGATGATCATCGAGCCCTGGCCGAGGCTCCGGGTGGCCGCCGCGTGCAGGCCCAGCCATACGTGCCGCTCCCGCGCGAAGGGGCTGTCGTCGTACGGGATCGGCCCGGCCGGCTCCTCCAGCGACGTCGGCCGCCCCGGGGGCGCGGGCGCCAGCGGCGGGTTCAGGGGGTCTATCCCGATCGCGGGAGCCACCACCGCCAGCTCGCGCAGCAGGCCCTGCGCCGACCCCAGCGGCCCGCCCCCGGCCAGCAGCTCCTCATTGGCCAGCGGGTGCGCGAAGTCCACGGGGACGTAGGCCCCCGCGTGGTCGTAGTGCCACACCAGGTGCGACTGCTGAGCCGTCGGCTCGAACATCTCCAGCAGTTGCTCGTAGTCCCCGCCCAGCTCGTCCACCGGCGTCACCGGCAGCCCGCAGATCTGGAGCAGGTACGCCCGCCGCAGGAAGTGCAGGGCGTCGTAGTCGAAACCGGCCACCGGGGCGACGTCCCCGGACAGCCCCGGCATGTAGGCGAACACCGGCACGGACGGCAGTCCGGCCTCGCCCAGCGCCTTGTCGTACGAGGCGATCTCTTCCGCGAAGGGGTTGTCGGGGCTGTGGCACAGCACGTCGACAAGGGGGACCAGCCACAGGTCACAGGCCACTCGGCCTCCGATCAGTCGTTGCCGCCGATCGGGCCAGCGTAATGCGCCGGACACGCTCAGCGAAGGGGTGAGCAGAACCCAAGGTACGCAGGACGCGAACCCGCGCCGGATCCGCGCCGGATCCGCGCCGGATCCGCGCCGGTGGTGGGCCGGTGGTGGGCCGGGTGTACCGGCCGTTACGGCACGCCGAGTTCGAAGATGACGTAGCCGGCGTACCAGCCCGAGGTGACGGCGGCCGTGCCGAGGACGGTCAGCGCGGACGTCCGGCTCACCCGGCTGAGGGCGACGGCGATCGGGATGAACAGCGGGAAGGCGGGGAGCAGGTAGCGGGAGGTGTTGCCGAACATCTGCTGGCTGCCGAGGACCAGCACGATGGTGACCACGGTGTAGACGAGGAGGAAGACGGGCACCCGCAGCCGGACGAGCAGGACCAGCAGGACGGGCAGGGTGAAGACCAGGAAGACGGCGATCAGGTCCTCGGTCCCGAAGGCGAACAGGTAGTCGCCGTGGCCGAAGAGCACCCCGCGCAGCACGCGCAGGGTGTGCTGTCCGTAGTCGAAGTAGTGCAGCCAGGCGCCGCGCTGCAGGGTGAAGTAGCCGGTCAGGTCACCCATCCGCCAGCCGACCCAGGTGATGTACGCGACCATGCCGAGGGGCGCGATGACCATGGCCGCGACCGGGCCGAGGACGCCGTCCCGGCGCCGGTACAGGGCGATCAGGGCGGCCACGCCGAGCGCGGCGATCAGGGCGGAGGCGGTCGGCCGGTTGAGGCCCGCGACGAAGGTGATCGCGCCGGCCTGCAGCCAGCGGTGGGTCAGCACCATGTAGCAGGCCCAGACGGCCAGGGCGACGAAGAGCGAGTCGGAGTAGACCGCCCACTCCGCGCCCGAGCCGGGGAAGACCGCCCAGAGCGCGGCAGCGATCACGCCGGCCCTGTGGCCGGTCAGTTTCGCGGTCACGGCGTAGATCCCGGCCGCGGCGACGAACGAGGCGACGATCGAGACCAGCATTCCGGCGCCGTACAGACCGAGGCCGGTGCATTCGGAGACCAGGCGCATGAGCCCGGGGTACAGGGGGAAGAACGCCGAGGAGTTCTGCTCGTGGGTCAGCCACTGACCGGTCACCGCAATGAGCTGCGGGTCGTAGCCGTTCGCGGCCACCTCCCGGTACCACCAGCCGTCCCAGCTCTGCAGGACGTCCCACGGGTGGGCGCCGCCGCCGAACCGGTCGACTTTGGTCCGGAAGTCCCCGGAGGCGTCCAGCAGGTACATGAAGACGGCGAAGCCGATGAGCTTCGCCGCCCCGTACGCACCCAGCGCAGGGCCGAAGCGCCGGGCGGTCAGCCGCGTGCGCTCCTTGAGGGACACCGGTGGCGCGGTGGCCTCGATGCTCTTGTCGTCGGGTTCATCCACTTCTGGATCGTCGCATGCGAGCACCGGCGCTCACCCTGCCGGGTGACGATCGGACCGGGACGCCTTCAGGCCCGCGGCCCAGTCGAGACCGTGCTGGTTGTACGCGTGCACGAGGCGCCGTACCTCCTCCGCGTCCGCGCGGGTCACCGCGTCCATCAGTTCGTTGTGGCCGGCCCACAGGTCGGAGCGCAGGTTCGGCTGCGCCTTCAGGTGGGGCACGGCGAAAACCCAGCACTGCACCCGGATCCGGTGCAGGAACTCGGAGATGTAGATGTTGCCGACCAGCCCGCTCAGCTCCCTCCAGAAGCGGAGGTCGTAGCCGATCAGCACGTCGAGCGAGCCGTTCAGCGCCGCCCGCTGCGCCTCTTCCGCCCGGCGGCGCACCGAGACCAGCCGTTCGCCGGTGCCGGGGGCGGTGCCGCGTTCCACGAGCCTGCGGAAGATGCCTTCCACGATCAGCGTACGAGCTTCGATCATGCCCCGGAAGTCGTCCACGGTGAAGACGCGGACGCGGAAGCCGCGGTGCTGGACGGAGTCGAGCAGGCCCTGCGCGGAGAGATCGACGAGGGCCTCGCGCACGGGAGTGGCGGAGACCTCGTACTGCTCGGCGATCTGTTTGACGGTGAACTCGCTGCCTGCCGCCAGGCGTCCCGCGAGCACCTCGTCACGCAGCGCGTCCGCGATCTGCTGGCGAAGTGTGTTGCGGGTGACAGCGCCGCTGCCTGGCATAGGGGTCCGTCTCCATCTGTGGGCTTCGGACACCTTAGGCCAGGCGACGCGGCCGAAACCGTTCGGTTTGTGGCCGCTATCTGGATTTAGTGCCCGTTATCCGGACGGATCGGGGCTCTGTTCTTGATCGTTTCGCTCCTGCGCGAGGCCCGTTCGGGGCGCCCGCGCAGGAGCGTTCTCGCTGCTCGGAGGGGGTGCCGACGGCTTCGGGGGAGGTCCGGCCGTACGGCGGCCGGCCGAGCGGCCGGTCAGGTGACTCAGGCCGAAACGTGCCTGTCGGCCACGGTCAGCGCGTCGTCCAGCAGGGCGAGGCCCTCCTTGGCGTCCGCTTCCGTGATGTTGCACGGGGGGACGACGTGGGTGCGGTTCATATTGACGAACGGCCACAGTCCGGACGCCTTGCAGGCTGCGGCGAACTCGGCCATCGGCGCGTTGTCGGCGCCCGCGGCGTTGTAGGGGACGAGCGGCTCGCGCGTCTCCTTGTTCCGTACGAGCTCCAGGGCCCAGAACGTGCCGAGCCCCCGGACCTCCCCGACCGACGGGTGCCGCTCCGCGAGCTCGGCGAGGGCCGGGCCGATCACGTTCTCGCCGAGGTGGGCGGAGTGCTCGACGATGCCCTCCTCCTCCATCGCGTTCATCGTCGCGACGGCGGCGGCGCAGGCGAGGGGGTGACCCGAGTAGGTCAGCCCGCCCGGGTAGGGGCGCGTGGCGAAGGTCTCGGCGATCGCGCCGGAGATCGCGACGCCGCCGAGCGGGACGTAGCCGCTGTTGACGCCCTTGGCGAAGGTGATCAGGTCGGGGGTGACGCCGAAGTGCTCGGCGGCGAACCACTTGCCCGTCCGGCCGAAGCCCGACATGACCTCGTCCAGGATGAAGACGATGCCGTAGCGGTCGCAGAGCTCGCGCACGCCGGCCAGGTAGCCGGGGGGCGGGGTCATGATCCCGGCCGTGCCGGGGACCGACTCCAGGATGATCGCGGCGATCGTGGCCGGGCCCTCGAAGGCGATGGTGTCGGCGAGGTGGGTGAGGGCGCGCTCGCACTCCTCGGCCTCGGTGGTGGCGTGGAAGGGCGAGCGGTAGAGGAACGGCCCCCAGAAGTGCACGACGCCGGCGGCGGCCGTGTCGGAGGGCCAGCGGCGCGGGTCGCCGGTCAGGTTGATCGCGGCGGAGGTGGCGCCGTGGTACGAGCGGTAGGTGGACATCACCTTCTGCCGGCCGGTGTGCAGCCGGGCCATGCGGACGGCGTTCTCCACGGCCTCGGCGCCGCCGTTGGTGAAGAAGATCTTGTCGAGGTCGCCGGGGGTCCGCTGCGCGATGAGGCGTGCGGCCTCGGAGCGGACGTCCACGGCGAAACCGGGGGCCAGGGTGCAGAGCGTGGCCGCCTGCTCCTGGATGGCGGCGACGACCTTGGGGTGCTGGTGGCCGATGTTGGTGTTGACCAGCTGGGAGGCGAAGTCGAGGTAGCGCTTGCCGTCGTAGTCCCAGAAGTGCGACCCCTCGGCTCCGGCCACGGCGAGCGGGTCGATCAGGGCCTGGGCGGACCAGGAGTGGAAGACGTGAGCGCGGTCGGCGGCCTTGACGGCGGCGCCCGGGGTGACGTGAGGGGTCATACCCGTAACCGTAGAAGTGCGCAGGTGGGGAGGGATATCGGCGGTCTGTATGCGGGTGGGGGGCGGGTCTCGGCAGTCTGTCTGGCTGGCTGCCCGGGGGAATGATTGACAGCACGCTGTCATGATGTCAGCATACTGTCATATGGCGGCGGAACTGGAGGCGAGCACGATGAGCGAGACCCAGACGAAGACGCAGACCCAGACGCAGGCGCAGGCGCGGGGGAAGACGCAGACGCAGACGGGAACCGGGACGCAGACGGAATCAGGGACGCAGACGGACGCGGCCGGGAACCAGCCCCGCCCCGCGGCCCCGACGGTCCACGTGGCGGTGTACGACACCTACGCCGACTGGGAGACGGGCCACACCACCGCCCACCTCACCCAGCACGGCTATGAGGTCCGCACGGTCGGCGCCGCCGCCGGACGGCCCGTCACCACCATGGGCGGCCTCCGCATCCAGCCCGACCTGGCGCTGGCGGACCTGCGGCCCGAGGAGTCCTCCCTCCTCATCCTGACCGGGGCCGGGCTGTGGGACGCGGGCGACGAGCTGGCTCCCTTCGCGGCGAAGGCCGAGGAGTTCCTCGCGGCGGGCGTTCCGGTCGCCGCGATCTGCGGAGCCACGGCCGGTCTGGCCCGCGCCGGAGTCCTGGACGGACGTACGCACACCAGCGCCGCCCCCTTCTACCTCGGCGGCCAGCCGGGCTACGCCGGCGCCGGACGCTACGTCGAGGCCGACGCGGTCACCGACGGCGACCTGATCACGGCGGGCCCCACGGAGCCGGTGGCGTTCGCCCGCGAGGTCTTCGCCCGCCTCGGGGTGTACGAGCCGCACGTGCTCGACGCCTGGTACCGCCTGTTCCACGACTCGGACGCGAGCGCGTACCCGGTGCTGATGGCGGCGGAAGCGGAAACCGAAGCGGAAGCCGGAGCGGAAGCCGGAGCGGCCGCCGGGGCGGAAGGCGCAACCGAAGCGGACCCGAGCCATGCATGACGACTCCCCGGCCCCGCCCGCCTCCCCGGACGGCCAGGGCGACGAGGGGGGCGCTCCCGCCGATGGGGCGCCCCGGAACCCGGCGTCCCCGGACGGGGGCGCAGGGCCGGGGCCGCGGGAGGGCTCCCTGCGCGACCGGCAGGACCTCCTGAGCCGCACCGCCCTCGGGGTGTTCCGGCTCAACGGCCAGTTCCTCTCCGTATCGGAGGAGCTGGCCCGCCCGGCGGGGCTGACCGCAGCCTGGTGGCAGGTGCTCGGGGCCGTCCTGCGCGAGCCGCTGCCCGTCGCCGGCATCGCCCGGTCCATGGGCATCACCCGGCAGAGCGTGCAGCGCATCGCCGATCTGCTGGCCGCCAAGGGACTCGCCGAGTACGTGCCGAACCCGGCCCACCGGCGGGCGAAGCTGCTGCGTCCCACCGGGGCGGGGCGCGCCGCGGTCGCGAGGATCGGCCCGGGCCACGCGACCCTGGCCACCCTGCTCGCGGAGGCCCTCGGCGAGGAGGGCTTCGCCGAAACGGTCCGCGTCCTGGAACGCCTGTCGGCGACCCTGGACACCCTGGCGGCCCTGCCGGGCGGTCCGTCGGCGCCCTCTCCCCTTATGTGAGGAGGCTGCGGGGGTCGATGGCCCAGTGGTTGGCCGACAGCACCCGGTCCTCCGCGAACGTCACATCGCATCCAGCGATGAAACGGAAGCCGAGGGAGCGGCAGATGCCGTTGGAAGCACCGTTGCCCGTTGCGGGAAACGCGTGCACGAGTCCCCAGCGGTCCTCGTCCCGCGCCTGTTCGAGCAGGGTGCGGACGGCCAGCTTGGCCAGTCCGCGTCCCTGGTGTTCCGGCAGGACCATCCATCCGATCTCCGACATGGGCCCGTCCCCGGCGTCGTGGGACCACAGCGTGACTGTTCCCGCCACCCCTTCGGGCGCGTCCGGGTCGGGGACGATCATCTTGATCCAGTCGAGGTCTGCGGCCGCCCTGCGGACATCGCGCCGTACCTTGTCCGCCATCCCGTCGCGTGGCAGCGGCCCGCCCAGGTCGGCCATCATGACGGGATCGCACCGCATCCTGAGGTAGGCATCGACGTCACCCAGCTCGACGTTGCGCAACCGCACTGGCCCACTCCTCGCCTGGTCGGACTCCTCCCATGATCCGATACCCCGAATCCCCGCCCCCTGCACGCCCGCTCGGGGCCGGTGCCTCAGCCGCGGCGGGGTGCGGCGGGGACCGCGGGCAGCGGGCGCCGCAGGCGCGGCGGGGGCCGGCCGACGCGGGGCGCGAGCCCGCCGGAACCGCTGACGCAGCGGGCCGCAGGGACCACAGGCACGGGGTGAGCCCGCAGCAGGGACCGCAAACGCAGCGGGGGCCCGCCGGGACCGCAGACGCGACGGAAGCCCGCAGGGCCCGCAAGCGCAGCGGGGCCGGCAGACGCCGCTGACACGGCAGGAGCCCGCACGGACCACACGCACAGCGGGAGCCCACAAGGACCGCAGACGTGACGGAAGCCCGCAGGGACCGCTGACGCGACGGGGCCGCAGGGACCACAGGCACAGCGGGGGCACGCACGGACCGCAGGCGCGGCGGGGCCGCAGGGACCACAGGCACGGCGTGATTCCGGAGGGACCGCAGACACGGCGGGAGCCCGCAGGACCGCAGACGCCGCGGGGCTGCAGGGGCCACAGGCACGGGGTGAGCCCGCCGGGACCGCAAGCGCAGCGGGGCCGGCCACGACCGCACGCCCAGCCGGAGGCCGCCGGGCCGCGGCGGCCCAACACCTCGCGCACGTAGGGCTGGAGGGGAATCCCGGGTCGGGTGCGTCCGACCCGGCGGCCCGGCCCCGCGGCGGGCCTGCTCCAACCCCACCCCCACACCCCGCATCGCGTCCGGCCGCACTATTGTCGGGCTCCGGCGAGTCCCAGGGGGAGGGCCACCTGTCATGGAGCAACTGCACGCGCGCGATGCGGAGCACATCGGGCCGTACCGCCTGCTCGCCCGCCTCGGAACCGGCGGCATGGGCCAGGTCTACCTCGGCCGCGCCGAAGACCACGGCCAAGGCCCGGGTACCGGCGGCGGAGCCGGCCCCGGAGCCGGAGCCCCCAACAGCCCGGGCACGGGCACCCGCACCCGCACCCGCACCGCCGCCGTGAAGCTGATCCACCCCCACCTCGCCGCCCACCCCGACTTCCGCACCCGCTTCCGCCGCGAGGCCGACGCCGCCCGGCTCGTCGGCGGGGACTGGACCGTCGCCGTCCTCGACGCCGATCCCGACGCGGAGATCCCCTGGCTGGCGACCGCCTACATCGCCGGGCCGAGCCTGCGCCAGGCCGTGGGCCGCGACTTCGGGCCGCTGCCGACCGGCTCCGTACGGATTCTGGGCGAAGGGCTCTCGTACGCCCTCCAGGACATCCACCGGGCCGGCCTCGTCCACCGGGACCTGAAGCCGGGGAACATCCTGCTCACCGCCGACGGCCCCCGCGTCATCGACTTCGGCATCGCGCGGGCCCTGGGGGCCACCGCCGATCCCGCCCTCACGCAGACCGGCGAACTCCTCGGTTCCCCCGGCTTCCTCGCCCCCGAGCAGATCAACGGCACTCCCGTCACCGCGGCCTGCGACGTGTTCGGCCTCGGCGCGGTCCTCGCCTACGCCGCCACCGGCCGGCTGCCCTTCGGGGACCCGGACCAGCCCGGAGGCATCGCCGCGCTCCTGATGCGGGTCACCGAAGCGGAACCCGAGCTGGCCGGCGTACCGGCCGAACTGCGTGACGTCGTACGCGATTGCCTGCTCAAGGACCCGGCCGCCCGGCCCGCTCCCGCCGAGCTCCTCGAACGCCTCGCCCCGGACCGGAGGAACGCCTCCACCTCCGCGGAGGCCTGGCTGCCCGCGCCGCTCGTCGCGCGGCTCGGGCAGCACGCCATAGCCCTGCTGGACCGGGTGGACGCCGGGCCGTACCGCGCCGAGCCGCTGACCGTGCCCGCGCAGCGGACCGGTCAGGCACCGCAGCCGGAACCGGCCCAGGGCCCGGTCGCGCCGGCCCCCGCCACGGCCCCGGCCCCCGCCCCCGCCCCGACGCTCACTCCCGCGCCCGGGACGCACCCCGGCTCCGTCCATGACCAGGGCTCCGGCTACCGCCCCTTCCCCGACTCCGGTCCCACCGCCGGTGCCCGCTCCCGGCCCGCGACCGCCTCCACGGCCCTGCTCGTCGCCGTCGCCGCGGTCGTCGCCGTGGCGGCCGGCGGCACGGTGTACACGGTCATGAGCGGTCCCGGTGACGGTTCGCCCGGCATCGTCTCCTCCGGAGCCTCCCCGTCCGGCCCCTCCGGCCCCTCCGGCCCGCAGGGCACCACGGACGCGAGCACTGCGGGCACGGGCACGGGCACAGGCACAGGCACGGGCGTCACTCCGACCCCTTCCGTCACACCGGCCACGCTCCCCGAGGCCTACGTCGGCACCTGGCGGGCCGTCAACGGCGGGCAGAGCTGGAAGCTCACCCTCAGCCCCGGTACGACCGGCTCCACGGTCATGTCCCTGACCCTCCAGTCCCCCGGACTCGGCTGCGCCTGGACCGCGCCCCTGCGCTCCGCCGACGCCGGAGGCGTCGGACTCGACCCCTCCACGGTGATCTCCGGTGCGCCGCCCTCGTGTTCGCCGGGCGGCCGCAGCACGCTGCGGCTGCTCCCCGACGGGAACCTGGTGCGGGAGCTCGACGGCAGCACGGCCGCTCCCCTCACGTACCGGCGAAGCTGATTGTGTCGATGTCAATAAGCCTGTAGGCAAAGCTTGTTGCCCTCCACGATCCCGCCGCAAACTGCCGCACATGGAGCCGTTGAAGGTAGTGGCACGCCTGTGGGAGCGGATCGAGACACGCGACTGGGACGCAGTGGCCCTGCTCATCGCCGAGGACGCGGTGATCGAGTGGCCCGTGAGCAGCGAACGCATCGTCGGTCGCGACAACTTCATTGCCGTCATCAGCGATGACGACTACGCGGACGAGAGGTCCGTCGAGGTGCTCCGGATCCTCGCGGACGGCAATCTCGTCGTGACCGAGGTGGAGATACCCCAGGACCACGTCGTCTACCGCGCCGTCTCCCTGTGGACCGTACGGGACGGGCGGATCGCCGGCGCGCGGGAGTACTGGACCAGCCCCGGCCAGGACCCGGCGCCGCGCTGGCGTGCCGGTTTCGTCGAGCCGCTCGTGGAGCCCCTCACCACATCCCTGGCGGCCGACTGAACGGATCAGGCCCGGCCAACTGGCCCTGTCTGACACCTGAGTAGCCCCTGTCATACCTGAGAGCTACCTGGGAAGTGGGCTCTCCGGTGGGACGCCGACGAGGGCTCCCGATTCCTAACGTCGTGACCAGAGAAGAACGCACCACCGCCCCTCTGGCACGAGCGAAGGAACGGAACCCCATGAGCCGCCGCCCCACCGCACGTTCCGACAGCCGCTCCGGCAGCCGCGTCCACGGCCGCACCGGTGACCGCACCGGTGACCGCACCGGCGGCCGCCTGCGCCGCACGCTGCTGGCCGGACTCGTCGCCGCGGCCGTGGTGTTCCCCGTCTCCGCCGCCGCCTCCCCGGACGTGCCCGCACCCGCCCCGGCGGTCCTGGGCGAGGGCTCCGCCCTCCCCGTCCGGTACGCCGCCAACCTCGCCAACCTCGACGAGGCGGCCCGTACGGCCGAGGACGCCGGCCGCGGCGGCCGCGCGGTGAAGCTCAGGGCCATGGAGGCCGGCGGGGACGCCCGGTTCCTCGTTTTCGACGGGCGCGGCAAGGGCCGGGCGATAGAGGTGTTCGGCGATCTGGAGACAGCCGACCGGGTCGCGGTCCTGGTCCCCGGGTCGGACACGACCCTGGACACCTACCAGAGGTTCCGTGCCGGAGCCGTCTCCCTCCAGCAGCGCCTGCGGACCGAGCATCCCCGCTCCGCCGTGGTCGCCTGGCTCGGGTACGACACCCCCGGCACGGTCAGCCCGGCCGTCCTGACCACCGGCCGCGCCGACGAAGCCGCCGCCGCGCTGGGTGCCTTCCTCCCCCGGCTCGCCGGTCTCGCCGCGCCGGAGGCCCGCCTCTCGCTGCTCTGCCACTCCTACGGGTCCGTCGTCTGCGCCCGTACCGAGACCGGGTCCGAAGTCACCGACATGGCGCTGTTCGGCAGTCCGGGCACGGGCGCCGGTTCCGCCGCGCACCTGCCGACCCGGGCCAGGGTCTGGGCCGGGCGGGGCGGCTCCGACTGGATCTCCGGCGTCCCGCACGTCCGCGTCCTCGGAGTCGGCTTCGGCGCCGATCCCGTGGACCCGGCCTTCGGAGCCCGGCCCTTCGCAGCCGGCGAGGGCGGCCACAGCGACTACCTCAAGTCGGGCAGCGCGTCCCTGAACAGCCTCGCCGGGATCGTGCTCGGCGACTCCCCGGCCCCGTCCGTCCCAGCCCCGTCCGTCCCTGCCCCGTCCGTCCCCGCCCCGTCCGTCCTCGCCACCCCGGAGGTCTCCCATGCGCGTGCGTGAACCGCTTGCCCGCTGGTCCGCTCTCGCGGACCGCATCGACGCCGGAACCCCCGCCCACCGGGACCGGGCCGTGGACGCCCTCCGCGCCTTCGCCATCCTCGGCGTCGTGCTGGGCCACTGGCTGGTCACCGCCCTCACCACCGCCGACGGCGGCCTCGGCACCACCAGCCCGCTGGCCCACATGAGCGCACTGGCGCCGGTCTCCTGGGTGTTCCAGACCCTGGCCGTCTTCTTCCTGGTCGGCGGCCACGTCGCCGCCCAGGGCTACGAGTCGGCGCGCGGCCGCGGAGTCCCGTACGGGACCTGGGTGGGTCAGCGTCTCGGCAGGCTGTTCCGGCCGGTCGCCGCCGTGCTGGTCCTCTGGAGCCTCGCGGCCGGCGGCATGCTGCTCGGCGGTGTCGGGACGGACACCGTGCAGACCCTGCTCAAGCTCGTCCTGTCCCCCCTGTGGTTCCTCCTCGTCTTCGCCGCGCTCACCGCCGCGACCCCGCTCGTCGCCCGGCTGAGCCCGCTGTGGCCGCTGGCCCTGGTGGCCTCGGTCGACGTCTGGCGCTTCGGGTTCGGCGGGCCCGCATGGATCGGCTGGGTCAATGTGGCCGCCGGCTGGCTGGTGCCCTACACCCTGGGCGCCGCCTGGTCCCGGGGCGCCTTCGCCCGGCGCACCCCGGCCGCCCTGCTGCTGGGCGGCGGCATCGCCGCCACGGCCGCGCTGATCCTCTGGGGCGGGTACCCCGCCTCGATGGTCGGCGTCCCCGGAGCCGCGGTCTCGAACCTGAACCCGCCGACGCTGGCCGCCGTCGCCTTCGGTCTGGCCCAGTGCGGGCTGGCGCTGCTGCTGCGGGAGCCGCTGGCCCGGGTGATGAGCCGGCCGCGGGCCTGGGCGAAGGTGGCGCTGGTGAATCTGTCCGCCATGACGATCTTCCTGTGGCACCAGACCGCGATGATGGCCGTCACCGCCCTGGGGCTGCTGGTCTCCACCGATCTGCCCGGTCTGCACACCGTGCCCGCCTCCGCGCAGTGGATAGCCGCCCGGCTGCTCTGGCTGCCCGTGTTCGCGGCCGCGCTGGCGGTCTGCTGGGCCGCCTTCCACCCCTACGAGCAGGCCGGAGGCCGCCCCCGCGGGCGGGCCCGGCGCGGATCCGCCGGGACGGCGGTCACCCCCTCGCGGATCGTCGCCTCGTCCGCCCTGACCCGGGGGAACGTCTCCCCCGCAGCCCGAACCGCCTCAACTCCGGCCGGGGAAGCCACAGTCACCGGCCCGGCGGCTCCCGCCAAGGAGACCCTCCGTGCCTAGGGTGGACGACGTGAACGATCAGAGCGAGCCCTCACCCCCGGACCAGGCCCCGGCCCCGGCACAGCGCGCGGCTGCGGTTGCGGCTGCGGCTGCGGCTGTGGCTGTGGCCGGCAAGGAACCGGGAGGCTCTTCCGGCAGGGCTTCGGCCGTGGTGCGGGATGTGGCGCTGGGGCTCCTGGACCTGAAGGCCGACCCCCTTCCGAGGATGTCGAAGCCGCGCTGGCTGGCCTGGCTCCCTCACCTCGTGCTCCTCTATCTGGGCGTGGCCTTCTTCGCCGTGACCACGGAGCAGCTCGGCAACCACTACCAGGTCCACGGCTCGGTCCGGCAGTTGCTGGCGATCCTGGTCGGCGGGTCCATCGTGATCGCGATCCGGTGGCCGATGGCCGGGTACTGGCTCGGCCTGACCGCGGGAGCACTGATCGCCGCGCGGATCCACGACCACGTGGGCCAGGGCCAGAGCTGGCCGTGGATGCCCGTGGGGATATTCGCCTTCGCCCCGGTGCTGCTGCTGGTGGCCCTGCGGGTGCCGCCCCGGGTGACCGTCGGGGCGGTGACCCTGGTCGTCGCCTGCACCGGGCTGGCCGAGGGCTTCTTCAAGCCCGAGCACAGTGGTACCAGCGCCCCCGGGGCCATCCTCCTGTTCGCTTTCACCGGCCTCCTCGGCTACGCCCTGCGTGCCACCCGCCTGACCCGCACCAAGCTCGTCGAGCAGGAGACCCTCACCGAGGAGGAGCGCGCCCGGCGCACCCTGCTGGAGGAGCGCAGCCGGATCGCCCGTGAGCTGCACGACGTGGTCGCCCACCACATGTCCGTGATCTCCATCCAGGCGCAGGTGGCCCCTCACCTGGTGGAGAACCCGTCGGAGGAACTCAAGGAGAATCTGGCGGGGATCCGCGCGAATGCCGTGGAGGCGCTGACGGAGCTGCGCCGCGTGCTGGGGGTGCTGCGTTCCGAGCATCCGGACGAGGCGACCGATCCCCACCATCCGCAGCCCACACTGGCCGAGTTGGGCGGCCTCGTGGACAACGTGCGGGGGGCCGGGCTGGAGGTCACCGTGGAGATCGCGGGCATCCGCCGGGCGCTGTCGCCCGGTGTGGAACTGACGGCGTACCGGATCGTGCAGGAGGCACTGAGCAACTGTCTGCGGCACGCGCCGGGTTCCCGGGTCGAGGTCGGCATCGCCTACGGGCCCCGCGATGTGCACCTGTGCGTGGCCAACACGGCTCCCACCCGTCCGGCGCCGCCGACGATGGGAGCGGGGCACGGGCTGCTGGGGATGCGGGAGCGAGCGGGCATGCTGGGGGGTGAGCTGGCCGCCGGCCCCCGCCCGGACGGGGGGTACGAGGTGAGCGCCGTGCTCCCGATGGATCCCGTGTCCCCGAGCGGCGTGGCCTCCGCCGGCCCCGAGACGAAGAAGGACTCATGACTGCTGCCCCGATCAAGGTGATGATCGCCGACGACCAGATGATGGTGCGCCAGGGCTTCACCGTGCTCCTCGACGCCCAGCCCGACATCGAGGTCGTCGGGCAGGCCGTCGACGGGGCCGAGGCCGTGGCCAAGGTCGCCGAACTGGCGCCGGACGTGGTCCTGATGGACATCCGGATGCCCGGGATGGGCGGCATCGAGGCCACCTCCCTGATCACCGGCGCCCCCGGCTCCTCGGTGAAGGTGCTGGTGCTGACCACCTTCGACCTCGACGAGTACGTGTACGAGGCGCTGCGCGCCGGCGCCTCGGGCTTCCTCCTCAAGGACGCCTCGGCCGATCAGCTCGCCGAGGCGGTCCGTGTGATCGCCGCCGGGGAGGCGCTGCTCGCGCCGAACATCACGAAGCGGCTGATCACCGAGTTCTCCCGGCTGGGGGCTCCGCGGGCGCCTTCGAAGGCGCGGCTCGACGAGCTGACGGAGCGGGAGACGGAGGTCCTGTCGCTGGTGGCCCAGGGCATGTCGAACGCGGAGATCGCCGGGCACCTGATCCTGGCCGAGCAGACTGTCAAGACGCACGTCGGGCGGATCCTGGTGAAGCTGGGGCTGCGGGACCGCACGCAGGCGGCGGTGTTCGCGTACGAGACGGGTCTGATCCGTCCGACGGGCTACTGAACGGCCCGGGTAGTACTTGAGGGGGACCCCGGGAAATCCCCTTCAGCGGCGACGCGGACCAGGCCGGGGCCCGCCTACCGTGGGGAACATGACCGAGACGACCCACGGGGCGACCCCCCGGACACCCGAGCTGCGGCTGGCCTCCGGCTTCGCTCAGAGCCTGCGCGAGACTCTGATCACCGACGCCTTCGCCTACCGGCCCCTGCGTCCGATGCACACGGACGGGCCGCTAACCCGTCGGCTCCCGGCGCGGATACGGGTGGAGGCCGCACATCTGCCGCATGCGGTCGTCTGCACGGTGGCCTTCTTCATCGTGGTCTTCGCCACCGTCACGAGCGGGCTGCCGCAGGCCGTGTCCCTGGTGATGGGACTGCTGGCGGGTCTCCCTGTGGTGCTGACCCTGGTCCGGCCGGTCGCGGCGTTCTGGGCGGCCATGGCGGTCACCCTGGTCTTCGCGCTCCCCAACCAGTGGGATCCCAACTGGCCGTGGATTCCCGTCACGTTCGCCTCGTATCTGGCGACGGTGACCCTGGTGGCCCTGCGGACCAGTCCCCGGACCGCCGGCTGGATGTGGCTGCTGACGGTGCTGCTCGGCAGCGCGATATCGATCGTGCTCGGCGGGGGTCAGACGGTCAACATCGGCCCGATGGCCTTCGCCTCGGCGCTCACCCTGCTGGCCGTGAGCATCCGCAACATCCGCAAGCAGGCGGAGCAGGAGGTCACCGCGCAGCAGGAGGTCACCGCCGTCGAGCGGGACCGGCGGACCCTGCTGGAGGAGCGGACCACCATCGCACGGGAGCTCCACGACGTGGTCGCCCACCACATGTCGGTGGTGGCCATCCAGGCGGAGGCCGCGCCCTACCGGGTGAAGAATCCGCCGCCGGAGCTGGAGGCCGCGTTCGTCACCATCCGGGAGAACGCGGTGGCGGCCCTGACCGAGCTGCGCCGGGTGCTGGGCGTGGTCCGCTCCGCGGACTACGAGGCACCGGACGCCCCGCAGCCGACGCTGGCCTCGCTGGACGGACTGCTGGCCAATGTGCGGGAGGCCGGGCTGAGTGTGGACAAGACCGTGACGGGCGCGGTGCGCGAACTGCCGCCGGGCGTGGAGCTGTCGGCCTACCGGATCATCCAGGAGGCCCTGAGCAACACCCTGCGGCACGCGCCGGGCGCGATTGCCGGGGTGGAGGTCTCGTACGTACTGGGCGGGCTGGGCCTGCGCATCGTCAACGGGGCCGGCACCGGGGACGTGCGGCCCTCGCCGGGGGCCGGGCAGGGGGTCACCGGGATGCGTGAGCGGGTGGCCATGCTGGAAGGGGAGATGACCGCCGGGGAGCTGGACTCCGGGGGGTTCGAGGTGGCGGTGTTCATACCCGTGGCCGCCAACCGTCCGGACCCGGTGAAGGATCCGACATGACGATCCGCGTGCTCATCGTCGACGACCAGATGATGGTCCGGGAGGGGTTCTCCGTCCTGCTGAACGCGATGGACGGCATCGAAGTGGCCGGGGAGGCGGTGAACGGGCGGGAGGCCATCGCCCAGGTGGCGGCCCTGAAGCCGGATGTGGTGCTGATGGACATCCGGATGCCGGAGATGAACGGTCTGGAGGCGACCCGGGAGATCGTGGCCGCCGACACGGACGCGAAGGTGCTGGTCCTGACGACCTTCGACCTCGACGAGTACGTGTACCAGGCCCTGCGGGCCGGTGCGTCCGGGTTCCTCCTCAAGGACGCCTCCGCCCGCCAACTGGCCGACGGGGTGAGGGTGGTGGCCGCCGGGGAGGCACTGCTGGCCCCCTCCGTGACCAAGCGGCTGATCACGGAGTTCTCGAAGTTGTCGGAGACCCGGACGCAGGTGGGCTCGGGCGCGGTCACGGAGCTGACGGAGCGGGAGACCGAGGTGCTGGTGCTGATCGCCCAGGGGTTGTCGAACGCGGAGATCGCGGACCGGCTGATCATCGCCGAGTCCACCATCAAGACGCACGTGAGCCGGATCCTGGTCAAGCTGGGACTGCGGGACCGCACGCAGGCCGCGGTGTTCGCGTACGAGACACGGCTGGTGACCCCCGCTTAGACGGGCCGGGGCCCACCCCGAAAAGTTGTCCACAGCTGTGGACAACTTTTCGGACGGGCGTGGATCAAGGGATGCCAGGGCTCAGGCCACCAGGTCCCGGCGGCGCAGGGCGGTCAGGGCAGCGGCCAGGAGAGCCGCCGCCAGCGCGGTCAGCGTGAGCAGAGGAGCCCAGGTCAGGGCCTCGGAGCCGGGGATCCGGGGCAGGTGGGCGAAGGGCGACAGGTCGAGGACCGCCCGGGGGAGGTTCAGTGCGGGGCCGATCCAGCCGAGGGCCAGCGCGGCCCCGGCCACCGCCCAGGCGGCCGGCGCCTGGCCGGGGACCACCCCGTACAGGAGGGCCGCGACGGCCCCGATCACCCATACCGCGGGGAGCTGCGCGAGCGTGCCCCCGACGGTTCGCGCGAGGTCCGTGCCGTGGCCGAGGCCCAGGCCGAGCCCGCCGAGCAGCAGGATCAGCGCCGACCCGCCGAAGGCGACGGCCAGATGACCGGCGGCCCAGCGCAGCCGGCCGACGGAATGCGCCAGGACCGGCTCCGCCCGCTGCCCCGATTCCTCGGCGCTCAGGCGCAGTACCGCCGACACGATGAAGAGGGCGGCCACCAGCCCCAGCATCCCGGCCATCGTCGCCAGGAAGGCGTCGGTGAGGCCCGCCGCGCCACCCGCACCGCCCGCGCCGCCCATCCGTTCGATGATCTCCCGGGTCCTGGCGTTGTCACCGACCAGCTCGGCGGCTCCGTCCGCCATCCCCCCGAACACCGCACCGGCCAGCAGGAATCCGAGGCTCCAGCCGAGCAGCCCGCCCCGCTGCAGCCGCCACGCGAGCGCACCGGCGCTGCCGAGCCGCCCCTCGGCCGGGCCCGGGCGGACCGCCAGGAAGCTCATGCCGAGGTCGCGGCGGCCGGCGAGTGCGTAGGCCGCCGCCGTCTGGACCGCGAAGGACACCGCGAACAGGGCGAGCACCCACCAGCGTTCGGCCGCGAAGGCCCGTACGTGCTCCAGCCAGCCCAGCGGTGAGATCCAGGTCGCCGCCGACGCGCCGGCCACGGAGCCCGCGTCGCCCGCGGCGCGCAGGACGAAGGCCGCCCCCAGCAGCGCCCCGGCGAGCCCCTTGGCGAGCCGGGCGCTCTCGGTGAGCTGCGCCGTGACGGCGGCCGCCGACGCGAACAGCATCCCGGTGGCGCCGATCCCGAGCCCGAGGGCCAGCGCTCCGCCCGCGCCCCGGCCCGCGAGCCCGGCCGTGACGAGGAGGGCGACCGAGGCGTTGGCGGCCAGGGCCGCCAGCAGGGCCGCCGTCAGCGGGGCCCGGCGACCCACCATCGCCGCGGAAAGGAGTTCCTGACGGCCCGTCTCCTCCTCCTCGCGGGTGTGCCTGATCACGATGATCAGGCTCATGACCCCGGCGAGCAGCCCGGCGAAGACCCCGCCGCGCCAGGCGGTGAGCGCGCCGGTGGAATCGCCGAAGGCGGGGCCGTAGAGGGCGCGGAGCGAGCCGTTCGCGCTCATGGTGGAGAGGAGGCGGGCCCGTTCGGCCCCGGTCGCGTACACCGATTCGAGGGAGGCGGGGAGGCTGAGCACCAGGCCGGCCACGACCAGAATCCAGACCGGCATCATGAGGCGGTCGCGGCGCAGGGCGAGGCGCAGCAGGGCGCCGGTCCCGGCCAGTTGACGGTGGTTCATCGCGCTTCCCCCGTCTCCCCGGCGGCCGGGGCGTAGTGCCGCAGGAAGAGCTCTTCCAGGGTCGGCGGGGCCGCCGTCAGGGACCGTACCCCCGAGGTGGCCAGCGACCGCAGCACGGCGTCCAGCTTGTCCGTATCGGCCTGGAGCCGGATCTTCCCGTCCCGTACCTCCACGTCGTGGACGCCCGGCAGGTGCGCGAGGCCGTTGGGAGGCCCGGCGAGTTCGGCGCTGATCGACGTGCGGGTCAGGTGGCGCAGTTCGGCGAGGCTGCCGGTCTCGACCGTACGGCCCGTGCGGATGATGCTGACCCGGTCGCAGAGGGTCTCGACCTCGCTGAGGATGTGCGAGCTGAGGAGGACGGTGCGGCCGGCGGCCCGGGCCTCGCGGACGCAGCTCCGGAAGACCTCCTCCATCAGCGGGTCGAGCCCGGAGGTGGGCTCGTCGAGGATGAGCAGCTCCACGTCGGCGGCGAAGGCGGCGACGAGGGCGACCTTTTGCCGGTTGCCCTTGGAGTACGTGCGCCCCTTCTTGGTCGGGTCGAGTTCGAACCGCTCGATCAGCTCGGCGCGGCGCGCCCGGTCGAGGCCGGCCCGGCCGCCGCGCAGGCGGCCGTAGAGGTCGATGACCTCGCCGCCCGAGAGGTTGCGCCAGAGGGTGACATCGCCGGGTACGTAGGCGATGCGGCGGTGCAGCTCGACGGCATCGGCCCACGGATCGCCGCCGAGCAGTGCGACGGCGCCGGAGTCGGCGCGCAGCAGACCGAGCAGGACCCGGATCGCGGTGGACTTGCCGGCGCCGTTGGGGCCGAGGAATCCGTGGACCTCTCCGGTGGCTACCGCGAGGTCGAGACCGTCCAGTGCACGGGTGCGGCCGAACGCCTTGTGGAGTCCGGCGGCGCTGATTGCCTTCGTCATGTTTCCGAACGTACGCTTCTTTCACAATTTTGTGAAGGTCGGGAATCACGTAAAGTCGGGAGGGTGGCGGACGACATGAACGAAGACGTGATGGACGAGGCGGGCCCCCGGGACCGGGACGAGGAAGCGGTCTCCCGCTTCGTCGAGCGGTTCGCCGCGCAGCTGACCGAGGCGGGGATGCAGCGGATGGCGGCGCGCGTCTTCGCCCGGCTGCTCGCCAGCGACGGCGGCGCGATGACCTCGGCCGAGCTGGGCGCGGCCCTGCGGATCAGCCCCGCGGCCGTATCGGGGGCCGTCTCCTACCTCTCCCAGGTCAACATGGTCAGCCGGGAGCGCGAGCCGGGTTCGCGGCGCGACCGCTACGTGCTGCACAACGAGCTCTGGTACGAGACCTTCACCCGCCGGGACCAGATCCTGACCCACTGGGAGAAGACCCTCCGCGACGGCGCGGACAGCCTCGGCCCCGGTTCTCCCGCGGGCGCCCGGGTCGCCGAGACGGCGGCGTTCTTCGAGTTCATGCAGGCGGAACTCCTGGGCCTGATGGACCGCTGGCGCGCCCACCGCGCGACCCTGAACCTGCCGTAGCCCGGGTCGCCGGCCCTGTGGCGGCCCCCGGACCGTGCCGGCCTCCGGCCCCGTGGCGGCCCCCGGACCGTCCGCCTAGCGTGGCCCGGGGGGCCTGCTTCCCGGCCACGGGACTCAGGACACCGGACTCAGGGCACGGGACCCAGGACACGGGACTCCGTACACCTGACTCCGTACACCGGACTCAGGAGCAGAACCTCATGGCCGACAGCACCGCCCGCACCCCCGCCATCGTCCTCGTCCACGGCTTCTGGGGCGGCGCCGCCCACTGGGCCAAGGTCATCGGCGAGCTCCACCGCCGCGGGCACACCGACCTGCACGCCGTCGAGAATCCGCTGACCTCCCTCGCCGACGACGCCGAGCGGACCCGCAAGATGGTCCGGCAGATCGACGGGCCGGTGCTCCTCGTCGGCCACTCGTACGGCGGAGCCGTCATCACCGAGGCGGGCGACCTGCCCAACGTCACCGGACTGGTCTACGTCGCCGCCTTCGCCCCCGACTCCGGCGAGAGCCCCGGCGGGATCAGCCAGGAGAAGCCGCCCGCGGCGTTCGAGAACATCGCGCCCGACTCCGACGGCTACCTGTGGGTCCGGCAGGACAGGTTCCACGAGAGCTTCGCCCAGGACCTCACGCCCGAGGAAGCCCTGGTCATGGCCGTGACGCAGAAGGCTCCCCTCGCCTCCACCTTCGGCGACGCCGTCACCGCGCCGGCCTGGCGCGCGAAGCCGTCCTGGTACCAGGTCTCCACCGCCGACCGCATGATCCATCCGGACAACGAGCGCCGCATGGCGGCCCGGATGAACCCCCGCAAGACCGTCGAGCTCGACGCGAGCCACGCCTCCCTCGCCTCGCGGCCCGGCCCGGTCTGCGACCTCATCGAGGCGGCCGCCTCCGCCTGAGCGCGCCCCGCCGCCACACCCTGCGCGCCCGGCCCAGCTCCCGGGCGCGCGGCGCCCACACCACGGCCCCGGGCCCCGGGTCCCCGGCCAGCCACACGAACCGCTCCGGCGGCGGATCCGGCGCCGGCGACTGCGCCGGATCGGTACGGGGCCACGCACGCGCCGGCATCACCCGCCGCCCCAGCGGCCCCAGCGACAGCACCCACGGCCCGCCGCGGCCGCGGCCGCCGGAGCCGCCGCTCAGCACCAGCAGCGGCGGCAGCCCGTACCCGCGCAGCACCCGAACGTCGTACGGGGTCCAGCGCAGCTCCGGATCCCGCAGGACCCGGCGCACGCGCCGGGCGACGTGGAGCTCCCGGAGGGCGACGAACACGGGCAGGCACAGCACCCCCAGCAGGACCGCCCGCAGGGGCGCGGGGTGGGTGACCAGCGCCCCGATCAGCGCGGGCCAGCACAGCACCGGCAGCAGCAGAATCAGCAGCGCGTCCTGCCGCCAGTCGCCAAGCGCATCCCGCACGTCCGCCTCCCCGGGCACCCCGGACACGGGCAGCTCCGTCACGGGCACCCCAGGCACGAACGCCCCGGCCACCGGCAGCCCAGACACGGGCACTCCGGGCACGGACGGCCCGGCCACCGGCAGCCCAGGCACGCACGACTCCGTCACGGGCAATCCAGGCAAGGACGCCCCGGCCACCAGCAGCCCAGGCACGGGCGCCCCGGGCACGGGCAGCTCCGTCACGGGCGCCCCAGGCACGGGCGGCCCGGCCACCGGCAGCCCAGGCACGGGCACTCCGGGCACGGGCGGCACCGTCACGGGCACTCCGGACACGGACGCCCCGGACACCGGCAGCCCAGGCACGCACGACTCCGTCACGGGCAATCCGGGCACGGACGACCCGGACACCAGCAGCCCAGGCACGGGCACCCCGGGCACGGACGACCCGGACACCAGCGGCCCAGGCACCGGCACCCCGGGCACGGGCACTCCGGGCACGGGCAGCTCCGTCACGGGCGCCCCAGGCACGAACGCCCCGGCCACCGGCAGCCCGGGCACGGGCACTCCGGGCACGCACGACTCCGTCACGGGCACTCCGGGCACGGACGACCCGGCCACCAGCGGCCCAGGCACCGGCACCCCGGGCACCGGCACCCCGGGCACCGGCACCCCGGGCACCGGCACCCCGGGCACGGGCACTCCGGGCACGGGCACTCCGGGCACGGGCAGCTCCGTCACGGGCACTCCGGACACGGACGCCCCGGACACCGGCAGCCCAGGCACGCACGACTCCGTCACGGGCAGCTCCGTGACGGGCACTCCGGGCACGGACGCCCCGGGCGGCACCGGCGCCCCGGCCATCGGCGGCTCGTCGGCCGGCTCGCCGGCCGGGTCGCCGGTCACCATACGAAGTTCCTGCGGATGCCGAGGACGAAGCCGGAGGCGGTCGTCATCACGCCGAGGGCGCCCAGCGGGCCCGCCCACCGCACGCCCGGGCCGGCTGCGCCGACCTCGTGGAGGCGGCCCCGCCAGGGCCGGTGGGTGGCCGCCTTCGCCTCCTGCGCCGGGCAACGGAACGCGGCGGTCCGCTCCTGCTCCCCGAAGGCACGGTCCCGCCAGGGCATCACGCAGCTCCGCTCGTCCGCGCTCCGGCCGACCACCCTCAAGGACACCGTCGGGTCGTCGTAGGCCGCGCCGATCCCCGCGTTCCTGGCGAACGCGCACAGGGCGGCCCCGGTGAGCGTCACCCACCGGACCACCCCGATCCACCAGGGAACGTCCACGATCCCGCCCCGCGCCATCGCTCCCGCCTCCGCCTCCTGCGTCAGCGCTGCAGCGGCAGTGTCAGCCCCCAGGCACCGGGGCGCAAGGTCCACGTACGACGCCGGACCGGGCCGGTGATGCCGCCGTCCGACCGGTAGCGGAAGTCCTCCCCGGACACGGTCACCGCCGACGCCCGCACCCGCACCACCCGGCCGGAGCCGTCTCCGCCCCCGGATCCCGATCCGGGGACGGGGACGGGCCCAGCCCCGGTGCCGGCCCCCCGGCCCGCGCCCGCGCCCGCGCCGCCCGGACCCGGTGCCGCCAACGCCCTCATCCGGACCAGCACGTCCGCGAGCCCGTCGCCCTCCCGGGCCGACACGGCGAGGTCCTCCACCAGCCCGTCCACGTCCGCCAGGACCACCCCGTCGGCCTCCACCCGCAGCCGGTGGCCGCCACCGGACCCGGTGGCGGACGGCGCGCCCGCCGGGCGGCCGAACGTACGGACCAGCGAGCGGTACGCGTTCCACACCGACGGCCCGGCCGGCCGCGGCACGCCCCCGGGCCCGGACCGGGCCCCGGATCCGGATCCGGGCCCCACGGGCGGCGGCGGGATGCCGATCCCGCCCAGCACCACCCCGTCGCTGTCGTCGACCAGCAGGTCCCGCATGCAGACGGCCCCGTCCAGGACCGCCCGCGCGGCCGCCACGGCCGACAGCGGCACGCCGAGCTGCAAGGCCAGTACCAGGGAAGGCGCCGGCCCCACCGGAATCAGCGAAACGGCTCCCTCGGACAGCGCCCGCTCCCGGTGCAGCAGCCCGACGGCCCGTACGAGCGCACGGTCGTCGCCCACGATCACCGGCTGCCGATGACCCCGGCGGGCGAGGGCCCGCGCAAACTCCTCCCGTGAGTCCGGGAGACAAATTTTCGCCGCCGCTCCCGCTGACAACACATCTTTCGCAATTCGCACGGACTCGCCGTCAAGACGGCGGGCGACCGGGTCGACGAGCACGAGCAGACCGCCTACCGGCGCGCCCGCATGGCTCATGGTGGGCTCTGGAGCCGACACCTCGGTCCTTCCTCGGGTAGCATCTTTGTGCAAGAGGCCCTTGCGCTATTGCGCCAGGGCCTTCGTCTATTCCGGGGTACCGGTCCGACGGCTCAGCCTGCGGTGTACATCGTCGTACGCCCCCTGACCTTGGACATGCCCCATCCGGAAGAGGTGTACGCCTGTGCCCGCTCTTGTGCTGCTCGGAGCTCAGTGGGGTGACGAGGGCAAGGGAAAGGCCACCGACCTGCTCGGTGGATCCGTTGACTATGTAGTGCGTTACCAGGGCGGCAACAACGCCGGCCACACGGTCGTCGTGGGCGACCAGAAGTACGCGCTGCACCTTCTCCCTTCCGGCATCCTCTCCCCCGGATGCACCCCGGTCATCGGCAACGGTGTCGTCATCGACCCGGCCGTCCTGCTCTCCGAGCTGCGCGGTCTGAACGAGCGCGGCATCGACACCTCCAAGCTGCTGGTCAGCGGCAACGCGCACGTGATCACGCCGTACAACGTCACCCTCGACAAGGTCGGCGAGCGCTTCCTCGGCAAGCGCAAGATCGGTACGACCGGCCGCGGCATCGGACCGACCTACGCGGACAAGATCAACCGCGTCGGCATCCGGATCCAGGACCTCTACGACGAGTCGATCCTCACCCAGAAGGTCGAAGCGGCGCTGGAGGGCAAGAACCAGCTCCTCACCAAGCTGTACAACCGCCGCGCGATCGAGTCGGCGCAGATCGTCGAAGAGCTGCTCGGCTACGCGGAGCAGATCAAGCAGTACGTCGCCGACACCACCCTGATCATCAACAAGGCGCTCGACCAGGACAAGGTCGTGCTCTTCGAGGGCGGCCAGGGCACGCTGCTCGACGTCGACCACGGCACGTACCCCTTCGTCACCTCCTCGAACCCGACCGCCGGTGGCGCCTGCACCGGTGCGGGCGTCGGCCCGACGAAGATCAGCCGCGTCATCGGCATCCTGAAGGCGTACACGACCCGCGTCGGCGCCGGCCCGTTCCCGACCGAGCTGTTCGACGCGGACGGCGAGGCCCTGCGCCGCATCGGCGGCGAGCGCGGCGTCACCACCGGCCGTGACCGCCGCTGCGGCTGGTTCGACGCCCCGATCGCCCGCTACGCGACCCGCGTCAACGGCCTGACGGACTTCTTCCTCACCAAGCTGGACGTGCTGACCGGCTGGGAAGAGATCCCGGTCTGCGTCGCGTACGAGATCGACGGCAAGCGCGTCGAGGAGCTCCCGTACTCGCAGACGGACTTCCACCACGCGAAGCCGATCTACGAAAACTTCCCCGGCTGGTCCGAGGACATCACCAAGGCCAAGACCTTCGCGGACCTCCCGAAGAACGCCCAGGCGTACGTCAAGGCCCTGGAGGAGATGTCGGGCGCCCCGATCTCCGCGATCGGCGTGGGCCCCGGCCGCACCGAGACGATCGAGATCAACTCGTTCCTCTAGGCGGTCCGGGCACCTCCGGCAGTCCGTCCGAAGGGGCGGTGCGCACCTCGCGCACCGCCCCTTCGGCGTACCCGCACCCTTCTCCGCGCACCCGCGCACCCGCGCAACCGGGCACCCGGGCACCCGGGCACCCGGAAAAGAAATCCTCCGCGCCCTGTCACATCCGCGCGGTCCCGCGGGTCAGTGCGGTGGGACGCCAACGGGGCGGACCTGAAGGAGAGCAGCCATGACGAACATGCCGAACCCGACGAACACCTCGACCGGCACCCCGACCGGCACCCCGGCCGCCACCACCGCCTCCCGCTCGCGGATGCCCGACCCCGGCGCGTTCGTTCCCGAGCTGGCCGACATCAGCGCCGCCCTCTTCCGGGCCACGGGCAACCGCTCCGTGCCGCGCACCACCATGAGCCTCGTCCACCTGCGCGCCGGGCAGATCGTCGGCAACACCTACCTGACCACCCTGAACACCGGTTTCCTGCGCAAGGCCGGGGAGACCGAGGAGCGGATCACCGCCGTCTCCTCCTGGACGGACGCCCGCTGCTTCACCGGGGCCGAGCGGGCGGCGCTCGCCCTGGTGGAGGCGACCCTCCAGCCGGCCCCGTACGGCAGGGAGCGGGTTTCCGACGCGCTGTACGCGGAGGTCGCGGAGCACTACGACGAGAAGGCGCTCGCCACGCTCACCATCGCGATCGGCCAGATCAACTTCTTCATCGCCCTGGCCGTCATCGGGAAGCCGGCCCCGGTCACCTCGCTCGCGGACGAGCAGTGGGACTGACGGAGCTACGGAGCTACGGAGCTACCAGGCCAGCTGTGCGATCTCCTCCGACACCACCGCGCACGCGTCCGCCGCCGGGTCGATGAGGGGGAAGTGGCCCACCCCGTCCAGCAGGGTCAGGCCCACCATCTCCCCCGCCAGCGCGGCCGCCGCGACGTAGGCCTCCGACACCGCCTCCGGGACCACGATGTCTGCGCGCCCCTGGACCACGGCCGTCGCGATGCCGGTCGGGAGCAGCGCCGCCGGATCGGCGTACGGGCGCCGCGCGGCGAAGGCTTCGGCCCCGCCCAGGAGTTGCGCCGAGGCGCCCCCGCACACACCGAGCTCCTCCGCCACCGCGAAGTCCGCGATCGGGGCCAGCGCCACCACACCCCGCAGCAGCGGCGGCGAGGGCAGTCTCCAGCCGGCCGGGGCGTCGGGCGGGAGCACGTGCCGGGCCGCGGCCCACAGCGCGAGGTGGCCTCCGGCCGAGTGGCCGGTCAGCACCATGCGGCGCGGGTCGGCCTCCGGCAGGGCGCCGGCGGCCAGCTCCGGGAGGGCGTCCAGTGCGGCGGCCACGTCGTCGAAGGTCTCGGGCCAGCGGCCGGCGACCGGACCCTCGGCGTTCTGATGGGGCACGGGCAGCGATGCCGGGGACTGGCCCCGCCGGTACTCCACGTTGGCGACGGCGAAACCCTGCCGGGCCAGGAAATCCGCGAAGGGGCTGATGTGCTGCCGGTCGTACGGGGAGCGCCAGGCCCCTCCGTGCAGGACGACGACCAGCGGCGCGGAGCGCGCGGCGCCCGGCTGCGCCCGCTCCCCGCGCGGGGCGTGGAAGTAGACGGTCTGGTCGGGGTGTTCACCGTAGGCGGCCGTGGCGTCGGGGGTCACGGGCGGATGGGAGAAGGCCGAGGCGGCCTCGGCGGCGTCCCGTTCGACAGCGGGGTCCGTCATCGGCTCAACCTCCGGTAACGCAGGGGACGAGGGGGACTGGTGTTCCGGTCCGGCAGAGCGGGACCGTATCAGGCCGGAACGCTCCCCTCCGTGGCGGGCCGGGGAGATACCGGCGCGGGCGGGGCCGTAGCCCCGCCCGCGCGGTGATGTGACGTTTCGCTACCGGTTCACCCGAAAATGTGACCCAGTGTGCGCGCCGCACGCTCCGCGTCCGCGAAGCCCACGTACAGCGGGGTGAATCCGAAGCGCAGGACGTCGGGGGCGCGGAAGTCCCCGATCACCCCGCGGGAGATCAGCTCGCGCATGATCCCGTCGGCGTTCTCCGTGCGCAGCGACACCTGGCTGGCGCGCCGGTCGTGCCCGGTGGGGGTGACCACCTCGACCTTGCCCGCGGGGACGTACGCCGCCACGCAGTCGAGGAAGAAGTCGGTCAGCGCGAGGGACTTCGCGCGGACGTCCTCGACCGCGACCCCGTCCCAGGCGTCCAGGGCGGCCTCCAGCGCGAGCATGGACAGGATGTCCGGGGTCCCGACGCGGGCCCGCGCCACGCCCTGCGCGGCCTCGTAGGAGGGGGTCATCGCGAACGGGTCCGCGTGGCCGTTCCAGCCGGGCAGCGGTGAGTCGAAGGCGCCCTGGTGGCGGGCCGCGACGTACAGGTACGCGGGGGCGCCGGGGCCGCCGTTGAGGTACTTGTACGTACAGCCCACCGCGAGGTCCACCCCGTGGGCGTCGAGGCCCACGGGCAGCGCCCCGGCCGTGTGGCACAGGTCCCAGACGGCGAGCGCCCCCGCGGCGTGCGCGGCCGCGGTGAGGGCGGGCAGGTCGTGCAGGCGGCCGGTGCGGTAGTCGGCGTGGTTGAGGAGGACCACGGCGGTGTCGGGGCCCATCGCCTCCGCGGCGGCGGCCGGGTCGACCGGGACGACGCGCAGGCCCGTCATCCGGGCCGCCGATGCGGCGATGTAGCCGTCGGTGGGGAAGGTGGCGGCGTCCACGAGCAGCTCGGTCCGGCCGGGTGGGGCCAGCCGGGCGGCGCCGACGAGGGCCTTGAAGAGGTTGACGCTGGTGGAGTCGCCGACGACGACCTGCCCGGCGGCGGCGCCGACGACCGGGGCGATCCGGTCGCCGATGCGCTCGGGGGCGTTCCACCAGTTGGCCGCGCCCTCGGTCCAGGAGCGGATCAGGCGGGTGCCCCACTGCTCCGTGACCACCTCGGCGAGGCGTGCGGCGACCCCCGTGGGAAGCGCGCCGAGGCTGTTGCCGTCGAGGTAGACCACGCCCTCGGGGAGGGTGAAGCGGTCGCGGAGCTTGCCGAGGGGATCGGCCGCGTCCAAGGCTTCGGCGCGGACGGCCAGGTCGGTGCCCGGGTGCGTGTCAGACATGGCTGCGCGCCGTCCAGAGCTCCGGGAACACGTTCTTCTGGGCCCGCTTCTCCAGCCAGGTCACGCCGGCCGAACCGCCGGTGCCCGTCTTGGCGCCCATCGCGCGCCGGGTGGCGACCAGGTGGTCGTTGCGCCAGCGCCAGACGAGCTCGGCGACGTCGGTCAGGACCTCGCCGAGCCGGTGCAGGTCGAGGTGGGCGTCCGGGGTGGCGTACAGGTCCGTCCAGACGGCCTCGACCTCGGCCGAGGGCTCGTAGCGCTGCGAGAGGTCGCGGTCGAGGACCGACTGCGGGACCGGCAGGCCGCGGCGGGCGAGGAGGCTCAGCACCTCGTCGTAGAGGCTGGGTTCGTGGAGTGCCTTCTCCAGCTCCGCGTGGACGCGCGGGGCGCCGCGGTGCGGGACCAGCATGGAGGCGGCCTTGTCGCCGAGCAGGAACTCCATCCGGCGGTACATCGCCGACTGGAAGCCGGAGCCCTCGCCGAGGGCGGAGCGGTACGCGTTGAACTGGCCCGGGGTCAGCTGGGCGAGGGGGCGCCAGGAGGCGTTGAGGGCCTCCAGCTCGCGGAGGGATCGTTTCAGCGCGTCCATCGCGACGGGGAGCTCGTCCTCGCGGAGCGCCTTCGAGGCGGTCTCCCACTCGTGGACGATGACCGTGAACCACAGCTCCATGACCTGGGTGGTGACCAGGAAGACCATCTCGCCCGGGTCGTCCGAGCGCAGCTGCTGGAGGTGGGTGAGGACGTCCGCCTGGACGTAGTCCTCGTAGGGGGTCGTGCCGGCGAAGTCGAGGTTCGGGGTGTCCGAACCGCCGTCTCCGGAGGCATCAAGGGCGTGCGACATCGCTGTCTCCTCGATACGTGCTTCCGGGTAGCGGTCCGCTCCTTCCGGTGAGGTGAGTGGAGCTCCGGTCCCCTGTCCGCATCATAAGACGGTCCTGCCGCAGGGCTTCAATAGTCAGTGGCGCACGTCACTTTCCGCGACCGGAGGTTTTCGCGGCCGGAGGCTTCCGCACCCCGGGGCTGCCGCGGCCGAGGGCTTCCGCGCCCCGGGGCTTCCGCGGCCGGGCGGACCCGCGAGGAGCCCGCCCGGTCGCGGAAGGGTTCGCGTCAGGCGCCGAGAACGTCCGCGGCCGTCTCGGAGGAGTCGCGCAGGAAGGTCGAGCAGCGCTCGTACTCCTCCTTCTCGTCGATCGCGCCGGCCGCGCGGGCCAGGGCGTTCAGGGCGCGCAGGAAGCCGCGGTTCGGCTCGTGCTCCCACGGCACCGGGCCGTGGCCCTTCCAGCCGGCGCGGCGCAGCGCGTCCAGGCCGCGGTGGTAGCCCGTACGGGCGTAGGCGTACGACTCGACCGTGCGGCCGGCCTCGAAGGCCTCGTCGGCGAGGAGGGCCCAGGCCAGGGAGGAGGTCGGGTGCGCGGCGGCCACCTCGACGGCGGGGGTGCCCGCGGCGAGGGCCGCGATGCCCGGCTCGTCGGGGAGGTGGGTGGGGGCGGGGCCCCCGAGGAGGTTCTGGTGAAGAGACATGCCCACAGTCTGTCGGATGGGGAATGCCGGCACGCGGGAAGGGCCCGGCCCCGCCGTCCGTGGACGGTGGGGCCGGGCCCTTCCGGGAAAGCCGGGGCTACTTGAGCTTGGTGCCCGTGGAACGCAGGTTCGCGCAGGCCTCGGTGACGCGCGCGGCCATGCCCGCCTCGGCGGCCTTGCCCCAGGTGCGGGGGTCGTACTTCGACTTGGTGCCGACCTCGCCGTCGACCTTCAGGACCGCGTCGTAGTTGCGGAACATGTGGTCCACGACCGGACGGGTGAAGGCGTACTGGGTGTCGGTGTCGAGGTTCATCTTCACGACGCCGTTCTCCAGCGCGGTGGCGATCTCCTCGGCCGTGGAGCCCGAGCCGCCGTGGAAGACGAAGTCGAACGGGGAGGACTTGCCGTACTTCTCGCCGACGCCGGCCTGGAGGTCCTTGAGGAGCTCGGGGCGCAGGACGACGTTGCCCGGCTTGTAGACGCCGTGCACGTTGCCGAAGGAGGCGGCCAGCAGGTAGCGGCCCTTCTCGCCCAGGCCCAGGGCCTCGGCGGTGCGCAGCGCGTCGTCGACGGTGGTGTACAGCTCGTCGTTGATCTCGTGGCTGACGCCGTCCTCCTCGCCACCGGTCGGGGTGATCTCGACCTCAAGGATGATCTTCGCGGCGGCGGCCTTGGCGAGCAGCTCCTGGCCGATGGCCAGGTTGTCGGCCAGGGTCTCGGCGGAACCGTCCCACATGTGCGACTGGAAGAGCGGGTTCAGGCCGCGGGCCACGCGCTCGGCGGAGATCTCGAGCAGCGGGCGGACGTAGCCGTCCAGCTTGTCCTTGGGGCAGTGGTCCGTGTGCAGCGCGACGGTGATGTCGTACTTGGCGGCCACGATGTGCGCGAACTCGGCCAGGGCGGCGGCGCCGGTGACCATGTCCTTGTTGTACTGGCCACCCAGGAACTCCGCACCACCGGTGGAGATCTGGATGATGCCGTCGCTCTCGGCCTCCGCGAAGCCGCGCAGTGCAGCGTGCAGGGTCTGGGTCGAGGTCACGTTGATCGCCGGGTAGGCAAACTTGCCTGCCTTCGCCCGGTCGAGCATCTCGTTGTAGACCTCGGGGGTTGCGATGGGCATCTGTCCGCTCCTTGGATGTGCGGGGAGTGTGCTTATTGCGGGCCCTGACCTGGGGGCGACGTTGCCGTCGTGCCCATCTTTCCAGACTCGGGCCCCCACTCCACCTCCGCGACGGCCCCGCGCGGGCCGATCCCGGGGGTGTGTTTCACGTGAAACACACCCCCCGGCCCAAAAGACGCAGGTCAGGGCCTACTTCCGGACGTTCGGGGACCTAAGTCACCAGTTGTGCGGAAGCACGACCCACCGTCCAAGGGTTAGGACAAACCGAGGTCACCCAGCTGGTAGCCCGTGAGGTAGGGCAGCCCGGCGGCCGCGATGGCGTCCGCCGCGCCGCGGTCGACGATCGTCGCGACCGCGACGACCTCGCCGCCGGCCTCGCGGACCGCCTCGACGGCGGTCAGCGGGGAACCGCCGGTGGTCGAGGTGTCCTCGACCACCAGGCAGCGCTTGCCCTTCACGTCGGTGCCCTCGATGCGGCGCTGCATGCCGTGCGCCTTCTGCGCCTTGCGGACGACGAAGGCGTCCAGGCGCGCACCGCGCGCGGCCGAGGCGTGCAGCATCGAGGTGGCGACCGGGTCGGCGCCCAGGGTCAGGCCGCCGACGCAGTCGAACTCCAGCTCCGCGGTGAGGTCGAGCATGACCTGGCCGACCAGCGGGGCGGCTTCGCCGTCCAGGGTGATCCGGCGGAGGTCGATGTAGTAGTCGGCCTCGCGGCCGGAGGAGAGGGTCACCTTGCCGTGCACGACGGCCTTGTCCTTGATCTGCTGCAGAAGCGCATCGCGTACGTCACTCATGACCCTGAGCTTAATTGGGCACTACCCGAGCCGCCGCCACGTCCACGTCGTGGAGATCTCCAGCGGGTCCACGGGGGTGACCAGCTGCGGGAGGCTGTTCAGCCCGTTCGGCGGGCCCGACTGGGGTTCCACGCAGACCGCCTCGGACTCCTCGTCGTAGACGACCACCCATTCGGAGCGGCTGGTGACCTTCAGCTCCAGGGCGTCGGGCCAGGTGAGGGTGACGTCGACCCCGTACGGCATGCCGAAGCAGTCGTCCCAGGGACCGGGCTTGGGATCGATGCGGTTGCCGGTGGGCAGGTGGTCGTCTCCGCGCTCCTCCTGCCAGGCGGCCTCGAAGGCGATGCGGACGTCCTCGCCGCCGTTGCCCAGGTTGCGGTGGAACCAGGGGTGCCAGCCGGCCTGCGCCGGGAAGGAGTCCCCGTAGGTCTCGATGCCCATCGTCAGGGTCAGGGCGTTCTCGCCGAGCTCGAAGATCTGGGTGACCACGCCCTCGTACGGCCACGGGTCGGCGAGCGGGTACGTGAAGGCGGCCTCGGTGGCGGTGGCCCGGGCGGGGCGCCAGGCGGCGTCGCGGCCGAAGCCGTGGATGGCGTGCGGCGGGTGGTTGAGCGGCAGCTGGTGCAGGGTCGCGCCGTCCTGGAACTGCCCGTTCCTGGTCCGGCCGCACCACGGGACCATGGGGAAGGACCCGTAGTGGTCCCCCTGCCGCAGCAGCTCCGTCCCGTCGATGCGCAGACTGCTGATCCGGCAGCCGTTCTCCTGGTCGATGGTCACCTCGGCGCCGCCGGCGCGCAGTTGCGTACTCATGCCATGACCTTAGTCAGCCCGGCGGGGTGTTCAGGGCCGCACGGCGGGAAGCGGGCGCGTCCCGGTTCAGCCGCGGCGGCGCAGGGCCCGTCCCAGGAGGACCGCCGAGGCCACGGCCACGGCGGCGGCCGGGGCGATCCAGCGCAGGTGGGGGTTCGAGGTGGCGGAGGTGGGGGCGGGGACGGGGGCGTAGCGGCCGCGCGGGGGCGCGTGGTCGACCTCTTCCGCGCTGCGGCCGATCATCGTGCGGCGGGCGTGCGCGGCCTCGGCCGGCGGGCGCGGGGGGCCGGCGAGGTCGCCGAGGTCGGCCATGCCCTCGAAGGTGCCCTCCAGGAACGGGTCCAGGGACGGGGGCGGCACGTCGGTGTCGAACACGGACGCGGTGACCTCGGTGAACCCGGGTCCGGGGTCCGCGTCCTGGTCCGCGTCCTGGTCCCGGCCTTGGTCGCCGCCCTGGTCGCGGCCCTGGCCGCGGTCCTGCTCCGCGCTGTCCGCGGCCGCGTCCCCGGGTCCGGCGGCGTCGTCGACCGCGAGGGCCGCGAGGTGCCCGGCGGCCCGGTCCAGGAGGCGGTGCCCAGCCGTGGCGGAGGCGTCGGGCGCGAAGGCGGCGGCGCGGCCTTCGGCGGCGGACTCGGCGGTGAACTCCAGCCGGGTGCCGCCGTCCGCCTCGGTGAGGCGCAGGGAGAGGGAGAGCTTCACGCTCCCGCTCCCCCGCACCTCGGTGCCCTCGCCCGCCAGGGTGAAGCGGTCCGGGTCCTGCTCGGTGACGGAGAGGGTGCCGCGGTAGGTGACGGTGTGCCCGCCGACCCGCACCTTCAGCCGGCCGGACAGCGGCCCGGCCTCGGTGTCGGCGTCCTGCTGGAGCCCCGGCACGCAGCGTGCCACCCGGGCGGGGTCGCGCAGCACGGCGCGGACATCGGCGGCGGGAACCGGAACGAACACCTGATGCTCCATGCGGTCGAGCCTACCGACGCGGCCGCTCCCCGTCAGCGAGTGCTGCGGTCCGGATCCGCCGTGTTCGCGCGGTCGCCCGCGGCGCTCCGGCGCTCCGGCGCTCCGGGCACCCCACGGCTCCGGGCGCCCTACGAGTACCTCGGGTGCGGCAGCGTCGACGGCGGGAGGCCCGCCACCCGGGTGCGCTCCGTGTCCCGGGCCGCGTCGGCCAGGGACTGCGTGGACAGGGACCGCAGGGCGGGCGTCTCCCGGTCCACGCGCAGCCGGGGCACGCCGTCGCGGGCCGCCAGGACGAAGCCCCAGTCCTGCGGGAGCTTCGCGGCGGACGCGGCGGACGCGCCGAGCACCCGGTCGGGGCCCGCGGCGAAGCCCGAGAGGCGGCCGCCGGCGCTGTAGGGGGCGGTGCGCAGGCCGGCCGCGCGCAGGGTGGCCTCGACGGTCCAGTAGGTACGGGGCCTGGTGCCGGGCGGCCCCGCGTGGACGGCGAGCCGCCCGCCGGGGCGCAGGGCCCGCGCGGCCAGCCCGTAGAACTCCTGCGAGTACAGCTTCGTGCTGGGCGTGATCCCGGGGTCGGGCAGGTCGGAGACGATGACGTCGAAGCGGGCCCGGGCGCCGGGTGAGCGCAGCCAGCGGAAGGCGTCCGCGGTGACGACGCCGAGCCGCGGGTCCTCGTAGGCCCGCTTGTTCAGCGCGGAGAGCATCGGGTCGGTCCGGGCGAGCCGCACGACTCCGGGGTCGAGCTCGACGACGGTCACGGAGGCGACGTCGCGGTAGCGCAGCACCTCGCGGGCCGCGAGGCCGTCGCCGCCGCCGAGGACCAGGACCCGGGCGTGGGGGCCGGTCATCGCGGGGTGCACGAGGGCCTCGTGGTAGCGGTACTCGTCGTAGCCGCTGACCCGCAGGCGGCCGTCGAGGAAGAGGTCGAGGGAGCGCGGTGAGCCGTTCGGGGGACCGGTGAGGACGAGTTCCTGCACTCCTGTCTGGACGGCGACGCGGACCTCGCCGCCATAGACGGCGCGGCGGGCGACGCGTTCGAAGTCGTCGGCGAGGACGGTGGCGCAGCCCAGGACGGCGAGGACGGTGATGTTGACGGCGACGAGCAGCCAGCGGGAGCGGCGGCTCAGGTCCCGGCGGAACAGCCACAGGACGAGGCCGCCGCCGGCGATGACGTTGACGGCGCCGGTGAGCATGGCGCCGGTGAGCTGTCCGAGGACGGGCAGCAGCAGGAAGGGGAAGGCGAGGCCGCCGACGAGGGCGCCGACGTAGTCGGCGGCGAACAGGTCGGCGACGGCGCCGCCCGCGTCCTGTCTGCGGATGCGCTGGATGAGGACCATCAGCAGCGGGATCTCGGCGCCGATGAGGACGCCGATGGCGAAGGAGAAGGCGACCAGCGCGGGCCGGGACTCCCCCAGCCAGGCGAAGCTGGCGTAGAGCGCCATGGCCGAGAGCCCGCCGAGCAGGGCGAGGCCCGCCTCCACGAGGGCGAAGCCGAAGGCGGGGCGGGCGCGCAGGGCCTTGGCCAGCAGGGAGCCGACGCCCATGGCGAAGACCATGACGGACAGCACGACCGACGCCTGGGTGACGGAGTCGCCGATCAGGTACGAGCCGAGGGCGAGCAGCTCCAGTTCGTATACGAGCCCGCAGGCCGCGCAGACGAACACGGTGGCCAGGACGAGGAGTCGGCCGGTCCTGGGCCGTACGGGCAGGGCGGCCTGGACGCGGGCCGCACCGCGCGGCTCCGGAGCCGGAGGGCGGCGCCACCGGGTGCGGAGCACCCCGCGCGGGGCGGAACGGTCGATCATGAAGCGAACCGTACGTCACCACCTGCTCGCATCCGGTCACCCACATGGGTGTAAGTGGCGCACTGGTTCGGGCAGTTGGCGTAACCGCGGGGCAACTCCGCGACCCCGCGACCCCGGGGCCCCCGGATCGGCGCCGGGCGCCTCCGGAGGGGCCGGCGCCCCGGGAGGCCCAAGCGCCCTCGGAGAGGGGGGCCCGGCGCCCCCGGAGAGAGGGGCCGGCGCCCCCGGAGGGAGGGGCCCGGGCCGCCTAGATCAGCACCGGTGCGGGTGCCCCCAGCTGTGCGGCGCCCGCCGTGCCCGCGTCCGCGCCGGCTCCCGCGGCCCGTACGCCGACCCGGGTGCGCGTGGCGACCAACTGCCCTTCCTGCGGATACGCGTGCCAGGTCCGCCACCGGACCTGGCCCTCGTAGCGCTGCGCGAGCATGGCGGTGAAGGCGTGCGGGCTGCCGGGGAAGGTGCCGGCGAGCCCGTTCGGGTGGTCCGCGACCAGGGCGAGCAGTTCCTGGGCCCGTCCGGCGAAGGAGCCGCGCGAGAGGTTCTCGACCCGCGCGGCGAACTCGTACTCCCAGTCGCCGACGCGCTTGGCCACGCCGAGCGGAAGCGGGGTGCTGCTGCCGGGCATGCAGGCGACGGTCTCGGAGCAGAGCACGTCGCCCTCCTCCAGGAGCACCTGGTGGGAGGCTCCGAGCAGACGCAACTCCACTTTCGCGTCACCCAGTTCGAGATTCAGTACGGCCAGGGCGGGCAGCCGCTCCCGTCCCAGGGCCCAGGCGAGATCGGCGGCACGCGTGTCGGTATAGGTGGTCTGGAGGGTCGTGAGCATGAGTCGGCTCCGCAAACGCGCGAGGGAGATGGGCCGGGGCCCGCCAGCGGTAGTCAACGGGTGGGGGGACACCGGCACGGGTCCACAGGAAGTCCAGGGAGGTCCGAGGACTGGTCTACTCAACCGAGGGAATCATGAAAGGCACGGCACTCACAGCGTTTTTACCCAAGTTGCAGGGGTTTACATCCCCTCGGGGGCTACACAGTTCACGTGTTCAACCGCATGCCGCCCGTACGCCGTAATGCGCGGCCGTGACGTCCGAACAAGAAGACGCCCGACGGAAGTTGTGCCCGGCGGGCGCCTCACGTATGCGGGACGCGGTACGAAGGTGGTCCGGCGTCGAAGGCCATGGATCCATGCTGCCCCGTGTCAGCTGGAACCGCATCCTCCGCCGCCGCAGGACGAGGACGAGGAACCGCAGCTGGAGGAGGATCCGCAGCTGGACGACGAGGAGCCGCACGAGGAGGAGGAACCTCCGGAGTCGCTCCCGGCCCACCAGCCCGCACCGCCGCTGGCGGCGCTGCCGCCCCTGCGGCCCGCGCGTCCCCCGCGGCCCCCGCCACCCGACTTGACCGCCACCACGACGATCACCGCGACCACGATCACGAAGATCACTATTCCGAGGATCATCCCCCGACCCCTCTCTGCTCCCCCGGTTCCCCGGGGTGCGGGATCCCCTTCGTCCCGCGTGCTGGGGGGATGCCCGGGCCGTCCGCGGCCCAAAGCACACTTGAGCAAGTCCAGAGCTTCCCCGCAGGATTGCGTCCATGAGCGATCCCGAACGCACCAACGGCCCCGCCCGCCCCTTCCTCAACCGCAAGCTGGCGGCCTTCGGCACCACGATCTTCGCGGAGATGTCCGCCCTGGCCACCGCCACGGGATCCATCAACCTCGGCCAGGGCTTCCCCGACACCGACGGCCCCGCCGAGATCGCCGAGGCCGCGGTGCGCGCGATCCGCGACGGCCGGGGGAACCAGTACCCGCCGGGCCCCGGCGTCCCGGAGCTGCGTACGGCGATCGCCGCCCACCAGCAGCGCTTCTACGGCCTGTCCTACGACCCGGACACCGAGGTGCTCGTCACCGCCGGTGCCACCGAGGCCATCGCGGCCTCGCTCCTGGCCCTGCTGGAGCCGGGCGACGAGGTCATCGCCCTGGAGCCCTTCTACGACTCCTACGCCGCCTGCATCGCCATGGCCGGGGCCGTCCGGGTTCCGCTGACCCTGCGCGCCCCGGACTTCCGCCTCGACGTGGACGCGCTGAAGGCCGCGGTCACCCCCCGCACCCGCCTCCTGCTGCTGAACACCCCGCACAATCCGACGGGCACCGTCCTGAACCCCGCCGAGCTGGCCGCGGTCGCCGAGCTGGCCGTCTCGCGCGATCTGCTGGTCATCACGGACGAGGTGTACGAGCACCTGGTCTTCGACGGCGTCCACACCCCGCTGGCGAGCCTGCCGGGCATGCGCGAGCGCACGGTCACCATCTCCTCCGCCGGCAAGAGCTTCTCCTTCACGGGCTGGAAGGTCGGCTGGGTGACGGGGACGCCGGAGCTGGTCACGGCGGTCCGCTCGGCGAAGCAGTACCTGACGTACGTGTCCTCGGGCCCGTTCCAGTACGCCATCGCCGAGGCCCTCGCCCTCCCCGACGCCTACTACGACTCCTTCCGCGCGGACCTCGCCGCCAAGCGCGACCTCCTCTCCGACGGCCTCGCGGCGGCCGGCTTCGAGGTGTTCCGCCCGCAGGGCACCTACTTCGTCACCACCGACATCACCCCCCTCGGCGAGCACGACGGCGTGGCCTTCTGCCGGGCCCTGCCGGAACGCGTCGGGGTGGTGGCCATCCCGAACCAGGTCTTCTACGACGACAAGGCCGCCGGGGCCGCCCATGTCCGCTGGGCCTTCTGCAAGCGCACGGACGTCCTCCAGGAGGCGGTGGAGCGGCTGCGGCGGCTCTGAACGGGGTCGGTCCGGGGGCCCGGCGGCCCCGTCGTCGTAGGGTTTGCCCATCGTGGCGACCGGCCGGGAGCCCCCAGGAAGTCGGGACGCATGGCGACGCAGACGCAGACGCAGAAGCAGACGCAGAAGCAGGCGCTGAAGCGGACGCACGCGCGGACGCCGCCGGGCGGCTCCCGGCCCGGTCGGCTCACCGCCCGGGCCCGCCGGGTCCCGGGCGTGCTCCTCGCACTCGGCGTGTACGCGGCCGTGCGCGCCGTCGGCGTGCTCGCGGCCGCCGTGGCGGCGTGGTGGACCGGGCGCAGCCCCGTACGGGTGCTCGGGGAGTCCTGGGACTCCGTCTGGTACCTGCGGATCGCCGAGCACGGCTACGGCCGGACCCAGGTCTATCCCGGCATCGGGTCCGTGCAGAGCGACTCCGCGTTCTTCCCGCTCTACCCCGTCCTGATCCGCTGCGCCTCCCTCGTGCTGCCCGGCTCGCTGACCGTCGCCGCGCTGGCCGTCGCCTGGATCGCCGCGGGCACGGCCGCCGTGGGCGTGTACCGGGTCGGGGAGCACGTGCTCGGGGTCCGCGCCGGGGTGCTGCTCGTCGCGCTGTGGGCCGTGCTGCCGCACGCGCTCATGCTGACCCTCGCCTACACCGAGCCCCTGCTGGCCGCCTTCGCGGCCTGGGCCCTGTACGCCCTGCTGCGGGGCAGGTGGGGGTGGGCGGCGGGGCTCGCCGTGCTCGCGGGGCTGACCCGGCCCACCGGGATCGCGGTCGCCGCGGCCGTGACGGCGGCCGCGGCGTACGAGATCTGCCGGCGGCGGGGCCGCGCGCCCGCGCGGGTGTGGGCCGCCGGGCTGGCCGCTCCCGCGGGCTGGGCCGCGTACGTCCTGCTCGTCGGCGTGCGCCGGGACGATCCGCTCGGCGGCTACTTCGCCGTGCAGAGCGGCTGGGGCTCGCGCTTCGACTTCGGCGCGGGGGCGCTGCGCTCCGCCCGGCACGCCCTGGGCTCGCCGGGCTCGGTGGAGCTCGCCACGACGGTGACGGTGGCCCTGCTGGTGGCCGCGCTGGTGCTCGCCGGGCTGCTGGCGGCCGACCGGAGGATCCCGCTGCCGCTGCTGGTGTACACGGGCGTGCTGCTGGTGATGACCTACGGCGGCGCCGGCTTCTTCGAGTCGAAGCCGCGCTTCCTGCTGCCCGCGTTCCCGCTGCTGCTGCCGGTGGCGGCCCTCATGGCGAAAGCCCGGCCGCGCACCGCGGTCGTGGTGACCGGGGTGCTGGCCGGGCTCTCGTACGCGTACGGGCCGTACCTGCTGCTCGTGTCCGGGGTGGCGCCGTGACCGTGGCGCCCGCGGAGACCTAGTTGGTCTCGCTGTCCCCGTCCTCGCCGTCGGCCTTCCCGTCGGCCGAGTCCGCCGAATCGACGTCCTTCTCCAGGCCGAACTGCTCGACGAGCCACTTGTCGAACTCGATCGACGCGCGGACCCAGCTGACCGTGGAGGACACGAAGTGCTCCAGGCTCACGCCGGTGCCGATCAGCATCTGCGCCTCGCCGATCAGGCGGACCGAGCCGTCGTCGTGCGTGTGGCTGTAGACCTTGGGCCACAGCGTGCGGCGGTTCCAGTCGTCGATCGACTCCAGGAGCTGGGGCTTCTCGTCGATCTTGTGCGGGCGGTCGTAGAACGTCCGCACGGAGAAGACCTGCTGCTCGTCCTCGCCGCGGAACATGAAGTACGTGCGGAAGTCCTCCCACGGCGCCGCGAGGTCACCCTCGTCGTCGACGACGTACTTGAGCTCCATCTGCTCCAGGAGCTGCTTGACCAGGTCCTGGTCGGGGACGACGGGGCCCGCCGGTCCAGTGGCCTGCGGATCGGGCTGCTGCCCTCCGAAGTTCGGAATCGAGGCCGGGTCGATGCTCACCGTGTGACTTCCCTTCGTGCGGATGCCGCCATCCTCCCCCATCGCGCCCACCCCGTGTCCACCCCGGAAGGTCCCGATCCGCGCAGGGCGGACAGGAGTAGGGCCCGGGTAAGCCGGGCCCCGGCGGTGCCGGGGCCCGGCTTGGGGCGGTATGGCGGCGGATTCCGGGCCGGTACGGCGGCGGATTCCGGGCCGGTGCCGCGCCGGATTTCAGCGCCTTGTCACCGGGGCTTCCGCGGGGCTTCCGCGAGGCTTCCGCGGGGCTTCCGCGGGCCCGCTACAGCGCCTTGCCCACCAGCAGGCCGTCGCCCGCCACCGACACGCGGACGGTGTCTCCGTCGCGGACCTCGCCCGCGAGGATCTCCTTGGCCAGGCGGTCGCCGATGGCCGTCTGGATCAGGCGGCGCAGCGGGCGGGCACCGTACGCCGGGTCGTTGCCCTTCTCCGCCAGCCAGGCCAGGGCCTCGGGGGTCACGTCCAGGGTGAGGCGGCGTTCGGCCAGGCGCTTGGCCAGGCGGCCGATCTGGAGCTCGGCGATGTGGGCCAGCTCCGCCCCGCTCAGGGCGGAGAAGACGACCAGGTCGTCGAGGCGGTTGAGGAACTCCGGCTTGAAGGAGGCCCGCACCACGTCCAGGACCCGGGCCTTCTTCTCGTCCGCACCTGTGGACGGGTCCATCAGGAACTGGCTGCCCAGGTTCGAGGTCAGGATCAGGATGGTGTTGCGGAAATCCACCGTCCGGCCCTGGCCGTCGGTGAGGCGGCCGTCGTCGAGGACCTGGAGCAGGACGTCGAAGACCTCGGGGTGGGCCTTCTCCACCTCGTCCAGGAGGACGACGCTGTACGGGCGCCTGCGGACGGCCTCCGTCAGCTGGCCGCCCTCCTCGTAGCCCACGTAGCCGGGCGGGGCGCCGACGAGCCGGGCCACGCTGTGCTTCTCGCCGTACTCCGACATGTCGATGCGGATCATGGCCCGCTCGTCGTCGAAGAGGAAGTCCGCGAGGGCCTTGGCCAGCTCCGTCTTGCCCACGCCGGTCGGCCCGAGGAAGAGGAACGAGCCGGTCGGCCGGTCCGGGTCCGCGATGCCCGCACGGGTGCGGCGTACGGCGTCGGAGACGGCGCGCACGGCCTCGCCCTGGCCGATCAGGCGGCGGCCCAGCTCCTCCTCCATGCGGAGCAGCTTCTGGGTCTCGCCCTCCAAGAGGCGGCCGGCCGGGATGCCCGTCCAGGCGCCGACCACGTCGGCGATGTCGTCCGGGCCGACCTCGTCCTTGACCATGGTGTCGCGCGAGACCTCGGCCTCGGCCTCGGTGGCGTCCACGAGCTCCCGCTCCAGCGCGGGGATCTCCCCGTAGAGCAGCTGGGAGGCGGTGTCGAAGTCCCCGTCGCGCTGGGCGCGCTCGGCCTGGCCGCGCAGGTCGTCCAGGCGCTCCTTGAGCTCGCCGACCCGGTTGAGGGACTGCTTCTCCTTCTCCCAGCGGGCGGTGAGGCCCCGCAGGTCCTCCTCCTTGTCCGCGAGGTCCTTGCGGATCTTCTCCAGGCGCTCGCGCGAGGCCGGGTCGGACTCGTTGTTCAGGGCCAGCTCCTCCATGCGCAGGCGGTCGACCGAGCGCTGCAGCTCGTCGATCTCCAGCGGGGAGGAGTCGATCTCCATCCGGAGCCGGGACATGGACTCGTCGACGAGGTCGATGGCCTTGTCGGGCAGGAAGCGGGAGGTGATGTAGCGGTCGGAGAGGGTGGCCGCGGCGACGAGCGCACTGTCGTTGATGACGACCTTGTGGTGCGCCTCGTAGCGGCCCTTGAGCCCGCGCAGGATCGCGATGGTGTCCTCGACGCTCGGCTCCGCCACCAGCACCTGCTGGAAGCGCCGCTCCAGCGCCGGGTCCTTCTCGATCCGCTCGCGGTACTCGTCGAGGGTGGTCGCGCCGACCATGCGCAGTTCGCCGCGGGCCAGCATGGGCTTGAGCATGTTGCCCGCGTCCATGGAGGAGTCCCCGCCGGCGCCCGCGCCGACGACCGTGTGCAGCTCGTCGATGAAGGTGATGATCTGGCCGTCGCTGGACTTGATCTCCGCGAGGACCGTCTTGAGCCGCTCCTCGAACTCGCCGCGGTACTTGGCGCCGGCCACCATCGCGCCGAGGTCCAGGGAGACCAGCCGCTTGTTCTTCAGCGATTCGGGGACGTCGCCCTTGACGATGCGCTGGGCCAGGCCCTCGACGACGGCGGTCTTGCCGACGCCGGGCTCGCCGATGAGCACCGGGTTGTTCTTCGTCCGGCGCGAGAGCACCTGGACGACGCGGCGGATCTCGTGGTCGCGGCCGATGACGGGGTCGAGCTTGCCCTCGCGGGCGGCGGCCGTGAAGTCGGTGCCGAACTTCTCCAGGGCCTTGTACTGGCCCTCGGGGTCGGGGGTGGTCACCCTCCGCCCTCCTCTTGCGTTCTCGAAGGCCGACAGCAGCTTCTTCGCGGTCGCGCCCTGGGCGGAAAGGAGCTCGCCGGCCGCGCCGCCCTTGGCGGCGAGGGCGATGAGCAGGTGTTCGGTGGAGAGGTACTCGTCACCGAGCTTCCCGGCCTGCGCGTCGGCCTCGGCCAGTACGGCGAGCAGCTCGCGGGTGGGCTGCGGCGGCGCGACCGTGGAGCCCGTGACGCTGGGCAGGGCGGCGAGCAGGCGGTCCGCTCCCGCGCGTACGGCCGCCTGGTCGGCGTCGGTCGCGGCGAGCAGGTCGGTGATGTTCTCGTTGTCCTCGCCGGCGAGCAGCGCCAGCAGCAGGTGCGCGGGCGTCAGGTCCGCGTGCCCGTCCTTGACGGCCCTGGTCGTGGCCGCGTTCAGCGCGTCCCGGCTCCTGTTGGTCAGCTCGGCATCCACGTGCGCCTTCTCCCTTCCTCTCCTGTGTGTGCTTTACATGAGCAACCTGCACAAAGTTGAGTCTATTCCACTCAAGGTGGAGGGACGTACTCTTCGCGCATGTCGACTCCCCGCCCGGCCGGCACGGCCCGCCCGACCCAAGACGTACTCAACCCGACGCCGGAGTACCTCGCCTTCTGGCGGGAGCGGCACATCTGCACGCTGACCACCCACCGCCCCGACGGCAGCCCGCACGTGGTCCCGGTGGGCGTGACGTACGACCCGCAGGCCGGGCTGGCACGGGTGATCAGCAACAAGCACAGCAAGAAGGTCCGCAACGTGCTGGCGTCGCAGGGCGGCCCGCAGGGCGGGGCCCGGGTGGCGGTGTGCCAGCTGGATGGGCGGCGCTGGGCGACCCTGGAGGGCCGCGCGGTGGTCCGTGACGACGAGGCCTCGGTCGCGGAGGCGGTGCGCCGCTACGCGGAGCGGTACGGGCGGACGCCCTCGCCGAACCCGGACCGGGTGGTGGTGGAGATCAGCCTGGACCGGGCCATGGGGCGCGCTTAGGCGCAGGCGTCCGGCCGGGTGCGCCGGCGGGCCCGTTCCCGTACGGCCCGTTCCCGTACGGCTCGTTCCTGTGCGTTCCGACCTCTGGACAGGAACATCACAGCGGCGCCATCGTGGTCAGGTCCACGATGGCGCCGCTGTGTGGGGGGTAGTACCTGAGCGATCTGCGACGACAGGGGAATCGCTTCAGGCACTGCGGGGGGTGGCGGCGGAGTCGGGCTCGAAAAGTTGGTGATCACGCTGGTCCAGATTGACGAAGACCATGCCGTACCGGATCTCGCAGCGGACGGGCTGCGGCGCTCCCCGGGGACGACGCAGACAGCGGTAGGCGCGGACGTCCTCGTCCTCTTCCCGCACCACGATGATGGGCTGGCCGAAGAGGGTGACCTTCAGCGAGTCACCGGCATAGGGAATGGCACTGGTGAGATCGATGAACTGCCAGCCGGAGCGGTATGCCGATGCCATTTCACGGCGGAATCCGTGGTCGTCGGGGGTCATCAGGAAACCCGCGCAGGGATGGTGTCCCAGCCGAAGTCGTTCCCGACCTTCTTCTCGGCGGGCGCACTCGCACTGGTATCCGCGCTTCCCGTGTCCCCGTTGACGGCGGCGACTGCCCCAAAGATCGCGACGACGGAGAAAACAACGGCAAGCGCCGAGCGAAGCATTCTCTTATACATGGTCGGCTTCGTCCTCACTTGATGGAATCTTCTCCCCCGCACTGACAGACGATGGCTCATTCAGGCACGTCAGTGCCACAGGGACGATGCATCATGTTCTTACATGTTCAGGACCCTGGGGGGTGGAGATTTGCCGCAGAGCACAACAAACCCGACACATCACCACCCCGTCACGGAGATGTGCGCCGAGGGAACCCGACTCTACGCAGCGGCACTGAGCACCGGCCGCGTCGCCCGCGGTGAAGTGAAGAACGCCCCCTGCCTGCTCGAATTCGCCCTGCTGCGCCCCGACCCGGACGACGCGAACCAACTCCGCGCGGTTCCACCGTCCGTCGCGCTCGCCCAGCGGCTCCACCCGATCGAACGCGAGATCCAGGACCGGCGCCGAACCGCCGTGGATCTCACCGACGCTTTCGAGCCGTTCCTCGCCCTCAGCGCCCAGAGCCCCGCCAACACCCACGCCATCACGGTGCTGGAGGGATTCGACCAGATCAACGCGGCCATCGACCTCGCCACCGCCGAGTGCCACACCGAGGCCCTGACCGTCCAGCCGGGTGGCGCACGGCCGACGTTCAGCCTCAGTCAGTCCCTGGAGCGCGCCTCGCCGATGATCGACCGCGGCGTGAAGATCCGTACGCTCTACCAGCACACCGTGCGGCACAGCCAGGGCACGCTCGCCTATGTGGACAGGATCTCCACGGGCAAGGTGGAGATCCGCACACTGGAGGAGCTCATCGAGCGTCTCATGATCTTCGACCGTACGGTGGCCTTCATCCCCGCGAGCCATGACCGGCGGGTGGCGCTGGAACTGCGGCACCCCGGACTGATCGAGTACCTCATCAAGGTCTTCGAGCAGCTGTGGCGCCGGGCCGTACCGCTGAACGACAAGGTCACCTACACGCACAGCCCGGACGGGATCTCCGGCGTGCAGCGCTCCATCGCGCACCTCCTCATCGAGGGGCACGTCGACGAGGCCATCGCCCGGCGCCTCGGCATGAACGTGCGCACCTGCCGCGCGCACATCGCCAAACTGGCCACCGCCCTCGGCAGCGGCAGCAGGGCCCAACTGGGCTACCTCATCGCCGAGTCCGGCATCCTCCACGACTCGGGCCCCACGGACGCCGAGGGGCTGCCGGAGCCGCGCTGACGGCCTGCGGCCGGACCCGGGCGGCCACCTGGCTGCCCGCGGGCCTCCGACGCCCCGAGGGCGGCACACAGAGACGCACAGAGACGCACAGAGGCCCCGCCCGGACCCTTCGAGAGGGTCCGGGCGGGGCCTTGCGCACTACGGGCGTACGGGTCCGGCCACGGGCTGCGGGCTCCGCCTCAGCCCAGCGGCCGCTTCGGCGCCGGCCGCCAGACGACCAGGGCGTTGCCCGGCTGGGGCGCCTGGTACGGGACCAGGTCGCGCCGGTACGAGGCGTGCACCTGGGCCTCGCGCTGCTGGAGCACGGCGGCCGCGCCGTCGACGGCGCTCGAGAGCTCGGCCACGCGCTGCTGGAGCGCGGCGACCTGGTTCTCCAGCTCGATGATCCGCTTGATGCCGGCCAGGTTGATGCCCTCTTCCTGGGACAGTGCCTGCACCGTGCGGAGCAGTTCGATGTCACGGGCCGAGTAGCGCCGGCCGCGCCCGGCCGTACGGCCCGGGGAGACCAGGCCGAGACGGTCGTACTGGCGCAGGGTCTGCGGATGCAGGCCCGAGAGCTGGGCGGCCACCGAGATCACGTAGACCGGGGTCTCATCGGTGAGCTGGTAGTGGCTCCTACGGCGGCCGTCCATGTCATGCTCCCTTCGCGGACTCGAACAGCGCGGAGCGCGGGTCCTCGGACTCCGTCGCCTCGCGGTACAGCTCCATGGCCTCGCGGGCCTTGTCGTTCAGCTCGGTCGGGACCGCGACCTCCACCGTGACGAGCAGGTCGCCGCGGGTGCCGTCCTTGCGGACCGCTCCCTTGCCGCGGGCCCGCATCGTACGGCCGCCCGGGGTGCCCGGGGGCAGCTTCAGCGTCACCGAGGGGCCGTTCAAGGTCGGGACCTTGATGTCGGCTCCCAGCGCCGCCTCCGCGAAGGTCACCGGAACGGTCACCGTGAGGTTGTCGTCCTTGCGGCCGAAGACCGGGTGCGCGTCCACGTGCACGACCACGTACAGGTCACCGGCCGGGCCGCCGCGCTCGCCCGGAGCTCCCTTGCCGCGCAGCCGGATCCGCTGGGAGTCGGAGACCCCCGCCGGGATCCGGACCTGCATGGTCCGGGAACTGCGGGCCCGCCCGCTGCCCTTGCAGATGTCGCAGGGGGTCTCGGCGATGAGGCCGCGGCCCTTGCAGTCCGCGCAGGGGTCGGTCAGCGAGAAGCCGCCGCCGCTGCCGCGCGAGACCTGGCCGGTGCCGACGCAGGTCGGGCACACGCGGGGCGTGCCGTTCTTGTCGCCGGTGCCCGAACAGGCCTTGCAGGGCGCCTGCGAGGACATCCGGAGCGGGACCGTGGCCCCGTCCACCGCCTCCGTGAAGGAGAGGGTGACCTCCGACTCGATGTCCTGGCCGCGGCGCGGCTGGGTACGGGTGCCCGCACCCGCGCCGGCTCCGCCGCGGTTGAACAGGCCGCCGAAGACGTCGCCCAGTCCGCCGCCGCCGAAGCCGCCGCCCGCGCCGCCCTGCTGCTGGCCTCCGAAGAGGTCGCCGAGGTCGAAGTTGAACGAGCCGCCGCCGCCCCCGCCGGGACCGGGCCGGAAGGCCCCGTTCCCGAACAGGGCGCGGGCCTCGTCGTACTCCTTGCGCTTCTTGGCGTCACCGAGGATGTCGTTCGCCTCGGAGATCTCCTTGAAGCGCTCCTCGGCCGAGGCGTCGCCCTTGTTGGCGTCCGGGTGGAACTCGCGGGCGAGCTTCCGGTAGGCCTTCTTGATCTCGGCCTCGGTGGCGTCCTTCGGGACACCGAGAACCTTGTAGTAGTCCTTCTCGACGAAGTCCTTCGTGCTCATCCCCGGTGTCCCTCCTCTCGGACCGCTTCTTGTCCTACGTGCCGTACGTGTCGTGCAAAGGGCGCCTCAGCGTCAGCCCTTGTCGGGGGCATCCGCGTCCTTGTCCGACGCGGACTCGCCTTCCGCCGCCTCGGACTTCGGGGCCGCGCCCGGCTGGGGCTCGGCCACCGCGACCCGCGCGGGACGGATCGTACGCTCGCCGATGCGGTACCCCGGCTGCAGGATCGCCACGCAGGTGTCCTCGGTGACGTCCGGCGCGTACGAGTGCATCAGGGCCTCGTGGATCGTCGGGTCGAAGGGCTCGCCCTCCTTGCCGAACTGCTGCAGGCCCATCTTGGCCGCGGCGGTCTCCAGCGATTCGGCCACCGACTTGAAGCCGCCGACCAGCTCGCCATGTTCCCGCGCCCGGCCGATGTCGTCCAGGGTCGGGAGCAGTTCCGTCAGGAGGGACGCGACCGCGATCTCCTTGACGGCGATCCGGTCCCGCTCCACGCGACGGCGGTAGTTCTGGTACTCCGCCTGGAGCCGCTGGAGGTCCGCGGTGCGCTCGCCGAGCGCGGTACGGGCCTGGTCCAGCTGGGCCAGGAGAGCGACGTCGGGTGCTGCTGCGGAATCCCCGGCCGGGGCCGCGGCCTCCTCCTTGGAGGAAGCTGCGGCCTTCGGCTCGGCGGCGTCGTCTTCGGGCGTGCCGTCGGCGGGGACTTCGGGCTTCTCGTCGAAGCCCGGGGTCTCCTCCGACATCAGGCAGCGCCACCCTTCGGCTTCTCGTCGTCGACGATCTCGGCGTCGACGACGTCGTCGTTGGCGTCGGCCTGGCCGGCGTCACCGGTCGGCGCGCCACCGGCGGCCTGGGCACCGGCGTCGGCGTAGATCGCCTGGCCGAGCTTCTGGCTGACGGCACCGAGCTTCTCGGTCGCGGTGCGGATCTCGGCCGCGTCCTCGCCCTTGAGCTTTTCCTTCAGCTCGGCGATGGAGGCCTCGACCTCTTCCTTGACGTCGGCCGGGACCTTGTCCTCGTTGTCCTTGACGAACTTCTCCGTCTGGTACACCAGGCTCTCGCCCTGGTTGCGGGACTCGGCCGCTTCCTTGCGGCGCAGGTCCTCGTCCGCGTACTGCTCCGCCTCCTGGCGCATGCGGTCGACCTCGTCCTTGCCGAGCGAAGAGCCGCCGGTGACGGTCATCTTCTGCTCCTTGCCAGTGCCCAGGTCCTTGGCAGTGACGTGCATGATGCCGTTCGCGTCGATGTCGAAGGAGACCTCGATCTGCGGGACGCCACGCGGGGCCGGCGGCAGGCCGGTCAGCTCGAACATGCCGAGCTTCTTGTTGTACGCCGCGATCTCGCGCTCGCCCTGGTAGACCTGGATCTGCACGGACGGCTGGTTGTCCTCGGCCGTCGTGAAGATCTCGGACCGCTTGGTCGGGATCGTGGTGTTGCGCTCGATGAGCTTGGTCATGATGCCGCCCTTGGTTTCGATACCCAGGGACAGCGGGGTCACGTCGAGGAGCAGGACGTCCTTGACCTCACCCTTGAGCACGCCCGCCTGGAGGGTCGCGCCGATGGCGACGACCTCGTCCGGGTTGACGCCCTTGTTGGCGTCCTGACCGCCGGTGAGCTCCTTGACGAGCTCGGCGACGGCCGGCATGCGGGTGGAGCCGCCGACCAGGACCACGTGGTCGATCTCGGACAGGTTGATGCCCGCGTCCTTGATGACGTTGTGGAACGGGGTCTTGCAGCGGTCGAGCAGGTCCGCGGTCAGCTGCTGGAACTGCGAGCGCGTGAGCTTCTCGTCCAGGTGCAGCGGGCCCTCGGCGGACGCCGTGATGTAGGGCAGGTTGATCGAGGTCTCCGTGGAGGAGGACAGCTCGATCTTCGCCTTCTCGGCGGCCTCGCGCAGACGCTGGAGCGCCATCTTGTCCTTGGACAGGTCGACGCCGTGACCGTTCTGGAACTGCTTCACCAGGTAGTCGACGACGCGCTGGTCCCAGTCGTCGCCACCGAGGTGGTTGTCACCGTTGGTGGCCTTCACCTCGACGACGCCGTCGCCGATCTCCAGGAGGGACACGTCGAAGGTGCCGCCACCGAGGTCGAAGACGAGAATGGTCTGGTCGTCCTTGTCGAGACCGTAGGCCAGGGCGGCGGCCGTCGGCTCGTTGACAATACGCAGGACGTTCAGGCCCGCGATCTCGCCGGCCTCCTTCGTCGCCTGGCGCTCGGAGTCGTTGAAGTAGGCCGGGACGGTGATGACCGCGTCCGTGACCTTCTCGCCCAGGTACGCCTCGGCGTCGCGCTTCAGCTTCTGCAGGATGAAGGCGCTCATCTGCTGCGGGTTGAAGTCCTTGCCATCCAGGTTGATCTTCCAGTCAGTGCCCATGTGGCGCTTGACGGAGCGGATGGTCCGGTCCACGTTCGTGACCGCCTGGCGCTTGGCCACCTCGCCGACGAGGACCTCGCCGTTCTTGGCGAAGGCGACGACGGACGGCGTGGTCCTGGCGCCTTCGGCGTTGGTGATGACGGTGGGCTCTCCGCCTTCCAGAACGCTGACGACGGAGTTAGTGGTGCCCAGGTCGATGCCGACCGCACGTGCCATTTTGATTCCTCCAGCTGACTTGAGTGGAACAGACTCAAGAGTGCCCCACCGCTCCGGCGGTGTCAACAGAGGTGAGTCGAGGGGACTCAACCTTTAGGCTCCCCTTACGCTCAGGGAGGCTCGATTACGCCCGGGGACGCCCGGGGGATGCCGGAGGCGCACGGGGACGCCGGGGGGACGCCGTGTACGCCAGGAGACGCCCGGGGATACCCGGGAGCGCCATTCGGGGCACCGCGGCCGCGCGGCACCCGCGCACCGCCGGAGGGGTGCGGCACCGTGCTGGCATGCAGAAGCTGCTCCCGCTCCCGCTTCCCGCCGTGCCGCAGCTCCCGGCCCCGCCCTCGGCCAAGCGGGTGCTCGACCTCGCCGGGGCGGCGCTGCTGCTCGGGGTGCTCCTCGTACCGCTGCTGCTGACCGCCGCCCTGCTGTACGCGACCCAGGGCGCGGGCGTCCTCGTACGCGAACCGGCGGCGGGCCTGGCCGGGCGGCCGTACCGGGCGTGGCGCTTCCGCGCCGGCAAGGGCCGGCCCGGGGCGGCGCTGGAGCGGTGCGCGCTGGACGGACTGCCACAGCTGCTCAACGTGGTGCGGGGCGAGATGTCGCTGGTCGGGCCGCGGCCGCAGCCCGGCGGCGACCGGCCCGAGCGGCTCCTCGTACGGCCCGGGATGACCGGGCTGTGGCAGGTGAGCGCGCGTTCGGACCTGCCGTGGGAGGAGATGGACCTGCTGGACCGGCACTATGTGGAGAACCACTGGCTGGGGATGGACCTGGCGATCCTCGCTCAGACCCCGCGGGCGGCCTGGCGGCACAGGCGACCCTGAGCGACGCAGATCACCGCACGCTCGGCTACATTGCGGCGTCGGGACTGGGTAACCTCAAGCCTTGACTGGATAAGTTACCGCTTAGTAAGTGCCGCCCGAGGAGCCCTCCCATGCAACTCGCCGCGATCATCGTGTCGCTGGTCCTGACCGTGGTCGGCGTCGCGCTGCTCGCCCGAGCCGTGGCGCAGATCTACCGTTTCGTGAAGCTCGGACAGCCCGTACCGGCAGGCAGCCGTACGGACGACCCGAAGTCCCGAACGATCACCCTGGTCCGGGAGTTCCTCGGCCACAGCCGGATGAACCGCTGGGGCCTCGTCGGCTTCGCGCACTGGTTCGTCGCGATCGGCTTCCTGACGCTGCCGCCCACGCTGCTGCAGGCGTACGGGCAGCTCTTCCAGGCCGACTGGGTGCTCCCGATCGTCGGCGGCTTCCTGCCCTTCGAGCTCTACATCGAGTTCATCGGCCTGATGACGGTGCTCGGCATCGTCGTCCTGATGGGCATCCGCCTCGCGTCGCTGCCCTCGCGGGCCGGCCGCAAGTCCCGCTTCGCGGGTTCGAAGGCCTGGCAGGCGTACTTCGTCGAGTACATCATCCTGACCATCGGCCTCGCGATCCTGTGCCTGCGCGGCCTCGAAGGCGCGATCCACCACGTGGACTCGTACGAGCCCGCGTACTTCGTGTCGTACCCGCTGGTGCTGGCGTTCAAGGGCATGTCGCTCGGCGCGCTGCAGAACGCCATCTACCTCACCGCGATGATCAAGATCGGCACGTCGCTGATCTGGATGATCGTCGTCTCGCTGAACACCAACATGGGTGTGGCCTGGCACCGCTTCCTCGGCTTCCCGAACATCTGGTTCAAGCGGAACGCCGACGGCGCGGTCGCGCTGGGCGCGCTCCAGCCCATGACCAGCGGCGGCAAGGTCATCGACTTCGAGGACCCGGGCGAGGACGACGTCTTCGGCGTCTCGCAGGTCGAGCAGTTCTCGTGGAAGGGCATCCTCGACTTCTCCACGTGCACGGAGTGCGGCCGCTGCCAGTCGCAGTGCCCCGCCTGGAACACGGGCAAGCCCCTCTCCCCCAAGCTCCTGATCATGTCGCTGCGCGACCACGCGCACGCCAAGGCCCCGTACCTGCTGGCCGGCGGCGGCAAGGACATGGAGGGCAACGAGAAGGCGACGCCGGAGCAGCTCGCCAACGTCCCGGCCGCGGCTCTGGCCGAGGCCGAGCGCCCGCTGATCGGCACCGCCGAGGAGAACGGGGTCATCGACCCCGACGTGCTGTGGTCCTGCACGAGCTGCGGCGCGTGCGTCGAGCAGTGCCCGGTGGACATCGAGCACATCGACCACATCGTCGACATGCGGCGCTACCAGGTGATGATCGAGAGCGCGTTCCCGAGCGAAGCCGGGACGATGCTCAAGAACCTGGAGAAGAAGGGCAACCCCTGGGGCCTGGCGAAGAAGCAGCGCGTCGAGTGGACCAAGGAGGTGGACTTCGAGGTCCCGATCATCGGCAAGGACGCGGAGGACCTCTCCGAGTTCGACTACCTCTACTGGGTCGGCTGCGCCGGCGCCCTGGAGGACCGGGCGAAGAAGACCACGAAGGCCTTCGCGGAGCTGCTGAACATCGCGGGCGTCAAGTTCGCGATCATGGGCGGCGACGAGAAGTGCACCGGCGACTCCCCGCGCCGCCTGGGCAACGAGCCGCTGTTCCAGCAGCTCGCGCAGGAGAACGTCGCGATGCTGAACATGGCGTTCGGCGAGGACGACGAGGACGAGTCGACGAAGAAGCCGAAGTCGGCGAAGCGCATCGTCTCCACCTGCCCGCACTGCTTCAACACCATCGCGAACGAGTACCCGCAGCTGGGCGGCGAGTACGAGGTCATCCACCACACGCAGCTGCTCCAGCACCTGATCGACGAGGGCCGCCTCACGCCGGTGACCCCGGTCGACGGGCTGATCACGTACCACGACCCGTGCTACCTGGGCCGGCACAACAAGGTCTACACGCCGCCGCGCGAGATCATGTCGGCCGTGCCGGGCCTGCGCCAGCAGGAGATGCACCGCCACAAGGAGCGGGGCTTCTGCTGTGGCGCCGGTGGCGCGCGGATGTGGATGGAGGAGCGGATCGGCAAGCGCATCAACAACGAGCGCGTCGACGAGGCCCTGTCCCTGAACCCGGACATCGTCTCCACCGCCTGCCCCTTCTGCCTCGTCATGCTCACCGACTCGGTGAACGGCAAGAAGAACGAGGGCCAGGCGCAGGAACACGTCACGGTGGTGGACGTGGCGCAGCTGCTGCTGGAGTCGGTGAAGACGCCGGAGGCGGCGCCGGAGCCCGAGCCGGAGCCGGAGCCCGCGGTGGAGCCGGAGGCCGCGGTGGAGCCGGAGGCGGAGGCAGCGGCGGAGGTCGTCGCGGAGCCGAAGGCGGAGGCCGTCGCGGAGCCGAAGGCGGAGGCCGTCGCGGAGCCGAAGGCGGAGGCCGTCGCGGAGCCGAAGGCGGAGGCCGTCGCGGAGCCCAAGGCGGAACCCGCCGTAGAGCCGAAGGCGGAGGCCGTCGCGGAGCCCAAGGCGGAACCCGCCGTAGAGCCCAAGGCGGAGGCCGTCGCGGAGCCCAAGGCGGAACCCGTCGCGGAGCCCAAGGCCGAGATCGCGGCAGAGCCCAAGTCGGAGGCCAAGGCCGAGCCCGAAGCCAAGCCTGAGGCCGAGGCGACCGAGCCGAAGGCGGAAGCCCCGGTGGAGCCGGGGAGCGACGCCGAGGCGAAGTAGCCCGTACAGCACCGAACGCCGGAGCGGCCCGCCCCCCTGTGGGGGCGGGCCCGTGCGGCGATCGCGGTCCCGCGGCCAGGCGAACGCCAGGCCGGC
>NZ_JBSFDF010000041.1:0-67889 GCF_053593795.1 Streptomyces sp. NPDC002104 | reverse complement strand
GCGGGACATGCTCCCCGCCGAGCTGCCCGCCATCAAGGGCTTCGAGATCGCTGCCCGCTACCTGCCGGCCAACGAGGGCCTGGAGGTGGGCGGTGGCTGGTACGACGTGATCGCCCTGCCGGACGGCGGGGTCGCCTGCATCATCGGCGACGTCCAGGGCCACAACATCCAGGCGGCGGCGCTGATGGGGCAGGTCCGTACCGCCATGCACGCCTACGCCTGGGAGGACCCCTCGCCCGACCGCGTTCTGGAGCGGACGAACGAACTCATGCTCCAGATGGGGGCGGCCGGATTCGCGACCTGCCTCTACGCGCTCCTCGATCCGCTCGGCCGGGTGGTGTCGGCCCGGGCGGGCCACGTACTGCCCGTCCTGTGCACGGCCGGCGGGACCTCGGCGCCCGAGACGCCCGGCGGACTCCCGCTGGGCGTGCAGAACGGTACGACGTACCCGTTGACGCAGGGGCACCTGGGGCAGGGAGAGACCCTCGCCCTGCTCACGGACGGGCTCGTGGAGGGGCCGCGACTCAGCCTTGACGACGGCACGGACCTGGTCCGCCGGGCGCTGGAGGAGTCGCGGGGCGCGCCGGTCGAGCAGATCGCGGACGCCCTGATGTCCTGTGCGGGGGCCACGCGGCACGACGACGACCGGGCCGTACTGGTCGTGCGGCGCGCGATGGCCGCCTAGGGGGCTCCGCACGCCCTTCGGGGTGCCGGCGCTGCACTGCGGCCCGATTCCTGTCCAGCGGTCTTATGGCCCGGCCGAATGGGCCTTATGGCCTGATATGAAGCCGAAGCACCGGGTAGGTAGGACTGAGTTCGCATACAGCCGCACCGAGGAATGGAGACACAGCCGTGTCCGTCGTCAAGAACGCCCTCCCCGAAGCCGACCTCAAGATCGTCGGCGAAGCGCTGCAGGGGGCCCTGGTGGACCTGGTCGACCTGTCGCTCGTCGCCAAGCAGGTCCACTGGAACGTGGTCGGCCCCCGCTTCCGCTCCGTGCACCTCCAGCTCGACGAGGTCGTCACCGCGGCACGCACCCACTCCGACGTGGTCGCCGAGCGCGCCGCCGCCCTCGGGATCACCCCGGACGGCCGAGCCGCCACGGTGGCCTCGGCCAGTGCGATCACCGGTGTACCGGAGGGCTGGATCAGGGACGTGGACGCCGTACGCATCCTCGTCGACGCCCTCAGCACGGTGACCACGCGGATGCGCGAACGCATCGCGGCCACCGACAAGCCCGACCCGGTCACCCAGGACCTCCTGATCGCCCTCACCGGCGAACTCGAGAAGCACCACTGGATGTTCGCCGCCGAAAGCGCCTGACGCACCCGCCCGGGCCGGCCGCCGGTCCGTGCCCGGCGGCCGCGGGTGCGGGGCGGGACCGGCCCGTGAGGGAGGCCTCGATCTCCACCCTGGTCTCCACCCCTGGGTCCAGGCGCCGGGAGCCGCCGCACAGCAGGCTTGGGAGCATGACAACGACCGAGTGGATCACCGACATCGCCCTCCTCCTGATCGTCTTCCGGCAGCTCCGGGAAGGGCGGCTCGAACTCAAGTCCTTCCTGCTCCCGCTGGGGATCGTGGCCTTCGTGGCCTACTCCTATCTGGACACCATCCCCACCGCCGGCAATGACCTGGTACTGATCACGGTGCTGGTCGCCGTGGGCGCCGCGCTCGGTGTCGCGGGCGGCGTCTACACCCGGGTCCGCGCCGACGGGGGGCACGTCCTGGTCAAGGCCGGCGCCGTGGCCGCGGTGCTGTGGGTCGTGGGCATGGGGGCCCGGATGGGCTTCCAGCTGTGGGTCGAGCACGGCGGCGGCGCCGCCGATGTGGCCCGGTTCAGCGCCGCGCACCAGATCACCAGCGACAAGGCCTGGGTGGCGGCGTTCGTACTGATGGCCCTGACCGAGGTGGTCACGCGGCTGGCGACGATCTTCATCCGGAGCCGTGGCCTCGCCGTGGCCCGCCCCGCGCCCGTGCTCAACCGTACGGTGTGACCGTGCAGTATGTTCGGCGCATGCCCCCGACGAAGACCCCTCCGCCTCCGGGAACGGCACCGTCCCCGGAGGCGGAGGTGCGTCCGGTTCCCGGGCAGGACCCGAGGATCCGGTGGGCACTGACCCTGGCGGTCGTCGTCGTGGGAGCCGTGACGATCCGGCCGATGGGCTTCAGCGGCCGGGGACTGGCCGTCGCCGTCCTCTTCGTGCTCAGCGCGGCCGCCCTGCTGGCCCGGGGCCTGCCGGAGAACGCGACGACCCAGCGGTTCGCCACCGCCTGGCTGGCCGGCGGCGTCGTCGCCTCGGCCGCCCTGACCGGCCTCAGCAGCGGCACGGGGTACCTCTTCGCCTTCTTCCTGGCCGGTCACATCGGATACCGGCTGGAGACCAAGCGGGCCTTGGCGCTCGCGGCACTGTGCAGCGTGCTCTGCGCCGGCGCCCTCTACCTCGATCTCGGTCCGGGACACGAGCAGTTGCCGTGGCTGCTCGGCCTGGCCACCGGCGCTCCGGTGCTGATCGGCATCCTCAACCGCAGCCAGCGCCAGGCGGTGCGGGCGGTGATCGCGGCGTCCGAGTCCGCCGAGCGCGCCGCCCGGGCCGAGGCGCGGACGGCCGTGCTGAGCGAACGCGGCCGGATCGCCCGCGACGTGCACGACGTACTGGCGCACTCGCTGGCCGGGATCAACATGCAGCTGGAACTGGCCGACGCGTTGATCGACACCGGTGACCTGGAGAAGGTCCGGGAAGCCAATGCCAAGGCACACGCCCTGGTCAAGGAGAGCCTGAAGCAGGCGCAGTGGACCGTGCACGCCCTGCGCGAGGACGCGTTGCCGCTCGTGGAGAGCCTGACCGCGATGGTCGAATCCGCGGGCCGCCACGCCGGCCTCACCGTGACCGGCACGGCCCGCGAACTCCCCACCCGGGTGACCCAGAACCTCCTGCGGATCGCCCAGGAGGCGCTGACCAACGCGGCCCGGCACGCGCCGGGGGGCGCCGTCGGTGTGGAGCTGGGTTTCGCTGCCGCGTCGACGACGCTGCGGATCCACAACGGCCCCGGCACCCGCCCGGCGAACGCCGGGCCCGGCAGCGGGATGGGCCTGATCGGCATGCGCGAGCGCGTCGCCCTACTGAATGGAACCGTCACCGCGGGCCCGGTCACCGAAGGGCCGGAGCGGGGCGGATGGCATGTGGAGGCAGTGATCCCGGGATGAGCGAACCGACCGAGGAGCGCCGTAGGTTGAGGGTGATCGTCGCCGACGACCAGGCCGCCGTCCGGGAGCCGCTCGCCGCGGTACTGGGCCTGGCCGAGGACATCGACGTCGTGGCGGCCGCCGCTGACGGGACGCAGGTGCTGGCGGCCGTGGCCGCCGGGCCGGTGGACGTCGTACTGATGGACCTGAGGATGCCCGTCATGGACGGGATCGAGACGACCCGACGGCTGTCCGAGCAGTACCCGCAGGTGGCGGTGGTGGTGCTCACCACCTTCGCCGACGACGACTCGATCCTGGGCGCACTGGGCGCGGGAGCCCGGGGATACCTGACGAAGAACGCGGGGCGCAAGGACATCACCCGCGCGATCCGGGCGGCCGCCGCCGGTCAGTCCGTACTCGACCGCGAGGTACAGGACCGGCTGCTCGCCAGCGTCAGGAACACGGCCAGGGCCACGCCCACGGCCCCGACCGCGACCTCGACCACGACCACGGATGCGTCCGTGCCGGCATCCGTCCTGCCCGGGGACCTCACGCGCCGCGAACGCGAGGTCCTCGCGCTGATCGGCCAGGGCCTGCCCAACCGGGCGATCGCCGAGAGGCTCTTCGTCAGCGAGGCCACCGTGAAGACCCACATCAACAACCTGTTCGCCAAGGCCGGCATCCCGGACCGGGCGGCCGCCGTCCGGCGGGCCATCGAGGCGGGCCTGGCCTGACAGGACCGACCGGATGCCCGCCGGTCGGCCCGTTCAGCCGGTTTCCAGAGCCTTCTTGAGGTTGCGCAGGGTCGTGGCGATGTTCCGGCGCTGGAACTCGGCGAAGACGCTTCCGCGCGTCGCGACCCGGTCGAAGGCGTTCGCCACGAAGTCCGGCCACGAGCGGCGGTCGTCCGTCCACGTCTCGGTCACCCGGGTCCCTTCCGGTACGGCCTCGAAGCGGTACTCCCACGTGGCGATGGGCCCCGGAAGCCGCGGCCGCGTGACACCGATGGCATGCACCCGGAAACGGAACAGCTCGTCCTGCACGAGCGCCGTCACCGTGCACCGGGTGGTCCAGCGGAAGGCGCCGCGCTTGTTGCGCCCGTCGAAGACCATCCCGACGCTCGGCTCGCGGGTGCCGCCGTGCACGGTGGCACCGAGGTTCTCCGGGCTCCACTCCCCCATCCGTGCGGGATCGGACACGCGCCGGTAGACCTCTGCGGGACGGGCGCGGACGACGATGCTGTCGGACACCGTCAGCGTACGAGGCATGGTTCCCCCTTCACAGGACCGGATGCTGCCGCTCCGGCTCGGCTTGAGACTACCCTGCGGTAACTTCGTCGGCGGGGCCGTCCCGGGGAAAGTTCAGTGCGCCAGTTCTCCCAGGAGCTCCCAGGTGCGCAGCCGGTCGGCGTCTCCGGCGAGGTCGGTGCCCGAGAACACCACTTCCGTCGCCCCGGCGTCCCGGTAGCGCCGGACCTCGGCGGCGACCGTCTTCTCGTCGCCGATGACGGCCACGTCGGCGGCCCGTCTGCCGCCGGAGAGTTCCACGATCCTGGCGTAGGAGGGAATCTGTTCGTAGAAGGCGAGCTGCTCGGTTGCCTTCGCGCGCACGGACTCCACGTCGTCGGTGACCACGCCGTGGACGAGTGCCACGATGCGGGGCGCGGGCCGTCCCGCGGCCTCGGCGGCCGCGGTGACGGCCGGGACGATGTGCTCGGCCAGGGCGCGCGGCCCGGCGAGGTAGGGCAGTACGCCGTCGGCCAGCTCGCCGGTGACGCGGAGCGCCTGCGGGCCCATCGCGGCGACGAGCAGCGGTACCGGGGGCTCGGCTCCCGGTACGCGGGCGGGGATCGGCGTGGTGGCGGTGAGCAGTTCGCCGTGGAAGTCCGCGGCGCCGGTTTCGGTGAGCCCGCGCAGGGCGGTGAGGAACTCCCGCAGGCGGGCGACGGGGCGTTCGAAGGGGATGCCGAAGCCGCCTTCGGTCAGCAGTTTCGTACCGAGGGCGAGCCCCAGGTGGTAGCGGCCGTGCGTGGCGGCCTGGGCGGTCTGGGCCTGGCTGGAGACGATCAGCGGGTGGCGGCCGAAGACGGGGATGGCGGACGTGCCGACCTGCAGTCCCGGTACTTCCCGCCCGACGATGGCGGCGAGCTGCGGGGAGTCGGCCCCGAAGGTCTGCCCGAACCAGGCCGAGCGCAGGCCCGCCCGCGCGGCCTGCTGGGCGAGCCGCACGGTGGCGTCGATCTGGTTCTCGGGCCCGGTCGTGTGAAGAGTTACTCCGACAGTCATGCAAGCGTCAACGACCCGTGGCCGGGCGCCGATTCCGCTCCGGTGTGACGGTCTCTTGTCGGCCGTGTGTACGCGGGGTGTACGCGGGCGGCGGGGGCGTACCGGTGGGCCGCGCCGCTGTGCGCGCGGCCGCGGCCCACCCTGGGTCAGCCCTGGTTCAGCGGCAGGGCGAGATCGGTGACCTGGCGATTCTTGGAGAAGGCTCCCATGTCGTGCGCGGCTCCGGTGAGGAGGTCGACTCCGTACAGGCGGAAGGTGCTGCCGGTGTTGAGGGCGGCGTAGCCCTGGTTGGTCCCGTGCTTCGGGGAGAAGTAGATGTCGAAGCCCGCGTCGGGGCCGGCGTTGACGCCGAGGTTGCCGGTCGGGGCGAGCAGGCCGGCGTTGGCCGGGGACTGGAGCGAGACGCGGTCGGCCGTGGTGTCGATGTCGAACAGCGTGGTCGCGGTGGCCGTGTTGAGGTCGTTGTTCGTGTACGCGGCGCCGGTGACGCCCATGGCGGTGGACGGCGGTGTCGTCGGGTTGGTGAGAGTGCCGTCGACCGTGGTGGTGAGGGGGGCGGCGTTGTCGTCGATGTTGTGGCGCAGGTTCTGGCCGGTGTCGCTGATGACGCGCAGCCGGTTGGCGGCGGGGTTGAAGTCCACGCCGAACCGTGCCCCGTTGAGGGCGACGGTGAGCTGGGAGACCTTCATGGCCTTGGCGTCGTCCGTGCTGAGGGTGTAGACGCCGCCCTTGTCGCCGACGCCGTAGAGCTTCTCGTTCTGGACCCGGAAGTCGATGCCCACGATCCTGGTGTCGCCCATGAGGCCGGACACCTTGCCGATCGGCGTGGTCTTCGCCGGCCGGTCGACCATGAACTCCACCAGTCGCTGGTCGGTGGTCAATCCGACCGCCGTCAGCGACCCGCGCTCCATCCGGTCCATGGCACGGGTGTCCCCGGCATCGGCGGAGGCCAGGACGGGAGCGGACAGGGCCGCGGCCGCGGCCACGGCGACCGAGAGGGCGATGGTGCTCTTGCGCGTTCGCATGGTGCTTCCCCACTGAGGTGTGGTCCCGTTCGTGATCCGCACGGGATCCGGAAGGGGTTCGCCGCTCACGGTCGCGCGGACGGGCCGGATCCCGCAGGACCACTCGGACGGCGGCACGGCCCTCGTGCCTGCCCGCGCCCCGCCGTCGCGTGCTCCCGGGGGCGGCCGGAGCAGCGGCCGCAGCCATGCGGGGATGGCTGCGGCCCGCGCTCATGCGCTGATGAGCTTGCCCCGCTTCAGTTGCAGGACCTCGTCGCAGGCGCCGGCGACCTCCCGCGAGTGGGTCACCACGATCACGCACTTGCCCTCGTCGTGGGCCAGCTTGCGGAACACCTCGATGATTCCGGCCGCCGTCTCGTGGTCGAGGCTGCCGGTGGGCTCGTCGGCGCAGAGGATGTCGACCTCGCAGGCCAGGGCCCGGGCGATGGCGACCCGCTGCTGCTGGCCGCCGGAGAGCTGGAGCGTGCGGCGGTTCTGGTCGGACCTCTCGATGCCGAGGAGGTCGAGGAGTGCGACGGCGCGGCGTTTGCGGTGGACGCCCTTGACCCCGGTGATCTCCATGGCGGAGGTGATGTTCTGTACGGCGGTCATGTAGGTGAGCAGGTTCAACGACTGGAAGACCGTGGCCACATGCCGGTTGCGGTAGCGGCCGAGGCCCAGCCGGGCGACGTCCTGGCCCTGGAAGCGGATGCTGCCCGTGGTGGGTGAGTCGAGGCCGCTCGCGAGGGACAGGAGGGTGGTCTTGCCGCTGCCGGAAGGGCCGATCACGGCGTACATCCGGCCCGCCTCGAAGGCGTAGTCGACGCTCTTGAGGACGGTGCGCCGACGGTTTCCGCTCTGGTAGGCGCGGCTGAGGTTGGTGAGTTCGAGGATCGGGGTGGCCACGTCAGTCGCCCTTCGTGAGGATGTCGCGGGGGTTCAGGCGCAGTACGCGGGCGCCGGGGATCAGGGTGGCCAGGACGGCGATGCCCAGTCCGGTGGCGCCGATCTTGCCCAGGTCGGCGGGGCCGAGCCGGACCTCCATCGAGTCGATGGGCTCGGTCCTGGGTTCGTCGTCGACGCTCGCGCCGCCGTTGACGTTCGAGGGGTCGGGCCTGTTGGCCTCGTTCGCCGCCTGTTCGTTGGCGGAGGAGACCTCGCCGGAGAGCAGCCGGTCGCCGATGGCCTGGGAGAGGAACTGGCTGGCCGCCGCGGCGAAGCCGATGGCCAGCACCGCGCAGACGATCACCTCGACCAGGTGCTGCCCGAGCAGTTTGGGCTTCTTCTCGCCGAGCGAGAGCAGGATGCCCATCTCCTTGCGGCGTTCGCGGAGGTTGGAGGCGATGATCAGGGCGAGGATGACCGTGCCGGCGACGGCCACCAGCCAGACCGTGAGGGAGGCGAAGTCGGCCGTCTTGCCGATCGGGCCCACGAGGGTCTTGTACTGCTTGTCGTTGACGGTCAGCGGGAAGATCTGGAGATCGGCTCCGGCCGCCTTCGCGTCCTCCTTCAGTTTGTCCATGTCGCCGGGGTCGCGCAGGGTGAAGGTGGCCTGCTTGAGCACGCCTCCGTCGGCGCCCGGCTCCTTGCCGTCGAGGCGGGTCGCGCCGTCCGGGCTGACGTAGATCTGGTTCGAGGGAGCCATCATCGGCGGGAGGTAGGCGCGGGGGTCGGGGACGCCGTTGGTGTAGATGCCGCCGACGGTGAAGTCCATTTCCTTGGTGCCGAGCCGGCCGTCCGGGTTCTGGATGTTGGCGTTGAGCTTGATCTTGTCGCCGACCGCGAGGTGGTTGTCCTTGGCCACGCGCTCCTCGATGACCACGATGTCGTTCTTGGTCTCGGGCGTGATGCCGGAACCGGCGATGATCTTCGATTCGCCGTTGCGGAAGGCGGAGACCGCGTCCAGGTCGCGGACGCCGTCCGCCTTGAAGAAGTCCACGCCGCTGGAATCCTGGCCGGCCGGCTTCGGGACCGGCTGGTGGAGCTTGACCTGGTCGGTGGGGGCCGCGACGCCGTCCTTGGAGTAGTTGCACCGCGTCACCACCGAGGACGTGCAGATCTTGTCCACCAGTCCGCGGCTCAGGTCTCCCTCGGCGCCGATCATGCCGCCCCGCCCGCCGGACGGCTTCTGCGACTTCCCCGAGTTGATCAGGGCGTTCACGTCCAGCTGCATCGTGGCCACGGCGCCCACGCTGCTCTTCGCCGACTCGGCGGCGCGTGCCGCGGCCGACTGGATCAGGAACCCCGACAGGACCAGGGTGCAGATGACGAAGAAGAGCCCGACCAGCATCACCGTCTTGCCCAGGTGGCCCCGTAGCCGCCACCAGGCTCGCTTGAACAGATTCATGGCCGCCACGCTACGAAGGCGGGTTTTTGAGCGGTGTATGCGAATTCCGGCAGCGCCCCGTGCTTCATACACGGATCAAATGCGGCGTTTGATAAGACGGGTGCGGTACGGGACCGGAAACGGCGGCCGGGCCGGGGGCGTGCCCCGGTGAATTAATGAAAAGCAAAGGTTGTCGCGCGTGCGCGTGCTGGTGGTCGAGGACGAGCGGTACATGGCACGGGCCCTGGAGATGGGCCTGCGCCGGGAGGCCATCGCGGTGGACGTGGTGCACGACGGGGCGACGGCCCTGGAGCGGGTGGCCGTGTACGACTACGACGCCGTGGTCCTCGACCGCGATCTGCCCGTGGTCCACGGGGACGAGGTGTGCCGCCGGATCGTGGAGATGCGGCTCGGATGCCGGGTGCTGATGCTGACGGCCGCCGGGCGCCTCGGCGACAAGGTCGAGGGCCTGGGACTGGGCGCCGACGACTATCTCGCCAAGCCCTTCGACTTTCCCGAACTGGTGGCCCGGCTGCGGGCCCTGTACCGCCGCAGTCCGATGACGCACGCCCCGGTCCTGTCGTACGCCGGAATCGAATTCGACACCCACCGCCACAAGGTCACCCGTGCCGGCACCGAGATCCGGCTCACCCGCAAGGAGTTGGCGGTGCTGGAACTCCTGATGCGCGCCGAGGGCGGTGTGCTCAGCGCCCAGTACCTCCTGGACAAGGCCTGGGACGCGCACACCGACCCCCTCACCAACGCGGCCCGCCTCGTCGTGCACACCCTGCGCAAGAAGCTCGGCGAACCGCGGCTGGTGCACACCGCGATCAACGCCGGCTACTACCTGGGCGCCGAATCGGGCCCCGCATGAGACGGCCCGTGCCGCGCGCGTCGGGACGGCGGTCCCTGAGCATCCACGGCCGGCTCTTCCTCGGCTTCGGCGGCGCACTGGGGGTGTGCGGTGCGCTGATGGTCGCGATCATCTACGTCGGCATGCGCTTCGTGCCGACCTACGACCTCACCCGCACGGTGGACGTCCCCGCCGGGTCCGTGCCGCCACAGGTCTGCACCCCGCCCGGATTCCTCCCCGCGCACCCCGGGAGCATCCCCTGCCCGACGCTCGCCGAGGGGCTGAAGACCGGCTCCCCCGCCGACATCACCACCAAGGAGGAGGTGTGGTCCACCGTCCTCACCTTCTCCGTCGGCGGGGTGCTCCTGGTGATGGTCCTCGGGCTCGGCGCCGGCTGGGTCCTCTCCAAACGGCTCCTCGCCCCGCTGCACACCATCGGCGAGGCGGCCGCGCGGGCCGCCGACGGCAACCTCCGGGACCGCATCGGCGCGGCCGGGCCCGAGGACGAGCTCAAGCAGCTGGCCGACACCTTCGACGGGATGCTGGGCCGGCTGGAGGAGTCCTTCGCCGCGCACCAGCGCTTCGCCGCGAACGCCTCGCACGAGCTGCTGACCCCGCTGGCCACCACCCGTACCCTGCTCCAGCTCGCGGGCGACGACCCGACGGGAGAGGAGCTGTCGGAGCTCGTCCCGATGCTGTGGGAGACCAACGAACGCAACATCCACGTCGTACGGGCGCTCCTCGACCTGGCCGCCGCGGACCGGGCTCCTTTCGACCCCGGCCCGGTGGACCTCGGCGCCCTCGCGGAGCGGGCCGCCGCCGAGCGGGCCGGGCAGGCGGCTTCGTACGGGATCCGGCTCGAAGCGGAGAGCGAGGAGCGCTGCGCGGTCACCGGGAACACGACGCTGCTGAGGCAGCTGCTGCTGAACCTGCTGGACAACGCGCTCACCCACAACCTCCCATCGGGGGGCGCGGTACACCTGTCCGTCCACCGCGAGGAGGGGCCGGAGAGGGACGCAGGCGTGGTCGTGGCCGAGGTCGGCAACACCGGACCGCAGGTCGACGAGGCCGTGCTGGACCGGCTCTTCGAGCCCTTCTACCGGGTCGGGGCGAGGGTCGGCAGCGACCGCAGCGGCCACGGGCTCGGTCTGGCCCTCGTCCGCTCCGTCAGCACCGCCCACCGGGGCACGGTCACGGCGACGGCGAACCCGGGCGGCGGGCTCACCGTCCGCGTCGTGCTGCCGGCCGCTCCCTGACGGGGACCGGGAGGAGCTCACACGGCCCCAGCGCCGGGCTCGTGCCGGTAGCCGCGCAGGAACGCGCGGACCAGGGACGCCGCCGCAGGGTGGACCGCGTGGGAGGACCAGGCCACGCACAGGGAGCGGGTGGGGGGCGGGGTGCCCGGGGCGAGGGCGAGGGGGACGTCGGCCGTGCCGGGGCGGGTGAGGCCCTCGTACGGGAGCAGGGCGATGCCCAGCCCCTCCGCGACCAGGCCCCGTACGGTGTCGACGGCATCGGTCTCGACGACGACCCGGGGCACGAAGCCCGCCTCCCGGCACAGGCCGTCGGCGATGCGCCGGGTGCCGTAGTCCTCGGCCATCGCCACGAACGCCTCGTGGCGGCAGTCGGCGAGGGCCACCTGCGGTCGGCCCGCCCAGCGGTGCCCCGCGGGCAGCACCAGGCGGAGTTCCTGGCGTCGCAGCGTCTCGCAGTCGATCCCGGCCGCGTCGGGCGCCGGGGCGATCAGGCAGAGGTCCGCCTCGCCCGCACGGAGCAGCTCGATCATCCGCACCGACGACGCTTCGGTGAGCTCGAAGCGGACGTACGGGTGCTCCGCGTGAAAGGCGCCCAGGAGCGCGGGGACCACCCTGGGGCCGAGCGACTTCAGGTGCACGAGGCGGACCAGGCCGTGTTCGGCGTCGGCGTCGGCGGCGATCTCCTGCTGGGCCAGGTCGAGCAGGGTCAGGGCCGCTTCGGCGCGCTCCAGCAGGCGGCGGCCCTGGGGGGTGAGCCGGATGCCGCGGCCGACGTGGACGAAGAGCGGTACGGAGAGCAGGGATTCCAGGCGGGACATGGTGCGGGAGAGGGTCGGCTGGCTGACGCCGAGGAGGTTCGCGGCGTGGGTGAGGTGCTCCTCCCTGGCCACGACCGCGAACTGCGCGAGGTAGGGCGCGAGGGCGGTGGCCAGGTCCGCGCCCGGTTCGCCGGGCCCGCCCGGTCCGGGCGCGCCGCCGGTTCCGCGGACCCCGTTCGGCGGTGTGTGCTGGGTCACTCCGTACGCCCTCTCGGATCGCATCGGCGCAGGTCAGGGGAGATCCATGCGGATATTTAGGGAATCACGCATATGAGGGCATTAGACCTTATTTATCCGCAACCTCACCGTAGGAGGCATGGTCAATGAAATCGCTACCGCCCTCCTACCGGTGTTCTTCGCCCTCGCGCTCGGCTACGGAGCGGGCAAGCGCAAGTTCATCGACAACCAGAACGTCTCCTCCCTCAACCACCTGGTGATGGTCTTCGCCATTCCGGCCTCGCTCTTCGTGTCGATCTCCTCCAAGAGCCGTACGGACATCACCTCGCACGGCACGTTCATCGCGGTGATCGTCATCGCGATGCTGGTCGTGTACGCGATCACCCTCTTGCTCCAGCTCAAGGTCTTCAAGCTCGACAAGAGCTCGGCCGCCGTCCAGGCCCTCACCGTCGGATTCCCGAACTACGCCTCGATCGGACTGCCGCTGGCCGCCGCCGTCGTCGGCGACACGGGGGCCATCGCCGTCGCGATCTGCATCGCCCTGGGATCGATGACCATCTCGCCGCTCACCCTCGCCCTGCTGGAGGACGACAAGCTCGGGCCGGACGCTCCCGGGAGCACGCTCTCCCGTTTCGGCAGCGCGCTCGGCAAGTCCGTCCGCAAGCCCATCTTCTGGGCGCCGATGCTGGCCTTCGTCCTGGTCCTGTGCGGCGTGCACATGCCGACGCTGATCGAGAAGACCCTCACCCCGATCGGCACCGCGGGCGCCGGCGCCGCGCTGTTCCTGACCGGCCTCGTGCTCTCCGCGCAGAAGGTGTCCTTCACCTCCAACGTCGCCTACGGCGTCGTCATGAAGAACGCCCTCATGCCGCTGTTCGTGTGGGGCCTGTGCCTGCTGTTCGGCCTGGACACGATCAACACCACGCAGGCGGTGCTGCTGACCGCCATCCCCTCCGGCTTCTTCGGACTCGTCTTCGGCGCGAACTTCGGAGTCCGGCCCAAGGTGGCCGGATCCACCCTGCTGCTGTCCACGCTGGCCGGCATCGCCTCGCTCTCGGTCGTCATCGCCCTGCTTCCCCAGCACGTGTGAGCCGCCCGCGCGCGGATCCCCGCACGCGGCCCGCTCCCCCGCCCGGCACACCAACCCGGTACGCAAGGAACCCACTCATGACTCAGCCCACAGCCTGGGACACCCGGCGCCAGGACAAGGCGCAGCGCCTGCGGAACACCGCGCGCATCGCCTCCGGCAAGGTGATCCCCACCGACAAGGCCGTCGAGGCCCTCGAAGCCCTCGTCACGCCGGGGGACAAGGTCGTCCTGGAGGGCGACAACCAGAAGCAGGCCGACTTCCTCAGCCGTTCGCTGGCCGCGGTGGACCCCGCGCGCGTCCACGGCCTGCACCTGCTGATCTCCTCGTTCTCCCGGCCCGAGCAGCTCGACCTCTTCGAGGACGGCATCGCGACGAAGACCGACTTCGCCTTCGCCGGCGCCCAGTCCACCCGTGTCGCCCAGCTCCTCGCGGACGGCAAGCTGGAGATCGGCGCGATCCACACGTACCTGGAGCTCTACGGGCGCTTCTTCGTCGACCTGATCCCCAACGTGGCCCTGGTCGCCGCCAACTCCGCCGACCGCGACGGGAACCTGTACACCGGGCCGAACACCGAGGACACCCCCACGATCGTCGAGGCCACCGCCTTCCGCGACGGCATCGTCATCGCCCAGGTGAACGAACTCGTCGACGGAGCGGACCAGTTGCCGCGGGTCGACGTCCCCGGCGGCTGGGTCGACTTCGTCGTCGTCGCCGACCGGCCCTACCAGGTGGAGCCCCTGTTCACCCGCGACCCCCGGCTCATCACCGAGGTCCAGATCCTGATGGCGATGATGGCCATCCGCGGTGTGTACGAACGCCACCAGGTCACCTCCCTCAACCACGGCATCGGCTTCGACACGGCCGCGATCGAGCTGCTGCTCCCGACCTACGGCGAGTCCCTCGGCCTGCGCGGGAAGATCGCCAAGAACTGGGTGCTCAACCCGCACCCCACCCTGATCCCGGCCATCGAGTCGGGCTGGGTCGAGTCGATCGTGGCCTTCGGCGGCGAGGTCGGCATGGAGGAGTACTGCCGTGCCCGCCCGGACGTCTTCGCCACCGGCCAGGACGGCTACCTCCGCTCCAACCGGCTGATCGCCCAGGCGTCCGGTCTCTACGCGGCCGACATGTTCATCGGCTCCTCGCTCCAGATCGACCGCAACGCGAACTCGTCCACCGTGACCCACGGCCGGCTCTCCGGCTTCGGCGGCGCCCCCAACATGGGATCCGATGCCCGCGGCCGGCGCCACGCCTCCCCCGCCTGGCTCGAAATGGCCCGCACCGAGGACGGCATCGAACGCGGCCGCAAGCTCGTCGTGCAGACCCTGGAGACCTTCGGGAAGGGCGGTGTCCCCAAGCTGGTGGAAACCCTGGACGCGGTCTCCGTCGGCCAGGACGCCGGCTTCCCCGTCGCACCCGTCATGATCTACGGCGACGACGTCACCCACGTCATCACGGAGGAGGGCATCGCCTACCTCTACAAGGCACGCGACCTGGAGGAACGCCGCGAGGCACTGGCCGCGGTCGCCGGGGTGAGCCCGATCGCCGGAAAGCACGACGTCGCCCGCGAGGAGCGCCTGCGGCGCGACGGCCTGATCGCCCTGCCGTCCGACCTGGGGGTCAACCCGGCCGACGCGAAGCGCTCGCTGCTCGCGGCCCGCTCGGTCGAGGACCTCGTCACCTGGTCCGGCGGGCTGTACAACCCGCCCGCGAAGTTCCGTAGCTGGTGACCCGGTGAATCCTCCGCCCCTTTCCCCCACGCCGCTGTGCGCCCCCGCGCACGCGGACGCCGAGCGGCCCGCGCACGGACGCACGGAGCGGTCCGCGGACCGGTTCGCCCGGCTGGCCGGTGAATCCCTCGTCGCCGAGGCCGAACTGACCCCCAAGCCGGGTCTGGTCGACGGTCGCGGCTCGGGCGCGCACCACGACATGGACCTCGGCCTGCTGCTGAAGTCGGCGGCATCGCTGCGCGGCTCCTTCGCGGAGATGGCCTGCGCCGCCGCCCGGCTCGGCCGGCCCACGGCCGGGCTGCGGGGTGAGCTGGCCCGTATCGGGCGACTGGCCGAGGCCCGGATGCTGACCGCCACCGGCGGGGTCAACACCCACCGCGGGGCGATCTGGGCCCTGGGTCTCCTGACGGGCGCGGCCGCCCTGACGCCGGCGCCGGAGAGGGCCGCACTGTCCTTCGCCGATGCCGGTCCCTTCGCCGACGCCCCGTCCGTCGGGGATGCCCGGCCCTTCCCCAACGCGCCGTCCGTCGGGGATGCCCGGCCCTTCCCCGACGCCCGTTCGTACACCGACGCCCTGTGCGCCACGGCCGGCGCCATCGCCGCCCACCCCGACCCGTCCGCCCCGGTCACCGGCCCCTCGAACGGCCAGCTGGCCGTTATCCGCTACGGCGGTGGCGGTGCCCGCGCCGAGGCCGTCGCCGGGTTCCCGCACGTACGCCTGGCCCTCGGCGCCCTGCGCCACGCGCGGGCCGCCGGCGCCGACGAGGCCTCCGCCCGGCTCGACGCGCTGCTCACCGTCATCGGTTCCCTGGACGACACCTGCCTCCTGCACCGGGGCGGTCCCGCCGGCCTGGCGGCCGCCCAGGAGGGCGCGCGCGCGGTGCTCACGGCCGGCGGCTGCGCGAGCGGGCCGGGCCGGGCCGCGCTCCGGCGCCTCGACGCCCGGATGGCCCGGCTCGGCCTGTCGCCCGGCGGTTCCGCCGACCTGCTCGCGGCGGCGCTCTACGCCGACGCCCTCAGCGCGACCGGCACCACGACGGGCTCCACGAACGGCTCCACCACTCTTCCCAGGAGTTGAGATGCAACAGCTCTTCTACACCTTCCCCGGCACCGTGCCGGCGGTCCGGCGCGCCCACGTCGGTGTCGTCGGGTCCGGCGACCTCGAGATCCTCGTCGAGCCCGCCGACAGCGGGATCACCGTGGCGCTGCGCACCAGCGTGGACGGCTTCGACACCATCTGGCAGGCCGTGCTGGAACGGTTCTTCGCCCGTACCGACCTGGCCGCCACGGTCCAGATCAACGATTTCGGCGCCACGCCCGGCACGGTGGCGCTGCGGCTGGCCCAGGCCATGGAGGCGACGCAGTGAACAGGGTCACCCTTCCCGACGCGTTCACCGAGCTGCCGGCCCGCGACCGGGCCCGCGCCGTCCTGGACGAGGGCACCTTCCGCGAGCTGATCGGCCCCTTCGACCGTCTCGAATCACCCCACCTGGCTCCCCAGGGCATCGTCCCGCAGGAGGACGACGGCGCCGTCGTCGCGCGCGGCACCATCGACGGCGAACGCGCCGTGGTCGTCGCACTGGACGGCAGGTTCCAGGGCGGCGGCATCGGCGAGGTGTGCGGCGCCAAGCTGGCCGGCTCCCTCGAACTGGCCGCGCGGGACTGGGAGAACGGCATCCCGATGCGCGCCGTGATCCTCCTGGAGACGGGCGGCATCCGCCTCCAGGAAGCGAACCTCGGGCTGCTCGCCATCGCCGACATCCACGCCGCGATCGTCCGGCTGCGGCAGTACACACCCGTCGTCGGCGTCGTCGCCGGCATGGTCGGCTGTTACGGCGGCATGGGCATCGCCGCCGGGCTCTGCTCCCATTTGGTGATGACCCGGCAGGGCCGGCTCGCCCTCAACGGGCCCGAGGTGGTCGAGCAGGAAGCCGGCGTCGCCGAGCTGGACTCCAAGGACCGTGCGGGCATCTGGGCGATGGCCGGCGGTGCGCAGCGCACGGCGGTGCGCCTCGCGGACACCCTGGTGGACGACGACATCGCCGCCCTGCGGACCGCCGTGCGCGCGGTCTTCACCGCCGGGCCCGCGCCAACCCCCCGCAGCGCGCGGGCCGAGGCCGCCCTCGCCCTCCTGGCCGCCGTGGACACGGCGGGCAGGCCCACCCCGCAAGACCTGCGCGACCTGGTGAACGGAGCTTCCAAGTGACCACCGACGCAACCCCGGCGCGGGACGCGCGCGCCTCCCGCGGCCGTACCTGGTTCGAGCGCCTGACCGGCGCCGCGGATGCCGGCCCGATCGGCTCCGTGCTCTCGGCGACGGCCCCGCTGGGCGGAGCCGGGGCCCGGTTCCTCGCCGTCGTGCCCGACCCCGGGGGCCGTTTCCCCCGCGCCCGTCACGGCGAGGTCGGCCTGGAGGAGGGGTGGAACCTGGCCGCCGAGATCCGCGCGGTCGTCGGCGCCGACGCGGACCTGCCGGCGGAGGCCAAGCGGCCCCTCGTCGCCGTGGTGGACGTCCCGAGTCAGGCCTACGGCTACCGCGAGGAGCTCGTCGGCATCCACCAGGCGCTCGCCGGAGCGGTCGACGCCTACGCCACCGCGCGCCTCGCCGGGCACCCCGTCGTCGCGTTCGTCGTCGGCAACGCCATCTCCGGCGCGTTCCTCTCGCACGGGCTCCAGGCCAACCGGATCGTGGCCCTGGACGACGAGGCCGTCCAGGTCCAGGTGATGAGCAAGCAGGCCACCGCACGCATCACGCGGCGCACCCTGGCCGAGCTGGACGAGGCCGCAGCGAAGGTGCCCGCCACGGCCTACGACGGCGCGTCCTTCGCCAAGCTGGGCGCCCTGCACCGTCTGCTGCCCGGGGATTCGAGCACCGAGGCGGTGCGTGCGGCTCTCGCCGAGGCCGTGGCCGACGCCCGCGGCGGCCCAAGGGACCTGTCCTCCCGTCTCGCCTCCCCGGAGGCACGGGTGGCGCGCGCCGCGTCCGTCGAGGCACGCCGCCGGCTCGCCGCGAGCTGGGAGGCCTGAGGATGGGCGGGCCGGGCCCGGTGGCCGGTGACCCCGCGCCGCACGCTCTGCTGCGGATCTCCGACCCGGCCCGGGTCCTGCCCGTCGGCCCCGCGGCCGACCGGGTCGCCCTGCGCGAGGCACTGCACCGGGCGCCCTGGGTCGTCGTACGCCGTGACCTCCGCGACCGGGAGTTCCTGCCCGTGGGCGTACGCGGCGCGACCCGCTCCCTGCGCTGGGCCGCGCGGGTGCCCCGTACCGCGGTCGCCGAAGTCCTCACCCCGGCCGACCTGCTGGACCGCGCCCGTCCGGTCGCCCGGGACCTGCCCGTCTTCCACGCCCTCGCCGCACTCCAGCGGTCGGCCCGCCCCGCCTGGGTGCGTGCCTGGGGGCCCGGCGGGAGCGCGGCCTTCGAGCTCGCGGCCGGGGTCGCCGCGGCCACCCCGGCCAGTGACCTCGACCTGGTCGCCGACACCCCCGACCCGGTCCCGCCCGCCGAGGCCGCCCGCCTCCTCGCGTTCCTGGCCCGGTTGCCGGTCCGCGTCGACCTCCAGCTCCAGACCCCGTACGGCGGCGTCGCCGCCGCCGAACTCGCGCGCGGCGAAGCCCGGGTGCTGCTGCGCACAGATCTGGGGCCCCTCCTCGTCAGCGATCCCTGGGCGGCCCCGTCCGCTCCGGAGCCCCGATGACCTGCGCCCTGCTCTTTCCCGGCCAGGGCGAGCAGCGCCCCGGCATGCTCCGCGAGCTGCCCGGCCATCCCGCGGTCGGCCGGACCCTCGACGAGATCTCCGAAGCCGTCGGCGAGGACGTCCGCGGCCTGGACACGGCCGAGGCGCTGCGCTCCAACGCCGCCACGCAGCTGGCCCTGTTCAGTGCGTCCACGGCGAGCTTCCGGGCGTTGAGCGCGCTCGGCGTGCGCCCCGACTTCGTGGCGGGCCACTCCATCGGCGCCTTCTCGGCGGCCGTCGCGTGCGGCGCCCTGAGCCTCGCCGACGCGGCCCGCGCAGTGCGGGTCCGGGGCGCCGCGATGGAGCGTGCCCATCCCGCCGGTCATGGCATGGGGGTGGTCCTCGGCCTCCCGGAGCCCGAGGTCGTCGCCATCGCGCGGGCCGTCAGCACGCCCGCCGATCCCCTCTACCCGGCCAACGTCAACGCCCCGCTGCAGATCGCCGTTTCGGGCACCGACCGGGCCGTCGACCGGGCCCTCGCGCTCGCTCTGGCCCGGGGCGCGACCAAGGCCGTTCGCCTCGCGGTGTCGGTCCCCGCCCACTGCCCGTTGATGTCGGCGCCCGAAGCCGAACTGGCCGCGCACATGGCGACGGTGGAGGTGATCCGCCCTTCGGCCCCCTACGCGGGCAACGTGGGGGGCCGCACCCTGCGTACGGCCGACGCCGTCCGGGACGATCTCGTACGGTCCATCGCCCGTCCGGTCCGCTGGCACGAGGCGACCAGCGTGCTCCGTGAACGCGGGGCCGGCCTCTTCGTCCAGGTCCTTCCCGGTGATGCGCTGGCCCGCCTGGCGGCGGCGGCCTTCCCCGAGTCCCGGGTGGCCTGCCTGCAGGCAGGCAGCCTGGAGCGCGTCAGCGAACTGGTGGCCTGGACCGGGCGCCGGACGCAGGACGGGTAGCCGCGGCTCCTGGCTCGTTCCCGGGGAATTCATGCGCGTGGCGAACCGTGTTGCGCCGGCTGCCACGTGTCGCTCCTGCACTGGACTGACGCACCACTCACCTTCAGGGAGAGCCGTATGCGTCAGCCACCGCACTTCGCCGTGTCGTCCGTCGCCGTCCTCGCCGTGTGCGCGCTCGCCGCTCTCGGTGCGGCGCCGGCGACCGGAGCGGCCGAACGGCCGGGCGCGGCCCCGGGCCCGGGGCAGGCCGCCGCTTCCGAGCCGCCGGTCACGCTCCCGTTTCCCGAGTCCCGGCAGTCCACCGTGATCGCCCCCGGGGTCACCCGGACGTCGATGGTCCTCGGCCGGACGGACGCCGACGACGTCTGGACCGTCCACGTGAACCAGCCCTCGGCCGCCGACGGCCCCTACGACCGGGCCACCGCGGCCCTCGGCCCCGAAGAGCGTGCCGACCGGTTGGCCGCGGCGCTGCGGGCCAAGGGCTTCGCACCCCGGGTGGAGCGGGTCCTCGTCCCCGCCTTCGCCGACCGCCCGGCCGGCACCCTGGGCTGGACCGTGCGGATCGGCCGGTACGCCGACCAGCCGGCGGCGACGGCCGCGCTCGCCCGGGTCCGGGCGGCCGGGTTCGCCGGGGACACCCGGTACACGGCGCAGGACGGTACGGACGCCGACGCCCTCCAGCGGGTGTTCGTGCTGCGGGTGGACTTCGAGCGGTTCACCGGCCGTCTGGACAGTGACTTCGGGCCGAGCATCGACGTCCCTGAGAAGCTGCCCGACCTGGCGGCCGCCGCGGGGGCGCTCGCGGGCGTCAACGCCCAGTGGTTCGCGGCCGGCGCGCCGCTCGGCCTCTACGTCAAGGACGGGCGGCTGCTGGGCGCCGCGACCCAGGGCCGCGGGGGCTTCAGGATCACGGGCGGCGGCCGGCACCTGGACGTCGACACGTACACCACGCGGATCACGGTCCGGGCGGGCGGCTCCACGCGGGAGATCGACGGCGTCAACCGGGTTCCCGGCGAGATCTGGAACTGCGGGGGCGTCGGCGGGGACCGGCCCACCCAGCGTCCGCAGCACGACGTCAAGTGCACCGATGAGAGCGAGCTCGTCCGCTTCACCCCGGAGTGGAGCACCCCGCCGGCCGGCGCGGGCGCCGAGGTGGTCCTGGACCGCGACGACCGGGTCACGGCGGTGCACCGCACGCGCGGGGCGAAGCCGCCCGCGGGCGGCTCCACCCTGCAGGCGATCGGCGAGAGCGCGCAGTGGCTGCTCGCGCATGCCCGCACCGGGGCCCGGCTGGGCATCACCCAGCGGGTCCTGAACGGCGCCGGGCACACCGTCCCGCTCACCGCGGACACCACGATCCTCCAGGTCGGCCCGACGCTGGTGCGGGACGGGCGGATCGCGGTGAACGCGCTCGCCGACGGCATCATCCGCGAGGGGGACGACCAGACCTTCACCTACAACTGGGTGGTGCGCGGCAACCCGCGCTCCATGATCGGCGTCGACGACCGGGGGCGGCTGCTGCTGGTCGTCGTGGACGGGCGCCGGGCCGGGTGGAGCGAGGGCCTGGGCGTGGCGGCGGCCGCGCGCCTGATGAAGTCCCTGGGTGCCCGGGAGGCGCTGAACCTCGACGGCGGAGGATCGAGCGTGATGGTCACCGCGGGCTCGGGCATCGTCAACCGCCCCTCGGATCCGACGGGTTCGAGGTCGCTCGGCAACGTCCTGCTGCTGCACGGCGCGCAGGCCGGCCGCTGAGGCCCGCGCGGCCGCCGCGTTCCCCGGCCGTCGCGTTCCCCGGCCGTCGCGTTCCCCGGCTGTCGCGTTCCCCGGCCGTCCTGTTCAGGGAGCCAGGAACTCCTGGAACACCTTCGCGGAGCGCGGGTTCTCGCGGCACTGCCACACTCCGTGCGGGCAGTAGTCGGTGATGCTGTGGTAGAGCGGGTGGTGTTCGGCCATCCATCCCAGCATGTCCCGCATGTAGTCGGGGTTGTCGCCGTTGCGGAACAGCCCCCATTCGGGGTACGAGATGCGCTTGCGGTGCGCCCTCGCGAAGTCGACCTGCTGCTGGAGTCCGTAGGGCTGGGTGACCTGCTCCTCGAAGGAGTTGCCGGGCGGCTGGTCGTAGGAGTCCATGCCGATGATGTCGACCACGTCGTCCCCGGGGTAGCACCGGGTCCAGGCGATGGCGTCGCTCCCCCGGTTGGGGGCGAAGTCGAAGCGGAACCGCTGGCCCTTGACCGTACGCATGGCGCCCACGATGCGCCGCCAGTACGCCTTCCAGTTCTCGGGGTCGGGCCGGCATCGGTGGCTGTAGTTGAAGCCGTTCATCTCCCAGCCGAGCACGATCACCGTGTCCGGCACCCCGAGGGCGACCAGCCGTTTCGCCAGCCGCTGGAAGTGGTGGTCGTGCCGGCCCCGTGCACCGGCGCGGATCAGCTCGGCGACCCGGGCGTCGGAGAAGCCTGCCTCGTTGCGTTCCTGCATGGGCACGTTCAGGACGAAGAGCCGGTCGGCTCCGGCTCTGCGCCAGCGCGCCCAGCTACGGAGGGAATCGGGCGCCCCCTCGATGTTGGCCCAGGTGTCGCCCGGCAGGTAGGTGTGTCCCGCGCGTACCTCGGTACCCCCGAGCCAGTGGGAGAGTTCCTCCATCCTGTCGACGCCGGGCGAGCCGTAGTGGAGGTAGGCGCCGACCGCGATGTCGGTCCGGGCCTCACCGCCGGAGGCGTGTCGCGGCGGCGGGGCGAGGGTGCTCCCGGTGACCAGCAGGCCGACGGCGGCCGTGCTCATACAGGCGCCTGCTACCCAGCGGCTCCTTCGGGACATGGGGCCCTCCGCACGCTCCGCGAACGATGTGTTCCGCCACGGTAGGCATCTCATCCGATTCACGGCCTGGCCGGTGCCCGATACTGCGCCGTTCGCGGCAACCGACCGCCCTCGTTCGGCCCAGCCGGGCGGCATGCCGCCGCGTCGAGGCCACGGGCGCGGCTCAGCCGCCGTCCGTCGGCAGCCAGGAGCCGTGCAGGCCCAGCGGCACCCGGACCGGGATGCGGGCGCGGGCCACGGGGCCGGAGGCCGGGTCCTGGGCCGGTAGGACCAGGAACCAGGCGGACCCGTCGGTGCGGTCGGTGGCGAAGGTCAGCCAGTAGCCGTCCTCCTCGGAATCCCGGCCCGGCACCGGCGCGAAGACGGGCTCCCCGACGGACAGGTCCCCGGCGTCCCAGACGCGGGCGGTGCCGGTCTCGGTGTCGTGGAAGCGCACGGCGTCGTACTCGCCGGGCAGCAGGTCCGTGCGGCCCGTCCCGGTGGCCAGTGCAGCGTAACGGTGGCGCCGCCCGATGCGCCGGTCGTCGATGCGGGGGAACTCCACCCGGGAGTCGTCCAGCGGGGTCCGGGCCATGGTGCCGGCCACCGGGTCGATGCGCGCCCGTACGAGTCCACCGCTCACGGGGGCCTGGGCGGGTCCCTCGTCGGCGCCGACGGTCAGCCGGCTCCACTGCACGTAGTCCAGGACCACCGGGGCGTCCGCGCCCGGGCCGTCGTCGTACGCGTTCACCGTGTGCCAGAGCCAGAACGCCTCGTCCGCGGCCCAGCGGGGCGGTGCGCCGTCGCGCGGGACGAGGACCACGCGGGTGCCGCGCTCGGGCCGCCAGGCGAGGGGCGAGCCGCCCGCCATGGCCGCGGCGAAGTCGAAGAAGGCGGGTGCGAGGACGATGACCGCGTAGCGTGCGGTCAGGGCCATGTCGTGGATCATCATCGGCTCGTCCACGCCGTCGATCGGTGTGGGCCCGCGGGTGAGCGCGCCGTCGCGGCCGATGACCGACCAGGTCAGGTACGGCGGTTCGAGGCCGTAGCAGAAGACGACCATCTCGCCGGTGACCGGATCGATCTTGGGGTGCGCGGTGATCCCGGCCGGGAGCGCGCCGTCGAAGTCCTCGCGGCCGAGCGTCCGGAGGCCCTCGCCGACCCGGTAGGGGCACGCGGATTCGGCGAGCGCCAGCAGCCGCCCGCCGTGCCGTACGACGTTGATGTCGGGCATCTCCCGGAAGGTGCCCGCGAGTTCGGGTCCGACCTGGTCGGCGTCCGGCATGATCATCGACTCCACGCCGCCCCACAGGGCCCGCCCGGCCCGCTCCTCGGCCTCCAGCGTGGCCGTGCGTACGAAGCGGTTGCGGTAGCGTGCGCGGCCCTGCGAGAGCCAGATCCCGTGCAGCATGCCGTCCCCGTCGATGGGGTACAGGTAGGAGCCGATCGGGGTGAACCGGGGATTGGGGCCGTTGCGCAGGTACAGCCCGTCCAGCTCCGGTGGGATCGCGCCGGTGACTTCGAGGTCGGCGACGTCGACCTCCTCGCTGACCGGCGCGAAGGGGCCCAGCAGGTGGGGAACCCGGGTGGGGTCGAAGCGGGGCGGTGTGTGCGTGTTCACGGAACCTCCCGGGGCGCGCCGGCTGCGGTCCTGCCTGCACCTCCAGTGAAACGCGGCCCCCAGGACGGTGCCAGACGAATAATTGCGTGGAGACGAGACGCATCGTCTTGTTATGGTGCGGCCATGGCTTCCTTTTTCTTCCTCTGAGTCCCGGCACGGCCGACGCCGCCGCTTCCGCCGCCCGTGGACCCTTCGCCTTCCCAGGGAACGTCATATGCGCGACCGCACCCCTCTTCATCGACCCGCTGCCGCCGTGGCGCAGTTGTCCGTCAAGGACGTCACCAAGTCCTACGGCACCCGGACCGTGCTCGACCAGGTCTCCTTCACCGTCCGCCCGGGCGAGAGGGCCGCCGTCATCGGCGAGAACGGCTCGGGCAAGTCCACCCTGCTGCGGCTGCTCGCCGGGGTCGAAGTGCCGGATGCCGGGGCGATCACCGTCGCGTTCCCCGGCGGCACCGGTCACCTCGCCCAGACCCTCGACCTCGGCCCCGGCCGCACCGTGCAGGACGCCGTCGACCGCGCACTGGCCGAACTGCGCGACATGGAGCGCTTGTTGCGGGCGGCGGAGGAAGGCCTCGGCGCGGCCTCGGAGGAGGAACTCACCGCGTACGGCGAACTGCTGATCGCCTACGAGGAGCGCGGCGGATACGAGGCGGACGCCCGGGTGGACGCCTCCCTGCACGGACTCGGGCTCGCCGGGATCGGCCGCGAGCGGGTACTCGGCTCGCTCTCGGGAGGCGAACGGTCGCGCCTCGCGCTCGCCTGCGTACTGGCCGCCGCGCCCGAGCTGCTGCTGCTCGACGAGCCGACCAACCATCTCGACGCGGCCGCGGTGCGGTGGCTGGAGGAGCGCCTGCGCGCGCACCGCGGCACGGTCGTCGCGGTCACCCACGACCGCGGTTTCCTGGAGCGCGTCGCCACCACGATCCTCGAGGTCGACCGCGACGCGCGCACGGTGCACCGCTACGGCGACGGCTGGGCGGGCCACCGCGCCGCGAAGGCGGCGGCCCGGCGCCGGGCGGAGCAGGAGCACACCGACTGGCTCGCGGAGGTGGCCCGTACCGAGGAACTGCTCGAAGCCGCCGGCAGGCGCCTGGCCGGCAGCGGCAAGGACCCGGGGCAGGGCTTCGGCAAGCACCGCCGCTCGCACGAGGCCAAGCTCGGCGGGCAAGTGCGGTCCGTCCGGGAGCGGCTGGCGCACCTGCGGCGCCATCCCGTGGCCGCGCCGCCCGAACCGCTGCGTTTCACGGCGCCGCCCGTCGCGGCGGGCACCGGGTCTCCTTCCGACCGTCCGCTCGCGGAGCTCGACGGCGTGGCCGTCGGCGAACGGCTGCGCCTGGACGGCCGGGTGGCCATCGCGCCCGGGCAGCGGCTCCTGGTCACGGGCGCGAACGGGGCGGGCAAGACGACGCTGCTGCGCGTCCTGGCGGGCGACCTCGAACCGGATGCGGGCACGGTGCGCCGCCCCGCCCGGATCGGGTACCTGCCGCAGGAGCTGCCGGCGCGCGCCACGAGGCTCCCGCTGCTCGCCGCCTTCGCGGCCGGGCGGCCGGGGCTGCCGCAGGAGCACGCCGAACGGCTCCTCGCGCTGGGCCTGTTCCGCGAGGGGGACCTGCACGTCCCGGTCGCCGGGCTGTCGGCCGGCCAGCAGCGGCGTCTGCAGCTCGCGAGGCTGGTGACCCGTCCCGCGGACCTCCTCGTCCTCGACGAGCCGACGAACCACGTCGCACTCGACCTGGTCGAGGACCTGGAAGAGGCCCTCGCGGTCTATCCGGGCGCGGTGGTCGCGGTCTCGCACGACCGCGACTTCGGCGAACGGTTCCAGCGGTCCGACGGGGTGCGGCTGGAGCTCCACGGCGGCAGGAGGCACTGACCCGGCCATGACCCGGCCGGGAACCCCGTTGGCCCACGACCCCCGGTGGCACTCGGCCGGTCGGGCGGTTGTCCGCCACGGCGGAGCGACCGCGTCGTTGCACCTGCATGACTGATTTCATGGTGCCCATCTCCGCCGACTGGCTCGCCCGCGTGTTCCTGTCACTGCGTCGCGGTACGTCCGACGACGCGCACGCGCTCGCGGGCGAGCTCCAGCCGTTCACCGAGAAGCCAGGCCAGCGGGTACCGGTCCCGAGGACGACGGTGCTGCGTACGGAACTCGCCCTGCGCAAGGAGATCGAGGCCACCGGTGAGCGGGCCCGGCGCGCGGAGCTGTCCGAACAGGCCGAGTACCTCGTCAGGACCCGGCTGGTCGGCTGACGGAGGTCCGACCCGCCCCTCGCCGGGGGCCGCGCCCGCCTGGCCGGGGGCGTGGCCGGCAGAGGGGCGGGCCGGCCCCGGGCGTGCGTCGGCTCAGGTGCGGGTGCCGCGGCGCCGGTCGGGGGTGAGGAGGTAGGCGATGGCCATGTCGCCGAGCTCGTCCGCGTAACGGCGCCTGTCCGCTTCGCCGGTGGCGGCGTCGGGGCGCACGGAGTTGTGGAAGCAGGCGCCGAGGAGGGCGCGGGCCGCTGTGTCGAGCGCCTCCTGCGGCGGGGTGCGGCGGATCTGGTCGGCGTACGGGGCTGCGGCCTCGAGCAGGAGACGGTGGAGTTCGGTGATGGTACGGGCCCCACGGTCCAGTGCCCTGCTGCCCCGGGTGCGCAGCAGCTCGGGGAAGAGGCTGCTGCTGTCGGCGAAGGACTGCAGCAGGGCGTGCGCGTAGGCGTCCATGACGCCGGCGAGCGAGGGCTCGGCCGTGCGCAGCCGCTCGGCCACGTACTCCTCGCGACGCTCCAGCATCCGCTCGGACAGAGCGGTGATCAGCTGTTCCTTGTCCTCGAAGCGGCGGTAGATCGTGCCGACGGACACGCCGGCGCGTTCCGCGACGCCGGCGATCGTCATCTCCTCCAGGCCGTCCGTGGAGGCGATCTCCTCGGCCGCCCGAAGGACGCGGGCCAGGGTCGCGGCGCTGCGGGCCTGCTGGGGTTCCCGGAAGGGCGCCGGGCTGCGCTGCGGCTGATCGGTCATGTCCCGCATGGTATCCGCGGCGCTCTCAGCAGGGCCTTTGACAACGGGTGCACCCCTCGGCGTACTCTCGTTATGCGAATGTGAATTCACATTCGCATTCTATCGGAGGGTTCGATCATGACCGACAACCAGACCCACCAGCAGACCCACCAGGCCGTCACCGTGACGCTCGAGACCGGTCCCGCCGGCGCCGGGAGCATCGACGACTTCGAGCTGTTCTACGCCCGCCGCGCCGTGGACCGTTTCCGGACGCTGCTGGGACGCCAGGGGCTCCTCGACCTCCTGGCCGCGGACATCGAGGCGGGCAACGCCTTCCTGCGCGAGAGCGCACTCGCCTCCGGCGGCGAGTTCACCGGGGGCACCACCGTGCTCGCGGCGAAGGGCCTGACCTCGGGCGAGTTCCTCGCCTGGATGGACAAGGCGTTCGCCGGTGACGAGCACGCCCTGCTCGCGGCCCACCCGGAGCACTACCTCATGGGCACCGACTCCATCGGTGCACGCGTGGTGGAGAACATCGGCCCTCACGTCGCCGACTTCTACATGGGCGGCTGGGGAACGGACGCTCTGGCCTGGGCCGCGGACGCGGAGGAGCTCCTCCCCGAGTCGGAGTTTCCGCGCAAGATGTCCTCGAACCTCTTCCTGGCCGACGGCACGGTCGTCGGGCGGGCGCTGATCCAGTTCGGTGACACCGCGGACGGTTTCACGGCGCACCTGACGGTCTACTTCCCCGTCACCTGCCCGGACGAGGTCCTGGACCACCACCTGCGGCACTACGCCGTCGAGTTCAGGAACTGGATCGTCGCCGCCGCGGCCGCGCGCGCCTGAGGTCCCCGGCCGTACGCCGGGTCGCGTCGGCGGCTACGGCGGCCGACGGCTGGTCCACGCCCCAGGCCGGGCCGCGGCGGCGCTCCGCGGGGCGGGCGGGCGCATCACGGCGACCCTGCCGCCACCCGCCCGGCCGGGGCCGAGGGATCCGGAGCGGCCGCGGGGGCGTCGTAGGAGGACGCGAAGGTGAAGGCGCGCGGAGACGGGCCGTTGGCGCGCAGGTCCGCCAGTCGCTCCAGGGCCTCCTCGACGGTCGGGACGTGCCCGGCGGGGATCCACCAGAGCGCCAGGTGCGCCTCCACGTGCCGCTCGAACCATTCGCGGCGCCGCCGCATCGCCTCCAGGTGCCCGCTGCGGTAGGCGAAGTCCCACAGGGCTTCCCGGGACTCCCAGACCGTCAGGTTGACGATGACGTCCTCCCCCGCCGGACGCAGATCGGTGGCGTCGCCGGCCCCCTCCGCCACGAGCCGCCACACGAAGCCGGGCGCGGCGTCGGCAGCGGCGTTCACCGAGTCGAGCATCTCGACGAACGGCGCCAGGCGCGGGTGGTCGAGGGGGTGGAGGAGGGTCGCGACGTTCAGCTGCGCGAGATGGAAGGCAGGCGGGAGGGCGGGCACGGCCGGCTGTGTGGATGCGGTCATGGCCTCATCCCAGCACGCCCGGGTTTTCTATGTCAATGTTCATTGTTTTTAGAGTTTTCCAGCACCACGCAGCACTCCCCGGGGCGGGCGTCCATGCGGGCACGGACCGGACCGTCCGCGCCGAGCATCCCCTCCAGCAGGGCGAGGTTCATGCCGCAGACCAGCGGCGGGAAACGTTCGGCGACGGCGTGGAAGGGGCAGTTGCGCATGCGGACGACCCGGGCGGCCGGGTCGTCCGGGCCGGCGGCCCCGGGCGCGCCGTCGGGCGGCCGAGCAGCTTCGAGGTGCGGTTCGTAGCCCCGGGCGGTCAGCGTCTCCACGGCCTCCTCCAGGCCGCCGCAGGGCGCCGCCGAGCCGCGCAGCTCCTCGCCCCGGCGGCGCGCCGCGGCGCGGAGTCCGACATCGAGGCCGGCCTGCTCGGCGGCCTCGGCGAGCAGTTCGGCGGCGGTGCGGTAGTCGCGGGCGGGCAGCGAAACCCCCCACTCCGCACGCGTCCGCGTGTACACCTTGGCGGGACGGCCGGCGCCCGGGCCCGAGCGGCCCGTGAGGCGGCGACTGCCGCTCTCCAGGAGGCCGACCTCGGTCAGCTTGTCCAGATGGTGCGCGGCGAGCGTCCGCGTCACCCCGGCCGCCTCCGCGGCCTCGTTGCGGCCGACCTCACGGCCCTGCGCCACCACGTACTCGTACAGGCGGCGGCGGACGGGGTCCTGCAACGCCGCGATCACATCGATGTCCTCCACCCGGCCATTCTAGGAACAACGAGGATTGGAGATAGAAGGAGAGGTGGATCCGCGGCGGACCACCTGGGCCGGAACAGGCCTGAACGGGCCCGGACCGGACGGCCGTCCTCGGCGTGACGGGGACGGCCGTCCGTCGTCGGCCGGGGACCCTACGGGCGCCAGTCGGCCTCCAGGTCATGGGAGGCGGTCTTGGTCAGCTGGGTGGGTGCGGTGCCGTCCGCGTTCACCAGGTAGAGGTGCTCCGGGTCCGCGTCGTCCCCTCCGCCCCTGGTGAAGACCAGACGGCTGCCGTCCGGGGACCAGGAGGGGCTCTTGTCATGGGCCCGGGCCGCGGTGATGCGGTGGACTCCGGTGCCGTCGGGGCGGACGACGTAGAGGTGCGCGAAGCCGGAGGAGTCCACCCGGCTGAAGGCGATCCGGCCGGCCGCCGACCAGTCGGGCGTCCAGTCGTGGGAGCTCGCGCCCGTTACCGCGGTCTCGGTCAGGGTGGACAGCCGGATCCGCATCACCCTGCTGTGCCCGCTCGCGTCCGCGCGGCTGAACGCCAGGTACTTCCCGTCCGGGGACCACGTCGGGTGGAGGTCGTCCGCCCCGGTGTGGGTGAGCCGGGTCGCGGACGTGCCGGCGACGCCCGCCACGTAGATCTCGCGCTGGGAGCCGACCGGTTTGGCGTACGCGAGCCGCTTGCCGTCCGGGGACCACGCCGGATCCGAGGCGCCCTTGGTGCCGGGGACGGCCTTGAGCTCGCCGCCCGCGGCCGTCATCGTCCATATGCCGTCGATGGCGCCGCCCGATCCGTAGCGGACGAAGGCCACGCGCGTGCCGTCCGGGGACCAACTCGGCATCACGTCGCTGATGGTCGAAGTGTGGGTGAGTTTGACGGAGGTGCCACCGCCCGGGGAGATCGCGTAGAGGTCTTCCGTCGGCGCCGACGCCGTGTAGCGGGCGAAGACGATCGTGCGGGCGCCCGCCGCGCCCGCGTCTCCCGCGGCCCCGAGGGTCAGGGGTAGCGTCATGGCCGTCACCGCGGCGGTCACCGCGGCCCAGCGGCGCCGCGCCGTGCCGTGTGCGCCGGCCCTCGGCGCCGTTCCGGCGGTTCTGCCCTCGCCCGTGTGGCGTTGCCGGCGTGTCGTGGTGTCCACTTCGCTCCCTCTCCGAGGCCCTGCTGCGACTGCGGGCCGCTCCAGCCCGTAAACATCCCACCGCCGGGGCTCCGGGGGAAGCAACGGGGCACCCGAGGGCGCCCGAAGCCCCGGCGGCGGCCCGGGGGTTGCCCGGTTCCGTGTCCACGGCCTGAACTCCGCCGGGACGAAAGTGACACGATGGACACGCCGGGCGGCTCCTCCGGCCTCTGGCAGGGCCGGCGCCGATGCGGCCGGCACGTACGGAACGAACACGAGAGGGGACAGCTGTGCCTGCTCCACGGATGAGCACCACTCCACTGCCCGGCATCGGGGTCCAGTACGACCTCCTCACCCGCGAGCACCGCCACCTGTCGGTGGTCGCGCACCGGGACGGCACGCGGAGCGTGAACGTCTACCGGGCCGACGACCCCGACGCCTGCGCCCAGTCGCTGCGCCTGACGGGGCCGGAGACGGCCTCGCTGATCGACGCGCTGATGCCCGACCATCACAGCCCGAACGTGCTGCACACCACCGATCTCGGCCTGGTGGCCGAGCGGTTCGAGCTGTCCGGGCATGCGTACTGGAACGGCCGGACGCTGGGCGAGACGCGGATGCGGACCGAGACCGGCGTGTCGATCGTGGCCGTACTGCGCCGCGCGGAGGCCCACCCGTCGCCCGCGCCGGACTTCCGCCTGGCGGGCGGGGACACCCTCATCGTCATCGGCACCCGCGAGGGCGTCGACGCGGCCGCCTCCATACTCGGACGGGAGTGACGCCGGTGCATTCCGCTCTGTTCCTCATCGAGTTCGGCGCGATCATCCTCGGCCTCGGCCTGCTCGGCCGGGTCGCAGGCCGGCTGAAGTTCTCTCCCATCCCCCTCTACCTCCTGGCCGGCCTGGCGTTCGGCACCGGCGGGCTGCTGCCCATGGGAGCGAGCGAGGAGTTCGTCGCGATCGGCGCCGAGATCGGCGTGATCCTCCTGCTGCTCATGCTCGGCCTGGAGTACACCGCCTCGGACCTGGTCTCCAACCTCAAGACCCAATACCCCGCCGGGCTGGTCGACTTCGGCCTGAACGCGGTCCCCGGCGCGGTCGCGGCCCTGCTGATGGGCTGGGGCCCGGTCGCCGCCGTCGTGCTGGCCGGGGTCACCTGGATCTCGTCCTCCGGGGTGATCGCCAAGGTCATGGGGGACCTGGGCCGGGTCGGCAACCGCGAGACCCCGGTCATCCTGTCCATCCTGGTCCTCGAAGACCTCGCGATGGCGGTCTACCTGCCGATCATCACCGCCCTCCTCGCCGGGGTCGGCCTCGCCGCCGGAAGCCTCACCCTGGCCATCGCCCTGGGAGTCGCCGGAGCGGTGCTGTTCGTCGCGGTCCGCTACGGGCGGCTGATCTCCCGCTTCGTCTCCAGTGACGACCCGGAGAAACTGCTCCTCGTCGTCCTGGGCCTGACCCTGCTCGTCGCGGGCATCGCCCAGCAGCTCCAGGTCTCGGCCGCCGTCGGCGCGTTCCTCGTCGGGATCGCCCTCTCTGGTGAGGTGGCGGAGGGCACCCACACCCTGCTGAGTCCGCTGCGCGATCTCTTCGCCGCCGTGTTCTTCGTGTTCTTCGGCCTGCACACCGACCCGGCGAGCATCCCTCCCGTGCTGCTGCCCGCGCTGGCCCTCGCCGTCGTCACGGCGGGCACGAAGATCGCCACCGGGTACTGGGCCGCGAAGCGGGCCGGGATCGGGGTCAAGGGACGCTGGCGGGCCGGCGGCACGCTCGTGGCCCGCGGCGAGTTCTCCATCGTCATCGCCGGCCTCGCCGTCACGGCCGGCATCGAGCCGGGCCTGGGCCCGCTCGCCACGGCGTACGTACTCATCCTCGTGGTGATCGGCCCGCTCACGGCCCGGTACACCCAGCCCGTGGCGGCCTGGGCCGGCAGCCGCCGCACACCGGCCGCGGCAGCCCCTTCGGCCGCGGTGCCCCTCCAGCCGGGGTCCGCGGAGGACCTCGGGGACACGGCCCGGGATCCGGCCGGCCGCGCGTGACGGTGCGGGCCGCCCCGGATGACGAACGGCCAGGCCAGTGGGGGTTCGCGTACGCCGCTACTGTGTGCCTGTCGTCGTCCGGGGATGCCCCCGGGACTGAAGGAAATGAGGGGTGGGGACATGGAGAAGACCTTCTTCGAGGAGGTGTTCCGCAGGAGAGCGCATCCGGCGCTGCGTCTGCTGGGCAACCTCGCGCTCTGTGCGGCCCAGGCCGTCTTCGTCGTCGCCGTGCTCACGCACTTCCACACCGCCTGGCGGTGGCTGGCCGTCCCGTTCGGGCTCTGGGCGATGGTGGGCGACGGCCGGGGCGCGGCCCTGGCGGTACGGGACCTCCGGCGGCGCGGCGGCGCACCGGCGCCGGCGCCGGAGTGAGCCGTTGCGGGCGGACGTGAGCGCGGGCGCCGGCCTCGCGAAAAGGCGTTGGCGGCCGGGGGCGGCCACTGGTACGTTCCCGGAGACCGTGTGAAGCATCGAGGAGGTGGTACCCGTGAACGCAGTATCGACATGGGTGCTCCCCTGCGGGGTCACGGTCGGACGGTAGACAGGTCGTCCGGGAGCGCCGAACCAGTGCACTCCCGAAAGGCACGACCATGCACGTCACTTCCGAGCGGCGCCTCGACGAAGGCGTCCTCGAACGCGAATTCACCCTCGGTGAGATCCCCGGCATCCTGTGGACGCCCACCGCCTCACCGGCAGCCGCCCCGGCGCCCCTGATCCTGCTCGGCCACCCTCCCCTCGGGCTGCGCAGGATGTACCCCCGGCTCGTGGACCGGGCCCGGCGTTCCGCGGCGGACGGCTTCGCCACCGCCACCATCGAACTTCCCGGCAGCGGTGACCGGCCCCGCTGGCCGGCCGTCGAGCAGGCCCGCGCCGACCTGCGCCGGGCGATGGAGGCCGGCGAGCCCGTCGGCGACGAGATCGTCGACGCCCTCGTCCTCCCCCTGGTCGACAAGGCGGTCCCCGAATGGCAGGCCGCCCTCGACGCCCTCCTGTCGCTGCCCGGGCTCGGCGGCCCGGTCGGATACTCGGGAGGGGTGATGTCCATCGGCATCCGGCTGGCGGCGGTCGAGCCGCGCATCGCGGCCGCCTGCCTCTTCGCGGGGAGCTTCGTGCCCCGCGCCCTGTTCGAGGAGGCCCGGCAGGTCACCGTTCCCCTGCACGTCCTGCTCCAGTGGGACGACGAGGGCAATGACCGGCAGGCCGCACTGGACCTGTTCGACGCCTTCGGCTCCGAGGAGAAGTCCCTGCACGCCAACATGGGCGGCCACACCGGCGTCCCGCAGTTCGCGGGGGACGTCGCGGCCCAGTTCTTCACCCGGCATCTGAGGTGAGGCCGAGCCGGACCGGCACCGTCCGCCGACTACGCGGCGGTGCCGTCCGGCTCCGTGGTCATGCGGGCCACGTGGAGTGCGAGGTAGGAGACCTCGTCCTCGCTCAGGTGCTGCCCCAGCCGCAGCTCGACGATCGTCGCCAGCTGCTGCGCGGTGCGGGTCGCCTCCGGGTAGTGCCGGCGGATGCCCTCGCCGATCGTGGTCTCGTGCCCCTTCAGCTGCCGGTGCTGCTGGATCCGTACGAAGAGGTAGCGCACGTGCGTGATGAACCGTGCCGCGCTCATGGACTCCTGGGAGACGGACAGTCCGTACCGTTCCCTCACGACGGCGAGCATCTGCTGGATGACCCCGGTCATCGTGTAGGTGAAGGACAGGTCGCCCGTGGCGAACCCGGCGTTGACCAGGTGCAGCGCGAGTGCGATCGCCTCCGACTCCTCCAGCCGGGTGTCGACGCGCTCGTTGATGGCGGCGAGCAGGCGCTGCGCCTGGGCGTACTCCTCGGAGTACAGGGCCTGCACCTCCGCGCGCAGCGGGTACTCGATGACGATGCCCCGGGCGGCCCGGTCCAGAGCGCCGACGACGTGGTCGGCGACGGCGATGGCGAGGGTCGGCCGGGTGGACTCGCGGCCCTCGATGCCGGCTTCGTCGAGGGCGATCACGACGGCCCGCAGGACCTCCTCGTCGATGAGGGCGAGGACCTCGCTCAGGTGGTCGGGGTCGCGGCCGTCCGCCGGAACGAAGACGCGCACGATCAGCGCGGGGTCGACGGGCTTGCCCTGACGGGAGCTGAAGCCGATGCCGCGCCCGGTGAGGATGACCTCCTGGCCCTTGTCGTCGCGCGCGAGGACCACGTTGTTATTGAGGACACGCAGCGCCTTCAACGCCTGCTCTCCTTCTCGTTCGCGGTCCGGTACTGCCCAATGATCCCGCATTGTCCGCCACCCCTGCGCCACCGCCCTCTCCCCCGAACCGGTACGGCGCGGGCACGTGCCCCACGAGGTGGCACGTGCCCGCGGCGGACCGGTGGCCGTTGGTCAGCGCCTTACGGTGACCACGGGGGCGCCGGCGGCGACGGTACGCCCGGTGTGCGGCTCGACGGAGGTGAGGTCGGCGGTGTTCGTGACGGTCATGAGGGTGACCGTCGGGTGCTCCGCCGCGCGTACGGCGTCGAGGTCGACCTCGACGAGGAGGTCGCCGACGGTGACCTGCCGGCCGGCCTCGGCGCGGACGTCGAAGCCCTCCCCCTTCATCTGCACCGTGTCGATGCCGATGTGGATGAGCACCTCGATGCCGTCCGCGGTACGGATGCCGAAGGCGTGTCCGGTGGCGGCGACGATGATCAGCTCGCCGTCGACCGGGGCGACGATGCGGCCGTCCGCGGGCTCGATGCCCACGCCCTCGCCGAGTGCGCGGGAGGCGAAGACGGGGTCACCGACCTCGTCGAGGCCGACGACGCGGCCCGCGACCGGCGCGGCGAGTTCGGTCCCCTTGCCGGGGGTGGCGGTGGGGCCGGCGGCGGGGGTACCGGCCGCGGCTGCGGGGGCGGCGGTGCCGGTGGAGGCGTCCGCGGTGGTCGCCGCCGCGCCGACGGTGACGAGCTCGCGCTCATCGGCCACCGTGACCTCGCCGCGGGCGGCCGCCTCTGCGGCGTCGCGCTCGGCGTTGGCCTGGATGCGGTCCTGCGGGGTGCGGAAGTCGGAGAAGTACACCAGCGCCATCGAGACGAAGAAGGACGCCGTGATCGCGATGCCGTAGGTGCCCATCGGGGAGAAGACCGGGATGGTCAGCAGGGAGGTGAAGGCGAAGGCCTTGGTGTCCACGCCGCCCAGGACGCCCACGATCACGCCGCCCACGAGGCAGCCGACGAGCATGCGCGGGTAGATCCGCTTGAAGCGCAGGTGGATGCCGTACAGCGAGGGCTCGGAGATGCCGCCGAGCAGACCCGCGGCGAGGGCGCCGACGGAGGTCTGGCGCATCTCCTTCTCGCGGTGACGGATCGAGAGCAGCAGCACACCCGCGGTCGCGCCGAAGCAGGCGAAGTTCCACGCGCCCATGGGGCCCTGGATGAAGTCGTAGCCGAGGGTGTTGATGTTGACGAGCATGAGCGCGTTCAGCGGCCAGTGCAGACCCAGCGGGACCAGGAAGGGGTACAGCAGCGGAATCATGATCGCGAAGACGATCGGGGCGTTGCCGTTCAGCCAGGACAGACCCGAACCGAGGCCGTTGCCGGCCCAGACGCCCATCGGACCGATGAGGAAGGCCGTGATCGGGATCATGATCAGCATGCTGAAGAACGGCACGAAGACCAGGTGCACGGTCTCCGGGAAGATGCGCTGCAGTCCCTTGTAGACCAGGGCGAGCACGGCCACCATCAGCAGCGGCACGAAGACCTGGCCGCCGTAGTCGTTCAGCTGCATCGGCAGCCCGAACACGTGGGCCACGCATTCCTGGGTGCCCAGGGTTCCGTTGGTGGTGCAGGTGATGCCCGGGATACCGGACTTGGGGTTGAGCATGCCCGTGAAGTTCGGGGTCATCACCGCGGCCATCACCGCGGCGCCCACCCAGGGGTCGACCTTGAGCTTCTTGGCGGCGTTGTACGCGACCATGATCGGCAGGAAGTACAGCACCGAGCGCCACATGGCGTCGACGAACACCCAGGTGGCGGACTTGTCCGCGGCCCGGAAGTCGACGAAGCCCAGGGCGTCGAGGACGGAGGCGATCGCGATGATCAGCGAGGAGCCGAGCAGGACGCCCATGAGCGGGCGGAACGAGTCGGAGAGGTACTCGAAGAAGTTGTCGACCCAGGCGTAGCGGCCGCGGCTCTTGGCCCGCATCGAGGCCTTGACGTCGGCGTCGGACTGCGGGCGGGGTGCGCCGCCGCCCGCCATCGACGGCAGGTTCATGATCTCGGAGTAGACGCGTGCGACGGCTCCGCCGATCACGATCTGGAGGCGGTCACCGGACTGCGGCACGGTGGCCATGACGCCGGAGAGGGCGTCGAGCCCTGCGGCGTCGGCCTTCGCCCCGTCGTGGAGCTGGAAGCGCAGCCTCGTCGCGCAGTGCGTGAGGCTCTCGATGTTCTCGGCTCCGCCGACGCCGCGGAGGATCTGCTCCGCGAGCGTGCCGGGTCCGGCTACGGGTGTGTTCATGATGCGTCCTTGCATCCTGGGGCTCTTGCCATCCTGCTTCGGTTCGCGATCTCTCCCGCCCGGATCCGGGCAACAAAAAAGGCCCGGGTCGCGCCAACGGCGCCACCCAGGCCTTGCCTCCCCTCAAGCGGCGCACCGCCTTGACGTCGCGGGGCGACGAAGATGATGTCCTCGGGGAGTAACAATCCTGCGATCGAGATCGATCAAACAAAACCTTAACACCGGGAACTGCCTGCTGGGGGCCTTGGCGTTGTGGTCCAACTCACGCCCTCGTCACGGGCGGCGGGCTTCACGGACGGCGGGCTTCACGGGCGGCGGGCCAGCACGTGGGCGTCCAGGAATCCGCGCTCCGAGGCCGGGTCGTGGATCAGGCGGGCGAAGGGGACGAGGCCGGCTCCGGTCAGCAGATCGGCGAAGCGGTCCACCGGCCAGCTGTAGGCGGGCGTCACCTTGTGGTCGAAGCGGACGGGCTCCGGGCCGCCGGTCCCGAAGAACGAGGCCAGGAGCAGGCCTCCCGGCGCCAGGACGCGCACCTGCTCGGCGAGCAGCGCGGGCAGTTCCGGGGGCGGTGTGTGGATCATCGAGTAGTGGGACAGTACGCCGCCGAGCGCGGCGTCCTCGACGGGCAGCGCCTCCATGCGCGCCTCCTCGAACCGCAGCGCCGGGTGGGCCCGGCGGGCGTGGTCGACCATGGCCGGCGAGAGGTCGAGCCCGAAGGCGTCCAGTCCCAGCTCGTGCAGCATCGCGGTCAGATGTCCGGGGCCGCATCCGACGTCGGCCGCGCGCGTGTTCCCCGTCGCGCGGGCCAGCTCGGCGAAGGTGTTGATCATGGCTCGCGAGAAGGGATGCGTCTCCAGCCGGTCGGCGAACATCGACGCGTACAGCTCGACGACCCCGTCGTAGGCAGCTCTGGTCCCGGCTTGATGATCTTGATCGTCCCTCATGGGGAGGAAGCTAACACCCCGGGAGATCGCACCCCGCGGGGGCGGCCCGGCAGGCCGCGCGGTGCTCGGTGGGGGTGATCCCGTAGGCCTCGCGAAAGGCCCGGCTGAACGCGGTGGCGCTGGAGAATCCCCAGCGTGCCGCGATCGCCTGGACGGGCTGAGCACCGCGCTCCCTGCGGGCGAGGTCGGCGCGGGCGCGTTCCAGCCGGCTTTCGCGGATGTGTGCCGCGACGCTCCGGGGTTGGCCGGCGAAGAGGGCGTGAAGGCCCCGCAGGGACATGGCGTGCCGGTCGGCGATGGCCTGAGGAGTCAGGTCCGGGTCGCCGAGGTTGTCCCCGATGAAGCGGTGGATCCGCTGCAGGGTCTCCTGTGCGCGCGCCTCGGCGGGCGCCTCACCGAGGTCACCGAGCTGCTGCGCGAGGCACGCGGTGGCCAGGTCGAGGGCGATGGAGCCCATCCGGCGCAGTTCCTCCGGCCGGCAGTGCGGGCCCTGGGCGAGCAGCGTCCGCAGGAAGTCGGCGAAGACCGCCCCCGACCCCTTGTCCGCGGCCAGGCCCCGCGCGAGGAGGCGGTCCACCCGGTCCGGGCGCAGCGCCACGGCGGGGCGGGGCATCTGGAGCACGACCGCCCCGCCCTGCCCGCCCGCGCTGAGCCCTTCGCTCGGCCGTGAGGTGTCCGTGAGCACGAGTCCCCCGGCGACGACGGACTCGTTTCCCCGCTGGGAGATCCGGAAGGCACCTTGGGTGACGAGGGCCAGTTGCAGGTGCTCGGGATCGCCGCGCCGGACGTGGGCCGGGGTGCGGCGGGAGACGACCGGTGAGCACGCCACAGAGGACAGCCGCACCACGCCGAGGTCCAGGTCCGTGATCGTGGCCCGGAAGTCGGCCGTGTGCCGGGTGCTGAGCATGACCGGCATCACGTCGCTGGACACCGTCTCGCAGAACCAGTCGAACCTGTCCTCACGCGCCACGGCTCCCGACGTCACCGACGAGCCCATGCGATCACCCACACCCTCCGACCTGGCCGTGAACCAGCTCCTCACCGGTTGCCCCACGGCCGTGCTTCCCCCCGTCACGTGATCAAGTATCAGCCACACGGGCGCGTGGCCCGCCAGTTCACCCCCCCTGTTCAGCGGGTTGCCTCGCCAGGTATCTTGCATCGCATGGAACCAGGTGATTCGACCAAGCAGGCCCGGGCCGCCGCCCAGCTGCGCAAGGGTGTCCTGGAGTACTGCGTGCTCGCACTGATGCGGGACCGCCCCCGGTACGGCGTGGAGCTCCTCCAGGCCCTGGAGGACTCCGGCACCCTGGCCACCAGCCAGGGCACGGTCTACCCGCTGCTCTCCCGGCTGCGCCGCGACGACCTGGTCACCACCACGTGGCAGGAGTCCGCCTCCGGACCACCCCGTCGCTACTACGCGCTCACCGACAGCGGCCGGGCCGCGCTCGACGAGTTCGCCCGGGTCTGGCCCGGCTTCCGCGACGCCGTCGACGACTTCCTCGCCATCCCGCACCACGCCACCGGAGACCCCGCATGAAGACCTCGGCCGATCCCGTACGCGACTACCTCTGCGCCGTCGAGCGCGAGGCCTCCGCGCTGCCCGCCGACCGCCGCCGGGAACTCCTCGCCGACCTGGCCGAACACATCGAGGTGACGCGCGCCGAACGTCCGGACGTCACGATCGGCGAGGTGCTGGCGGAGCTGGGCGACCCCCGTACGATCGCGGCGACGGCACTGGCCGAGGCGGGCCACGGGGCCGTCGGGGCCCCGGCCCGGAGCGACGCCGGCACGCCCGTCCGGCAGGGCAGGGTGCACCCCCTGGTCCCGCTCCTGATGCTGACCGTCCCCTTCCTCGTCGTCACGGTGCTCCCCTACAGCGACGCCACGACGTTCCTGAGCACCTTGTTCCGCGTCATCGGCGCGGTGCTCCTGTGCACCTCGGTGCACTGGACCCCGGCCCACAAGTGGACCGGGGTTCTGCTCACGGCCGTCCTGCCGACCCTCGCCATCGCCCTCTGGAAGCTGTTCGCCGCCGCACCGACGGGCGACACCGCGGCCCACCTCGCCAACCTGGCGACACTCGTCCTGCTGGCCGGCACCACGGCATGGCTCTGGCGGGTCCGCCGCGCCTGAGGCAGCGCCTCCGGTCAGTCGCGGTCGACGTGCACGCTGGTCGACTTCACCCGTGCGGTGACGGTCACGCCCGGCTGCAGGCCGAGCTCCTCCACGGCCTCCCGCGTCAGCAGCGACACCACCCGGTGCGGGCCCGCCTGGACCTCCACCTGCGCCGCCACGTCGCCCAGCGTGATCGCCGTGACGATCCCCGGGAAGGCGTTGCGCGCCGAGGTGTACGGGGTGTCCTCGTCATCGGCGCCCTCGTGGGCGACCTCCACGCAGAACGCGGCGAGGGCAGGCCCCTCCACGATGCGCCGGGTTCCCTCCCGGTGGGTCGGGAAGCGGCCCGCGTCCGCCCACCGCCGCACCGTGTCGACGCTCACGCCCAGCAGCTCGGCGGCCTGTCCCATCGTGTACGACTCCATGGGCACCAGCCTATGTGCAGGAGGTCACGGGCTTGTTGATCATCCTCGGTCCGGCGGTGGCGGGCTCGATCGGCCGCAGCCGATGTGCCCGATCCAGGGCAAACCGATCATCGGTTTGCCCTCCTCGTGCAAGTGGGTAGATCATGCCTCGTGATCGGCAGTCGTGTGTCCGAAGTACCGCTTCACCAAGCGTCGGAGGACCAGGGCAAGCAACCCACACCCAAGGGTCCTCACAAGCGAGGACCCTCGTCCCCGACAGGGAGCAAATGATGGCTACCGGAACCGTGAAGTGGTTCAACTCGGAAAAGGGCTTCGGCTTCATCGAGCAGGACGGCGGCGGCCCCGACGTCTTCGCCCACTACTCCAACATCAACGCCCAGGGCTTCCGTGAGCTCCAGGAGGGCCAGAAGGTCGAGTTCCAGGTCACCCAGGGCCAGAAGGGCCCGCAGGCCGAGGACATCCGTCCCCTCTGAACCACCGCAGGCCGACGCCCCGCACCGTCTCGGTGCGGGGCGTCGCCGCGTCCGGCGTCACCGCGTCCGCCACCGCCACGCGCCCCGCCCCCACCTCGCCGTCGAAGCGCGCCCGGGCCCGCCGTACTCTGTGCGGGTGATCCTGCACAGCCTTCACGACCGATCGGAACTCGCCGCCCGCTTCGAACGGGACCCGGCCATGAACCTGATGGAACTCGGCGACCTCGACGGCCTGCCGTGGTCCCACACCAGCTGGTACACCGTCTCCCCGGACGGACCGGTGGCGCTGCTCTACACCGTCGGTGACGTACCGACGTTGCTCGGGTTCACCCGGCCCGGGGAAGCGGCCGCCCTGGAGGAGCTGGCCGAGGCGCTGCTGCCGGTACTCCCCCGGCGCTTCCTCGGCCATCTGACCGGAAACGCCGCGAAGGTACTGGAATCCGGATACACCGCGCAGTCACGCACCACCCTGCTGCGCATGGCGCTCACCGAGCCCGGCCTGGCCGACGGGTATCCCGCCGGACCGTGGCGGCCCGCCCCGCTGAGCCGCGAGGACCTCCCCGAGCTGCTCGAACTGTTCGCGCAGGCGTATCCGGGGAACTGGTTCGACGACCGCATGCTCGACACGGGCCAGTACCTCGGTGCCCGGCAGGACGGACAGTTGGTCGCCGTGGCCGGCGTCCACGTGCACTCGCCCGCGTCCCGGGTCGCCGCCGTCGGGAACGTCACCACGCATCCGCGGGTCCGCGGACAGGGCGCCGGCGGCGCCTGCGTCGCCGAGCTGTGCCGACGGCTGGCGAGGACCGTGGACCACATCGGGCTGAACGTCCGTGCGGACAACGCCACCGCCATTCGCCTCTACCGCCGGCTCGGCTTCAGCGAGGTCACGGAATTCACGGAAGCGCTCTTCACGGCGCGCCCGTAGGGAATCCGCCGGCGGGGCCGTCACGGCGACCGCCTCTGGCTGCGCGGTGCCCACGGCCAGCGGACGCCGTATCGCCGGCCGGATCCCCGGCCGGGCGGCTCGGGGGGCGCGGGCTGCGCCTCCGGTAGCCGTGCGATGAGCGCCGCCTTGAGGCGCTCTTCGAAACCGCTGGGCCTATCGAAACCGCCGGGCCTTTCGATACCACTGGGCCTCTCGTTCATCGGGCTTCCTCCAACTGGCCTTCGCTGTCCTGCGCTGAGCACCCGGATCCTCCCCTGTGCGGGAACCCGGACGGTCCCCTCGTCCAGTACTTGGGCGAAGGCGCCCCGAGCGTTTCATCGGGAGACGAAGCGGTCGCCGGCCGGCGCACGGACGCCGCCGCCCCGACACCGGTCGGGGTCGGGGCGGCGGCGCCCGTGTCCCGCCCGTCCTCAGGAAGCGGGCGTGAACTTCGTCGCGGCGGGCGCCGCGGTGGCCTCCTTGACCACCTTCATGCCGCCCGGGACCGTCGCATCGGGCTTCAGGATGACGCTCTGCCGGGTGGAGGGGGCCTTCGGGTCCGAGAAGTCGTGCGTGATGCCGAAGCCGTTGTCGTAGGACTTCAGGCTCAGCAGGGCCGCCCGGATCCCCTCGCGCGTCAGGTCCTTGTCGGCGCATGCCTTCTTCAGCACCTCCCCGAACAGCGCGCCGGCGCTGAATCCGGCCACCACTCCGTTGTCCAGGCCGGCGTCCGGGTACTCCGCCTTGTACGCGGCGGCCAGCGCGGCCGGGCCCGCCTCGGGCGAGCCGATCGGCAGGGCCGAGGAGGCAACGTAGTAGTCCTTCTGCAGGGCCGCGCCCGCCGGGGTGGCCAGCAGCTGCGGTGCGAAGGCCGAGTTGTTGCCGACGAAGGGCACGTTCCAGCCGCCGGCCGCGGCGACTCCGACGAGCGAGGCCGCCTGGCGGGGGCCGGCGCTGATGACCACGGCCTTGACCCCGGCCTGCTTGAGGGCGGCGACCTGGGCGGTCATGTCGTTGTCGGTCGGCTTGATCTTCTGCTCGACGACGGTCAGGCCGGCCTCCGCGGCGATGGCCTTGGAACCGGTCAGGGCGTTCTCGCCGTAGTCGCCCTCGAAGTAGACGTGCCCGATCTTGTCGCCCGAGGCGATCCGCTTCTGGTCGAGGAGGAAACCGACGGCGTTGATCGTCTCGATGTCGTACGTCGCGCCCACGGTACGGATGTACGGGCTGCCGAGCAGGGAGGCGGACCAGGCCTGCGGGATGACCAGTCCCTTGTCCTTGCCGTCGACCCGCTGCTTGACGGCGGCGACGAACGGGGAGCCGATGAACTGGGCGAAGCCCAGCACCGAGGGCTCCAGTTCGGTGTAGGCGGCGAGGGCCTTCTGCGGGTCGTAGCCGTGGTCGCGGACCGTCAGCTCGATGGTGCGGCCGCAGATGCCGCCCGCCGCGTTGGTCTGCTTGACCCACAGCTGCTGGGCCTGGGTGACGCTCTTGCCGAGGGAGGCGTAGACCCCGGTCATGTCGGTGAGCGCGCCGAGCTTGATGGTCTTGTCGCTCACCCCGGCCCCGGCCTTGACCCCGCCCGCGGCGGGCTTGTCCCCGCCGGCTCCCCCGGCGGGTTTGGCCTTGCTGCTGCACCCGGCGGCGGCGCCGGTCAGGACGAGTACGGCCGCCAGGACCGCGGCGGCGTGCCTTCTGCTGTTCACGTTCGCTCCTTCGGGGGTGTGGTGCGGGTTCGGGTCCGGAGGGTCCGGGTGATGCCGGTCAGACCGCCCGGCAGGAACAGGACGGCCACGACGACGGCCGCTCCGTACAGGTAGCGGGAGGCCTCGCCCGGCGAGACCCCGCCCGTTCCGGGGGCGGACACCAGCGGGAGGGCTTCGCTGTAGCGGGTGAGGAGCTGGGGCAGCAGGGAGACGAAGACCGCGCCCACGACGGCGCCCGCGACGGTGCCCAGGCCGCCGATCACGATCATCGCGAGGTACTCCAGGGACAGCACCATGCCGAAGTAGTCGGGCACCGTGCGCTGGAAGACCAGGGCGAGCAGGACGCCGGCGAGCCCCGCGTACATGGACGACAGGACGAAGACGGCGGCCCGGTACCGGGCGACCGGCACCCCCATCACCCCGGCGGCGATGCTGTGGTCGCGCAGGGCGTTCATGGCCCGGCCGGGCCGGCCCCGCAGGACTCCGCGCGCGAACAGCGCACCGCCGAGGAGGGCGGCGAGGGCGACGTACCAGAGCTTCTCGGCGGACTGGAACGGGACGGCGGCGATGACGGTCTCGGTGTCGTCGAAGGTGAACCCGAGGAGGGACAGCGGCTCCACGGCCCGGCCGTTGAAGCCGCCGGTGATGCTCGTGGCGTTGAAGAGCACGTGCTGGCCGATGAAGATCAGCGCGAGCGTGGCGATGCCGAGGTACGCGCCGCGCAGGCGCCCGGCGATGGGGCTGAAGAGGCCGCCCGCCGCCCCGGCGAGGGCGACGGCCAGGATCGCGGCGAGCCAGCTCGGCAGGCCGAGTCCGACCAGCGTGTGACCGCCCGCCGTGCTGCCGTCCCCGGCGAGCGCGCAGTACCCGTAGGCGCCCACGGCGAGGAAGAAGGCGTGGCCCATCGACAGCTGGCCGGTGGCTCCGGTGAGCAGGTTGAGCCCGATGGCCCCGATGGCGGCCGCGATGGCGAACAGTCCGGCCTGCAGCCAGAACCGGTCGAGGTAGAAGGGCAGCGCGAGGAGCACCAGGCAGGCGGCCAGCGCTGCCGCGTTGCGGGCGGTGAGCGGCCGCGGCCGGGTGGCGGCCGCGGGGGCGACGGCCTCGGGGTGGAGCACGGGGCTGCGGGTGTCAGACACGGGCGAGCTCCTTCGTGCCGAGGAGTCCGGCGGGACGGATCAGCAGGACCGCGACCATCACCAGGTACGGGGCCAGGTCGCCGATGCCCCGGCCGAGGAAGGTCAACTGGCCTTGGTAGCCGGTGGCCAGTGCCTCGGTGACGCCCACGATGAGGCCGCCGGCCAGGGCGCCCGAGGTGGAGTCGAGACCGCCGAGGATCGCGGCCGGGAAGGCCTTCAGGGCGGCGAGCGACGTGGCCCGCTCCAGTCCCGGCGTGGGGAAGACGGTCAGGAACAGCGCGGCGACGGCGGCCAGCGCCCCGGCCACGGCCCACGCCGCGAGCGAGACCCGGCCCAGCCGTACGCCCATCAGCGCGGCCGTTTCGGGCTGTTCGGCGGCGGCGCGCATGGCGACGCCCCAGGAGGTGTGCCGGAACACGAGCAGGAACACGGTGATCAGCAGTCCGGCGGTGAGGATGGCGGCGATCCGGGTCTGGGGCACGGTGACGGCGCCGAGGTGGACCACGCGGTCGCCCCACGGGTCGCCGAGCGGGAGCACGTCGGTGCCCAGGCGCCGGGTGAGGTCGGTGATGAGGAGGATGTCGACGCCGATGGTGACGATGGCCAGCACGCTCTGGTCCTGGCCCCGGTAGCGCCGCATCACCAGGAACTCGATCGCCGCCCCGACCGCGGCCGCCGAGAGGGCGCCGGCCAGGAGCGCGCCCCAGAATCCGAGCTCCTCGTGCAGGGTCGCGGTGACGTACCCGCCGGCCAGGAGCAGGGAGGCGTGGGCGAAGTTGACCACTTCGGTGGCCTTGAAGATGACCACGAAGCCGAGGGCGATCAGGGCGTAGACGGAGCCCATGGAGAGCCCGCCGAGGAGCAGTTCGAGGAAGGTGGTCATGCGGCCGGTTCCTCCTCTCCGAGGTACGCGCGGACCACCGCGGGGTCGTTCTGCACCTGCGCCGGTGTCCCGCCGCCGATGCGCCTGCCGAAGTCGAGTACGGTCACCGCGTCCGCGAGCCGCATCACCACCCCCATGTCGTGTTCGACCAGCACGATCGAGATGCCGAGTCCGTCGCGGACGCCCGCGATGACGGCGGCCGTGCGCCGCCTCTCGTCGGCGGTCATGCCGGCGACGGGTTCGTCGAGGAGCAGCAGCCGGGGTTCCATGCACAGGGCCCGGGCGAGTTCGACGAGTTTCTGCTTTCCGTACGGGAGGGAGCCGGCGGGCGCCGCGAGGTCGCCCTCCAGGCCGACGAACTCGGCGATCTCCCGGACCCGTTCGCGGTGCCGGCGGTCCTCGCGCGCGGCGGCGGGCAGCCGCAGGCCGGCGGCCAGGAAGCCGGTCCGCATCAGCCGGTGGCGCCCCAGCATGAGGCTGTCGGCGACGGTGGTGTGCGGGGGCAGCGCCAGGTTCTGGAAGGTGCGGGCGACGCCGAGGGCCGCGACGGCGTGCGGGGCGAGGCCGGTGAGCTCGGCGGCGCCGAAGCGGACGCTTCCGCCGGTGGCCCGGTACACCCCGGACAGCACGTTGAAGCAGGTGGACTTGCCGGCTCCGTTGGGTCCGATGACGGCGTGCACGCTGCCGGGGTCCACCGTGAAGGAGACCGCGTCGAGCGCGGTCAGTCCGGCGAAGCGGACGGTGACGTCGGTGACGGTGAGCGGCGGCGGAGAGCTGCTGCTGGGCGGGGAGCCGTGTGGCAGCGGGGATGCTTTCGTGGGCGGGGAGGCGTTCGGCGGAGAGGCGTTCGGCGGCGGGGAGGCGTTCGCGTTCATGCCGTCCACCTGCGCAGTTCCCGCCGTGCCCCGGCGCCGGCCGCCTCGGGCGCGGACTCGTCGGTGATGCCGAGGTAGCGGCGCCGTACCTCGTCCGAGGCGGCCAGCTCGGCGGCCGGGCCGTCGAGGGTGACCTCGCCGACCTCCAGGACGTAGGCGTGGGAGGAGAGCCGCAGCGCCAGGGCGGCGTTCTGCTCGACGAGGAGCACCGAGGCGCCGGAGGCGTTGATCTCGGTGATGGTCTCGGCGATGGTGGCGGCCATCTTGGGAGCGAGCCCGAGGGTGGGTTCGTCGAGCAGCAGCAGCCGCGGGCGCGCCATCAGGGCCCGGCCCAGGGCGAGCATCTGCTGCTCGCCGCCGGACAGCAGCCCGGCCCGCTGGCGCGCCCGCTGGGCCAGTACGGGGAACAGTTCGTGCACCCGGGCCAGGGAACGGGCCGTGTCGGCGCGGGATCCCGCGCGCCCTCCCAGGGCCCCGGCGCGCAGGTTGTCGGCGACGGTCATCCGGGTGAACACCTTGCGACCCTCCGGTACTTGCACCACGCCGGCGGCGACGACCCGGTCCGGGGTGAGTCCGTCCAGCGGCCGGCCGTCGAAGGCGATGCTCCCGCCCGTGACGGCTCCCCGGTGGAACCCGAGCGTCCGGGACACCGCGCGCAGCAGCGTGGACTTCCCGGCGCCGTTCCCTCCGAGTACGACGACCACCGCGCCGGCGGGCACGTCGAGCGATACGGAGCGCAGTGCCCGGACCGGCCCGTAGCCGATGGACAGCTCACGCACGTGCAGCGAACCCACGTCCTCTCCTTCCTCTGGTTCCTCTGGGCGGCCTTGTGCTGGCGCACAGACCAGCACCGGCCCGGGGCGGGCGTCCACGGCCGGAAGCGGAATCGCTGCCGATGACCAGCCCGGACAGGAGCGTGTTGTGCACGCGCACAGACCTGTCGCGCGCGCCCCTTACGGCGGCGGAGGCGGGGTGACATCCTCAGCGGCCATGGGTGGACGCAGAACGCGCACGGAGCAGGAGTGGTCGGTCCTGGTGTCGGCGGCGGAGGTACTCATCGCCGACATCCCGGGCCTCACCGACCAGCTCATCAGGGATCTGGCGAAGCACTCGCCGCTGTTCGACCTGGCCGTTCCGCGGGACGAGCACTGGCAGCAGGTCAGCGAGGCCATGCACTACGGGATCGAGGCCTTCGCCGCATCCCGCTCCGTCCCGCGCAAGGACCTCGCGTACGCCGAGGAACTGGGCCGGCGCCGGGCCGAACAGGGGCTCCCGCTGGACCTGTTGCTCTACGCGTACCGCAGGGCGGGCCGGCTCACCTGGGACGCGCTGCTGGACATCGTCACCGAGAAGGAGCCGGAGGCGCTGCCCGTCCTGGCGCGCGCGGCCGGGGCCATGTGGGCGGGGATCGAGCAGCAGGCGGCCGCCACCGCGGAGGCGTACCGCACCGCGGAGGTGGAGATGCGCCGGCGCAGCGACGAGCGGGCGCAGGCCCTGCTGGACGCCCTGCTAGAGGGGGACACGGCGCCGGCCCTGGCGGCCCAGGTGGCGCTGGCGCTGGACCTCCCGGAGCAGGGGCGGTACGCGGTGGTCGTGCTGCCGGCCGACCGGGCGGACGCGGTGCACCGGGTGGTGGCGGCGGGCGGGATGCGGCTGTTCTGGCGGATGCGGACGGAGCGGGAGCTGGCCGTGGTGGCGCTGGGCGACTCCTCGCCGGCCGATCTGGCGGCGGAACTCGCGGACCGCTGCCCGGGGCCGGGCGGCATCAGCCCGGTGGTGGACGGGCTGGCCGAGCTGGGGCGGGCCCGGCGGCTGGCGGAGACGGCGCTGCGGACCTGCGGGCAGGACGAACGGGTACTGGTACGGCTGGCCGACCGGCTGCCCACGGCCCTGGTGGTGCGCCAGCCCGAGCTGTCGGCCGAGCTGGTCCAGGCGGTGCTCGGTCCCCTGCTGGACCTGGACCCGGCGGACCGGGCGATGCTCCTGGAGACCCTCGACGCCTGGCTGTCGGCGGAGGGTTCGGCGGGCCGCGCGGCGAGCCGGCTGTACTGCCACCGCAACACGGTCTTCAACCGGCTGCGCCGGCTGGAGCACCTGACGTCGAAGTCGCTCTCCCGCCCCCGGGACCTGATCGCCCTGACCCTGGCGCGGGACGCGTACCGCCTGTCGGGCGGCTGACCGACGGGGCCGGGCCCGGCCACGCCGGGGAGCAGCCGGCCTCCTCCAGGGGAGCGGGCCTCGCCTGAGGTATGCCGGCCGCGCCCGCGCGGAGCGGGCCTCACCCCGGGGCAGTCGGCCTCACCCGAGGGGCAGCCGGAATCTTCCGTGGGGAGCGCGCCTCCTACGCGGGGAGTAGGCATAGCGCGCGGTGAGCCGGCCTGTTACGCGGGCAGCCGGCCTACTCCGGGGGACGGGCCTCACCGGTTGGACGCCGGCCTCACCCGCGCGGAGCGGGCCTCACCCGAGGGGGCAGTCGGAACCTTCCGTGGGGAGCGCGCCTCCTACGCGGGGAGTGGGCATAGCGCGCGGTGAGCCGGCCCGGTACGCAGGCAGCCGGCCTCGCTCGCGGGAACGGACCTCGCCTGCGGGATGCCAGCCTCACCCGCGCGGAGCCAGCCGTGCCCGGGGCAATCGGAATCTCCCGTGGGGAGCCGGCCTGGTAAGGAGCAGCCGGCCTGGCCCACGCGAAGCCGGCCTGGCCCGCGCGGAGCCGACCTCGCCCGCCGGAAGGCGGCCTCGGCCGTGGGGCTCGGGCGACGGTCGGTGGTCGCGGGTGTCGGTGAGAGGCCGGTGATTCCGCCGATGTGGGCCCGTGGGGTGCGCGCTGACAGTGGTCCGGCCAGCTCAAGCGGCGGAGCCGGCTCATCGGCGGGCGGTACGGGCCTCGGCACGAGGCCGGGCACCACCCGCGCCCGGCCGGCTCCGCCACGACCGAGAGGACGACTCCGTCGTGCAGCAGCACCATCACCACCACTTCAACAGCGCAGGCCGCGCCGGCAGCGGGGGGCGGCTCCGTTCGCTCGTGTCCGCACTGGCGGCGCTCGTGACCATCGGCGCGATCGCCACGGGCACGGCTTCCGGGGCACACGCCTCGGCGGCCAACCCCTACGAGCGGGGCCCCGCGCCGACCGAGGCGAGCATCGAGGCCCTCCGCGGCTCCTACGCGGTGTCCCAGACCAGCGTCTCCTCCCTGAGCGTCACCGGCTTCGGCGGCGGCACCCTCTACTACCCCACGTCCACCGCGGACGGAACCTTCGGCGCCGTGGTGATCTCGCCCGGCTTCACCGCCTACCAGTCGTCGATCGCCTGGCTCGGCCCGCGGCTGGCCTCCCAGGGGTTCGTCGTCCTGACCATCGACACGCTCACCACCCTCGACCAGCCCGACAGCCGGGGACGCCAGCTGCTGTCCGCCCTGGACTACCTCACGGAGCGCAGCAGCGTCCGCACCAGGATCGACAGCGGCAGGCTCGGCGTGATGGGCCACTCCATGGGCGGCGGCGGGACGCTGGAGGCCGCCAAGAGCCGGACTTCGCTGCAGGCGGCGATCGCGCTCACCGGCTGGAACACCGACAAGTCCTGGCCCGAGATCAAGACCCCGACCCTGATCGTGGGGGCCGACGGCGACACGGTCGCACCGGTCGCCACCCACTCCGAGCCCTTCTACACGAGCCTGCCCGGCTCGCTCGACAAGGCGTACCTGGAACTCAACAACGCCACGCACTTCACCCCGAACAGCCCGGACACCACCATCGCGAAGTACAGCGTCGCGTGGCTGAAGCGGTTCATCGACAACGACACCCGCTACGAGCAGTTCCTCTGCCCGCTCCCGGCCCCGAACCCGGCCATCGAGGAGTACCGGGGCAACTGCCCCCACACCTCCTGATCCACCCCCGGCAGGCGGGAGGCCGTTCCGCTCCGGTCTCCCACCTGCCGCGTCCGGTCTTCCGCCATGGTTTACACGGCAGTAACCTCACCGGCGTGACCGGACACACGACTGGGGCACGTCCGTGCCGGATCCACGGCCGGACGGCCGAACTGGCGGCTGTGGCCGCCCTGTCGCAGCGGCTCCGGCCCCCACACGGCGGGGCGCTGCTGCTCGTGGCCGAGCCGGGACTGGGCCGGAGCGCTCTTCTCGCCTGGGCCGGCGACGAGTTCACCCGCGGGCCGGTCCTGCGCCCCCGGGCCCTGACCCGCGAGCCCCGACCCTACGACGGCGTACGCGCACTGCTGTGCGCGGCGGCCGAAGCAGGGGGTTCGGTGCCGGCGCCGACCGTGTTCCGAACGGTCCGTCCGGCCGGGCCGACGGAACCTCCTCATCTACCCGACCTGTTGAGGCGGCACGTCCCCGGGGACGAGCCGCTGCTCGTCTGCGTGGACGACGTACACCTGTGGGACGCGCCCTCGCGGGCCGTCCTCGGCACGGCCGCGCGGCGCCCCGATCCCGCGCGCCCGATCGGGCTCCTGCTCTCGGCCGCGGAGCACCGGGCGGCCGATCCCTGCCTCGCGGGGCTGCCCGTGCTCCGCTTCGGCCCGCTCGACGACGGCGCGGGGGCCGCCCTGCTCCGTGACCTCACGGGTGGGGTCCTGGACCCTTCCGTACGTTCGGAGCTGCTGGCCGAGGCCGAGGGCAACCCCGCCGTCCTGACGGCCCTCACCCGGCGCCTGACACCGGATCAGCTCGGTGGCCGGCGGCGGCTGCCCCGCCCCCTCGTGGACGGCGGCGCCCTGTGGGCCACCTTCGGCGGCCGCCTCGCCCCGCTGCCGTCCGCCACCCGGCAGCTCCTGCTGCTGGCAGCGGCCGCGCACGAACCCGACCCCGACGCGGCGGACGCCGACGCCGCCCTGGTCCTGCGCGCGGCCCGCGCGGCCGGACTGGACCCGGCCGCGCTGGACCCGGCCGAGGCGGCCGGGCTGGTGCACCACGACGGGCACCGCATCACCTTCGCGGGGTCCCTGCTGCGGCGGACCGTCTACACCGGCGCGCCGTCCTCGCGGCGCCGGGCCGCCCACGCGCTGCTCGCCTCGGCCCTCGACGCCGACCGCCACCGGCTGCGCCGGCTGCTCCACCTCGCCCTGGCCGCGCAGGGACCCGACGCCGCCCTCGCGGCCGGCCTCGTCGCGGCCTCCGCTCCCGGCACGCCGACGTCGGGCATGGAACGCTCGGCCGCCCTGTCCAGGGCCGCGGAACTCACCGCCCAGGAGGACGTCCGTACCGCCCGTCTCACCGCGGCGGCGGACTACGCCCGGCTGGCCGGGCACACCCGCAGGGCGCGCCGGCTGCTGGCCGCCACCCGGGAGGGCGCCTCCCCCGACACGGTGCACGGGCGCACGGAACTCGTCCGGGGCAGCATGGCCCTGCGGGACGGGCCCGTCGGCGACGCCTATCAGGCGCTGCTCATGGCTGCCGAGCGGCTCGACCCGTCCGACGCGGAGGCGGCCCTGGAAGCCAGGATGGAGGCGATGGACGCGGCGTGGGCCGCGGGCGACGCCGTGGCCTGCCTCGCCGCCCTCGCCGAGGCCCCGGAACGCGCCGGAGCCCCGGAACGCGCCGGAACCACGGAGCACGCCGGAGCCCCGGAGCACGCCGGGGCCCCCGTCCTCGCCGGGCCCCCGCTCCCCTCTCCCCCGCAGGATCCGAGGCGCGACTACCGGGCCGGACTGCGTACGGCGCTCGACGGGCACCTGGCCGAGGCCGCGTCGCCCCTGCGGCGGGTCCTCGACCGTGCGCGGGACGACGACGATCCCACCCGTCTGATGCGGGCCGGGGTGGCCGCGCTGGTGCTCGGCGACATACCGGCGGCCTGCCGGGCCAACGCGCGGGCGCTGGCCGTGTCCCGGTCCCGGGGACTGGCCTCGCTCACCCCGCGGATCCTCGAACACCTCGCGTACGCGGAACTACGGGCCGGCCAGCACGCACGGGCCCGGAGCCACGCGCAGGAGGGCCTGCGCGCCGCCCACCGGGCCGGGCAGCGCAACGTGGCCGCCGGCCAGCACGCCATCCTGGCCCTGGTCGCCTCGGTCGAGGACGACGCGGCGGCCGTCGCCGCCCATGCGGGAGCCGCCGTGGAGATCGCCCGCCCGCACGGACTGCTCCAAACCGTCACGCTGGCCGAATGGGCCTCGGCGCGCGCGGACCTGTGCCGCGGCCGGCCCTTCGAAGCCGCCGCCCGGCTCGGCCCGCTGACCCGGCCGGGGCCCGGGCGCGGCCACTTCGCCGTCCGCATGCTCGCCCTGCCCTGCTTCGTCGAAGCCGCCGTGCAGTCCGGGGCCGCGGTGGAGGCGAGGGTGGCCGTCGAGGCGTTCGCCCTGTGGGCGGCCCAGGGCGCCGACCCGCAGGCGCCGGCGCAACTGGCCCGGTGCCGCGCACTGATCGCCCCGCCGGACGACACCGCCGACGCGTTCTTCACCCTGGCGCTGACCCGTCACGAGGCCGTGCACGGCGACTTCGAGCGGGCCCGTACCCAATTGCTGTACGGAAAGTGGCTGCGGCGCCGGCGCCGTCCGGCCGAGGCGAAGAACCGGCTGCGGGACGCCCTGGTCGCCTTCGAGCACTGCGGGGCCCCGGCGTGGGCCGAGCAGACCCGCGGCGAACTGCGGGCGACCGGTGACGCCCCGGCCCCGGTGCCCACGGGTGGACTGGCCGTCCTGACTCCGCAGCAGCTGCGCATCGCGCGCCGTGTCGCCGAGGGCGCCACCAACCGCGAGGTGGCGCTGAGCCTCTCGGTCAGCCCGCGCACCGTGGACCACCACCTGCGCAACGTCTTCGCCCTGCTCGGAGTGCGCTCCCGGACCGAGCTCTCGCGTCTGGTCGACCGGGCCGAGAGGCGCGAAGCGCGGCCCTGAGGCCTCCATCGGCGTCCAGGCATGCGAAAACGCTCGGCCGGGATGTCCGGCCGAGCGTCGTGTGTCCGCGTGATCCGCTGGTGGTTTAGTACCAGTGGTGGTTCTGCCAGAAGGTCCAGGCGCCCTGGGGGCTGCCGTAGCGGGAGTTCATGTAGTCCAGGCCCCACTTGATCTGGGTGGCCGGGTTGGTCTTCCAGTCCGAGCCCGCCGAGGCCATCTTCGAGGCCGGCAGGGCCTGGACCAGGCCGTAGGCGCCCGAGGCCGAGTTGGTGGCGGTGTGGTTCCAGCCGCTCTCGCGGGACACGATGTTGTTGAACGCCGCGAACTGTGCCGGGTCCTTGATCATCTGCTGGGCGATCGCCTTGGCACTCATCGGGGCGGCCTGCGCGGGAACCGCGGCCAGCATGGAACCGGCGACACCCAGGGCGAGGACGGTACCCGCGAGGGTCTTCTTCGAAGCGGCGATGCGGCGGATGACGGCGTTGGACACGGACGGACCTTTCAACGGGGACAGGGACGGTCGCATACGCACCGGAAGCGTGCGTGAACCACTCACGTGAAGGAGAGGGGATCGTCGGCGGGCGGGAGGTCTCGGGGGTGAACCCGGGGGCTCCTCCGTCCGTCTTGCGACTCATCCAGTTCTACGGGGGTAGAGCCCGCCTGGCAACGACCCCTCTTACTAGTGGTCCTCGCAGCCGGGGCGCAACGACCCCCGAGGGGGCGGGTGGATGTCCTCGCAGGTGGGGGGTGGTGCGCGGGGGTGGGTAGGGGACGTTTAAGGACTACTATCCCGCCTCGTATGTGACCTAGGTCCTGTGGGGCGGGTCACCGGCCAGGGGCCCGGAACTCACCCTGCGTGGCCGCTCGTACGCCTTTCGGGGGAAGGTTTCGGAGCATTCACGCCCCCTGGATCGAAGGTCACGGGTGCCTCGAACGCCGCTTTCCGCGTCGCGCGCCGCAATGCTTTCAGCAGGGTCGCGCCGAGCTGCCCGTGGCCCTGGCCGTAGCGGCCCGTGGCGGTGCCCGTGGCCGTGCCCGTGGCGTCGTCGGGTGGTCCGTGCGGCGTGTCCGTCGTGCGCGACCGCGGAAGCACCGGGCCGCTGCCTAGCGTGGCCCCATGAGCACCCGTACGACACCGCCCATCGCCGGGTACGGCATCCGGTTCGCCCGGCCCTCCGAGTCCGGGGCGGTCGCCGCCCTGCTGGCCCGCGCCTTCTCCGACGACCCGGTCATGGCGTGGATGGTCCCCGCGTCTGACGACCGGGAGCGCCGGATCGCACGCTACTTCGAGCTCTCCCAGCGCCAGCAGCGCCCCCGCGCCGGGGGCGTCCGGGTCGCCGCCACCGGCGACGGGCGCCTGCTGGCGGCCGCGCTGTGGTCGGGTCCCGGGCACTGGAAGACCTCCGCGCGGGGAGAGCTGGCGGCGCTCCCCCACTACGTACGCGTCTTCGGTCTCCGCGGGATGGCACGCGCCGGTGAGGTCCAGAACGTCATGCACGAGGCCCATCCGGACACCCCGCACTGGTACCTGCCGTCCGTGGGAACGGACCCGGGGCTCCAGGGGACGGGAGTCGGGTCGGCGCTGCTGCGCCAGCAACTGGCCGACTGCGACAGGCTCGGGCAACCCGCCTACCTGGAGTCGAGCAAGGCCGCCAACGTCCCCTTCTACGAACGGCTGGGTTTCCGCGTCACCGGCGAACTCCGCCTCCCGCAGGACGGACCCACCCTCTGGCCCATGTGGCGCGCACCCGCGCCGGCGGACCCGCCCGCGTCCCCCTGAGCGTGCCGCCGTCAGGGGGTGGGCACCCCGCCGCACGTCACCGGCCGGCGCCGCCGCCGGCAGGGTCCTCCCGTACGGCCGCGAGGACGAACGCGTGGCCCGCCGGATCACTGAACCGGCGCAGCGTCGTTCGGACGTCCGGCCCGCTGCCGTCCTCCTCGGCCGCCAGCGGGCGCGCGCCGAGCGACACGGCCTCGCGCTCGGCCTCGTCGAGGGCGTCGTCCGCGACCAGGATCCGCAGATGGGCCTGCTGGGAGCCGTCCGGCGCCGGCCAGCTCGGCGGCAGGTGGTTCGGATCGCGCCGGATCCCGAGGAGCGCCACACCGGAGCTGCCCGTGACGAGGATCAGCTCCCCGTCCCCGGTCCACGGACCGGCCTCCGCTCCGAGCAGTTCGGCGTAGAACCTGGCCAGGGGTTCGGGCTCGGCGCAGTCCAGGACGAGGACGCTTGTCTTGAGTACGGTCATGTCCCCCGTGTGCCCTGGGTGCTCGTCCGTACACGCAAGGTGGCGCAAGGCCGCGCAGCCTTCCCGGGGTGCGCGGTCCGCGCATGGGCACGTCAAGCCCGGGTAACCGCCCTTCGAGCGTCCTGACGGACGACCCGCACCTGAGGGTGCGGGCTGCTGACGACACGGAAGGGGTGCGCATGTCGCACGTCGAGGAGTACGTCGAGGTCAACGTCCCTGTACGCACGGCCTACAACCAGTGGACACAGTTCGAGGACTTCCCCGCCTTCATGGAGGGGGTCGAACGGATCGACCAGCGCACGAACACGCTCACCCACTGGGTGACGAACGTGAACGGCGTGCAGCGCGAGTTCGACGCACAGATCACCGAGCAGTTCCCGGACCGGCGCGTCGCCTGGATGACGGTCGACGGGGAGGCCCGCCAGGCCGGGCTCGTCACCTTCCAGCCGATCGACGCGACCACCACCAAGGTCGTCCTGCACATGAACTGGGCGCCGGAAGGCCTCGCCGAGAAGTCTGCCGACAAGCTCGGCTTCGTCAAACGTCAGGTGGCGGGTGATCTGAAACGATTCAAGCTCTTCATCGAATCGCGGGGGACCGCGACGGGTTCCTGGCGCGGCGAGATCTGACGGTGACGGGAACGGTGATGGGAAAACAGGCGGCGCGCGGAGGATCCGATGCCGCGTCCAAGGCGGCACGCACCGCCTCGCAGGGCGGCCGGGGCCGGGAGATCACCGCGCGCAGCGGGCTGGCGACGCGCGGAGTGCTGTACGTACTGATCGGAGCGCTGGCCCTGCGCATCGCCCTGGGAGGCGGTGGTTCGGAGGCCGACCGGCACGGAGCCCTCCAGGAGATCTCGAGCAAGCCCTTCGGTGCCGTCCTCGTCTGGGCGGTGGGCCTCGGCCTCGTGGGCATGGCGCTGTGGCGTCTGTCGGAGGCCCTGTTCGGGGCCGCCGGACCGGACGGTGACAAGCCCCTGAAGCGGCTGGCCTCGGCCGGCCGGTGCGTGTTCTACGGCGTGGTGGCCTTCTCCGTGCTGACCTTCCCCACGGGCGGCGGACGCTCCGGGGACGAACAGTCGCGCGACATGACGGCCAAGGCCCTGGAACTGCCCGCCGGACAATGGCTGGTGGGCGTTGCCGGGGTCGCGATCGCGATCGCGGGCGTGGTCATCGCGGTGCAGGCCGCGCGGCGCAAATTCCGCAAGCACCTGTCCATGGGAGGTGCCTCCGCACGGTGGCGCAAGGCCGTGGACTTCCTCGGGGTGAGCGGTGGCCTGGCCCGGGGACTCGTGGGCACCGCGGCCGGCTGCTTCCTCGTCTACGCGGCACGGCGCTACGACCCCGCCCAGGCCAAGGGCGTGGACGACACCCTGCGGTCGTTCACCACGACCCCGGCGGGTCCGTGGCTGCTGGTGGCGGTCGCCGTGGGGCTGGTGCTCTTCGGACTGTTCTCCTGGGCCATGGCACGGTGGCGCACCGTCTGATCCCGGGTCGGCAGGCGCACGGGGCGGGCCGCTGTCCCAGGATTCCGGCCGCCCCGGCCGCCTCCTCGTGCGCATCCGTCCAGGGTGCGGGATCAGGCCACGGTTCCCTCACCCGATAGGTCCAACAGGTCCTAGAGTGTGCGCGTGACCGAGCAGAACTCCGAACTCATCGCCGGCCGGTACCAACGGGTCGAACCCATCGGCCAGGGGGGCATGGGCCGGGTCTGGCGCGGCCTCGACCAGCAGCTCTTCGGACGCGAAGTCGCCATCAAGGAGATCCTGTTCCCCGCGGGGCTGGACGACGGGGACCGCGCGACGCTGCTGAGGCGTTTCACCGGGGAGGCCCGCGCGGCGGTCACTCTCAGCCATCCCGGGATCATCACGATCCATGACGTCGTCGAGCACCACGGCGCCCCCGTCATCGTCATGGAGTTCATCCGGGGGCAGTCCCTCGCCGCGGCCATCCGCCATCAGGGCCGGCTGCCCGTGCGGCGCGTGGCGGAGATAGGGGCAGCCCTGCTCGGCGCGCTCACCGAGGCGCACGGCGCACGGATCATCCACCGCGACATCAAGCCCGACAACGTGCTCCTGTCCAAGGACCGCGTCGTCCTCACCGACTTCGGCATCGCCCACCTCGCGGACGCCACGACGAAGCTCAGTCAGAGCGGGACCGTCATCGGCACCCCGCACTACATGCCCCCGGAGCAGTTGGAGGGCAAGCGCCCGACCCCCGCCAACGACTTGTGGGCACTGGGCGCCACCCTTTACCACGCCATCGAGGGGCGCCCGCCGTTCGAGGCCGACGGGCTCCACGCCCTTGCCGTGGCCGTCTTCACCCGGCCCCACCGGCCGCCGGCCCATGCCGGCCCGCTGGCACCGGTGCTGGACGCGCTCCTCACGAAGGACCCGGCGCAACGCGTCGGCGCCGTCGAGGCCGCGGAGCTGCTGGCGTCGGCGCTGCGGTCCTCCCGGTCCCGGGCGGACCCGACCGCGAAGGCCGTCGCGCGCGGGCCCGTACCGCCGCCCGCCACGGAGGCGGCGACCGAGGACGCTGCGACCCCGGCCGATCGGGAATCGGACCTGCCGTCCCCGTCCCCGTCCCCGTCCCATTCCCAGGTGCCTTCCTCCCCGCCGACACCCACGGCCGAGGAACCGGCGCCCGCGCCCGGGACGCGCCGCCTGCCCGTACCGGAGCGGCCGACCGGCCCGCCCGTGGCCGTGCCCCCGGCCGAGGATCTGATCTCGCTCGGCCGGGCGGACCAGCGGGGGCGGGACGGGGGTGCGTCCGCCCGGCGGCGCACCCTGACGCGGCGCTCCGCCGTTCTGGGGGTCGCCCTGGTCACGCTCGCCGCCGGCTCCGTTCTGACCTGGAAGCTGACCCGTGACACCCCGCCCGGTGGCGGGGGGTCCGGCAGCGGTGCCGCGGCCTCCTCGGTCACCGTGGTCATCGGGCTCGACGCACCGCTCAGCGGCGGCCTGTCGGCCATGGGCGTCGGCATGAAGAACTCCGCCGACCTGGCGGTCAGGACCTCCAACCGCACCGGGCACGTACCCGGCGTGAACTTCGAGATCAAGGCGCTGGACGACGAGGCCGCTCCCGCCAAGGGCGGGCCGAACGCCTCGCGGTTCGTCGACGACGCGAAGGTCCTCGGCGTGGTCGGGCCGCTCACCTCCTCCGTCGCCAAGACCATGGCGCAGCCGCTCGGACGGGCGAACCTCGTCAGCGTCTCACCGTCCAATACCGACCCCGTGCTGACCCTGGGCCCGGACTGGGCCAAGGGCTCCAAGTCCCGCCCGTACACCACCTACTTCCGGACCGTCGCCACGGACGTGGACCAGGGGCCGTTCGCCGCGCGGTACCTCCACGGCGAGGCCGGGAAGCGCAAGCTCTACGTCATCGACGACGGCAGCGCCTACGGCACCGGCCTCACGTCCGGGCTCGGAGCGGCGTTCACGAAGCTCGGCGGAACCGTCGTGGGGAAGGACCGGGTCGATCCCGCGCAGGACGACTTCTCCTACCTGGCCCCGCAGATCCGGGCCTCCGGCGCCGATGCCGTGTACTTCGGCGGCTACTACGACGCCGCCGGGCGGCTCTCCGGGCAGTTGCGGCAGGCGGGGGTGACCGTCCCCCTGATGGGCGGCGACGGCATCTTCGACCAGCAGTACCTGACGGCGAACCCGAAGGCCGAGGGTGACCTCGCGACGGGCATCGGCGTTCCTGCCGAGGCCCTGGAGAAGGGGCGGGACTTCCTCGCGCGGTACCGGGAGGCGGGGTACCCGGAGGCGGCCGGTTCGTACGGGCCCTACGCGTACGACGCGACCTGGGCCGTCATCGAGGCGGTGAAGGCCGTGGTGGCGGCCCACGGCGGGACCCTCCCCGCGGACGCCAGGGCGAAGATGCCGCGAGCCGTGTCGGGACTGTCCTTCGACGGCGTCACCGGGCGGGTGGCCTTCGACGCGTACGGCGACACGGTCAACCGCCAACTGACGGTGTACGCGGTGAAGGGCGGCAGCTGGACGACCGTGCGGACCGGCCCCGGCGCCCCCTGACCCGTTCCGCCCGTGGTCCGTTCTGCCCGTGACCTGTTCCGGCTGTGATCCGTTCCGCCCCTGACCCGTTCCGCCCGTGGTCCGTCGCGTCACGGACCACGGGCGGAACGGGTGGCGCCGTGGCTCCCCCCTTGGCAGCCACGGCGCCCGCTCTCGTACCGGGTGGTTTACAGCCGCTGCCAGAGGGCCGGGACCACGGGCGGCTCCCAGCCCGTCTGGGCCTGGTGGCCCTGGATGCAGCGGTAGCCGGCTCCGCCGTACGTGACGGTGGCGCCGGCCGCGTAGACGGAGCCGGCCTTCCAGGTGCCTCCGGGCTCCGGGTCACCCGGGCCGGGGCCGGGGCCCGGGTCGGTTCCGGTGACCTTGAGGGTCAGCCCGTAGGCGGAGAGAATCGGGTTCAGCGGCTGGAAGAAGGTGGTCCCGCCGCTGGAGCAGTCGCCGGAGCCGCCCGAGGTCACGCCCTGGGCCTGGCTGCCGGAGAGGTAGGAGCCGCCGGAGTCACCGGGCTCGGCGCAGACCGTCGTGCGGGTGACGCCGGAAATGGTGCCCTCGGGGTAGGTGACGCTGGTGTTGTGCTGCTGGATGGTCCCGCAGTGCCAGCCCGTGGTCGATCCGGAGCGGCACACCGAGGCTCCGACGGGTTGCAGCACCGAGCCGGTGACCTGCACGTTCGCCCCGCCGCTGCCCTTGACGTAGGGGGTGGAGGCCCAGTTGGCGTTCGCCGCCACCCAGGCCATGTCGTTCCCGGGGAAAACGGAGGCCTGGAAGGAGCCCTGGGCCACCTGGTTGAACCCGCTGGTGGTGGTGCCCGCCCGACCGCAGTGGCCGGCCGTGGCGAAGCCGTTCACCGTTCCCTTGGTGACGGGGAAGCCCACCGAGCAGCGGCCGCTGCCGTTCATGTAGTACGCGTCCCCGCCGCGCAGGTCGTACAGCGGGCGCGGGGCCCCGGCGGTACGGACCACCGTGACCAGTGCCGCGTCGGTCCCGGTGGCCGCCAGCAGGGCGGCCGCAGCCCCGGGCCGGGTCTCCTCGACGACCAGGGTGTTGCCGCGCGGGTCGACGTAGCGGACCGGGGTCCCGGCCGTGGCCGCCCGGTCCAGGACGGCCTTCGCGGTGTCCAGGTCGGCGAGGGAGCGGCCGACGAGCTTCGCCCGGGCTCCGGTGGCCCGTATCGCCGCGGTGTCGGCGGCCCGGGTGGTGGCCACGGTCAGCGTGCTCGCGTCGGCGCCGTCCAGCCAGGCTCCGGCGAAGGCCGCGCCCAGCCGGGCCTGGAGCCGGGCGGCCGTCGCTCCCGCCTCGGCCTCGTGGGCCAGCCGCGCCTCGGCCTGCGTGGGGGTCAGGCCGAGGTCGCGCCGCATGGCGGCGAGCAGTTCGGGAGGAGCGTCGGCGGCGCGCAGGGTGGCGGCGGCCGACTTCTGCGGGCGCACGGAGCCGGCGGAGTGGGCGGGGGCGGCGGTGGCGACGGCGCCGGTGGCGGCCAGCAGCAGCCCGGCGGCGGCCAGGGCGGTACACGCCGCGCGGGCGTGTCGTGTGAGCATGCGGGATCTCCTCGGTTCGGTGGGGGTCAGCGACACCGTAGGAATCCGAACGCTCCGGCGGGAGATGCCGGTTGGCCCCTCCCCCGGCGTTATGGCCGCGCGGCGGGCACCACGGCCGCCGAGGACCGGGCCAGTGCCTGCGTGTGCGCGTCGCGCGCGCGGCGCAGCACCGCCGCCGTGCGGGCGGCCGGCTGCGCCGCCGGGTGCCAGCCGAGCAGGTGCCGCCAGACCAGCGGGTTCCCGGCGAGCGGCCGGGTCACCAGCCCGGGGGTCGCATGGAAGGTCGCCCGGCACAGCCCCACGGCCCGCCCGACCTGGACGAGGTGCACGCACGAAGCCGTGTCCGTCTCGTACACGCAGGCCGGGGTGAACCCGGCCCGCACGCACGCCGCCGCGAAGCAGTCGCCGAAGCACCCGTCGCCCGGTACGTCGGTCCAGGCCTCGGCGGCCAGTTCCGCGAGCTCGATCCACGGCCGCTGGGCCAGCGGGTGGTCCTCGGCCAGCATCACGTGCACCGGATCGCGCGCGACCTCCCTCCAGGCGAGCAGCCCCCGCCCCGGCGGGGCGCTCTCCCCGCACACCCCGACCAGGGCGAAGTCCAGCCTGCCGGCGGCCACGCCGTCGGCCACCTCCCGTTCCGACCAGGAGGTGTACGTGGTGACCGGCACGCCGGGCTCCTGCCGGACGATCCGGTCCACTAGCCCGCCCAGCAGCGGCCCGTGCGTTCCCCCGAGCCGGTAGCCGGCCGTCGGCTGCCGGGCGAAGCGCACCGCCTCCTCCTGGAGCGCGCACACGGCCGGGAGCAGCACGCGCGCCCGTTCCAGTACCAGCTCCCCGAGCGCGGTGGCGCGTACTCCTTCCCGTCCCCGGACGAAGAGCGGCCCGTCCAGCGCCCGCTCGATCCGCTTGAGCTGGGTGCTGAGCGCGGGCTGGGTCAGCCCCAGCACGGTGGCCGCGCGGGTCAGGCTGCCGGCGTCGGCGACGGCACTGACGATCTTGAGGTGCCTCAACTCCAGATCCATGCCCCGAGCTTGGTCCAGACCTGTCCGCGTGCGCTACGGGTCTGCCGCATCCGGAATCGGGCCGGCCGACACCATCTGGTGTCCGCCCTGCTCAGGAGGGTGCGATGCTTCATGCGGGCGGCAGTCGGCCGGCCCGATGAGAGGTGGCGTTCCATGGCAGCAGGATTTTCGGAGTGGAAGGTCAACCGGCAGTACGCGGAGAACGACCGTGTCGTTCACTTCGGCAGGCAGTACCGGTGCCTGGTGACGCACAAGTCGAATTCCGCGAGCAATCCGGCGACGACGGTCAGAATGTGGCAGCCCTACACCGGTTGAGCGGGCCGCATTCCCAGGCCGCCGTCGGCGGCGCCCTGCCCGCGGTGAGCTGGGCGGCAGCCAATTGGAAGCGCTCTCAGCCGTCCGGCCGTCCCGGCGCTAGGCTGTAGACGATCCGGCGACGGCGCAGGTCCGCACCACCTTGCGCGTCGCCGCCCCCGTCGACGAGGAGCGACCGCCTTGCCCGAGCAGTCCCCCGGGTCCCGCCCCACCCTGGAAGCCGTCGCGGCGCGCGCGGGGGTCTCCCGGGCCACCGCCTCGCGGGTCGTCAACGGGGGCGACGGAGTCCGCAAACCGCTGGTCGACAAGGTGCTCCGGGCGGTGGACGAGCTCGGTTACGTCCCCAACCACGCGGCCCGGACGCTGGTGACACGGCGGACGGGGGCGGTGGCCGTCGTGATCGCGGAGCCGGAGGTGCGGATCTTCTCTGACCCCTTCTTCTCCCAGCAGATCCGCGGCATCAGCAAGGAGCTGACCGCCCACGACACCCAGCTCGTGCTGCTGCTGGTGGACGGCCCGGGCGACTTCGACCGGATCACCCGGTACCTGTCCGGCGGGCACGTGGACGGCGCGCTCGCCTTCTCCCTGCACACGGACGACCCGCTGCCCGCGATCGCCCGGCGAGCGGGGATCCCCACCGTGTTCGGGGGCCGGCCCGGCTGGACCGCCGGCCCCGGTGAACGGGCCGTGCCGTACGTCGACGCCGACAACCGGGGCGGGGCCCGGGTCGCCGTGCAGTACCTGCGGGACCTCGGGCGGCAGCGGATCGCACACATCTCCGGGCCGGCCGACCAGACGTCGGCGATCGACCGCCTCGACGGCTACCGGGACGTGCTGCTGGACATGGACCCGACGCTGGTCACCGAAGGCGCCTTCACGGTGGAGAGCGGGGCGCGGGCGATGGCGGAGCTGCTGGAACGGCGGCCCGACCTGGACGCGGTGTTCGTCGCGAACGACCTGATGGCCTCGGGGGCCCTACGGGTCCTGCGGGAGCGCGGGATCGCGGTGCCCGGGCAGGTGGCGGTCGTCGGGTTCGACGACATGGATCCGGTCGCCAAGGAGACCGACCCGCCGCTGACCACCGTCAGGCAGGACATCGAGGGCCAGGGGCGGCTGATGGCACGGCTGCTGCTGCGCGGTCTCGACCGTACGGGGAACGGCTCGAACGGCTCGAACGGTGCGGGACCCGACTCGGTGATCACCCCGACCATGCTGGTGCGGCGGGCCTCGGCCTGAGACCCGCCGCACCGGTCGTGCCCGCCCGTGCTACACGTACGGGATCCTCAGCACCGCCGCGTCGGTGCCCGTCTGCACCTGCGACGTGCTGTTGCCCAGCGCGTTCCAGATCTCCAGGCGGACGGTGCCGTTCTTGAGTTCGCCCAGGCTGCCGGTGACGGCCTGCGCGCCGACCGCCTGCGTGTACTCCTCCCAGCCGGCGACCGGGTCGGTCGCGAAGTAGCGGAAGGTTTCGGTGCGGTCGAAGGTGCCGTCGCCGGTCAGGTCGTAGCTGACCCGGACCTGCGGGGCGAGCCCGACCGTGGTGCCGGCGTCCACCCGGAGGCGGAACGCGGTGGCGCCCCCGGCGGAGAGCTTGCCGGTGACCTGCTTCGCCTCGTAGACGGTGGGCCGGTAGGGGGCGCCGTCCCGGTTGACGCCGTCGGCGGAGGCCAGGGTGTCCGCGCCGGCCGGGTCGGTGGTGGAGGTGGTGAGGACGCCGCCGCTCTTGAGGCGGAAGGTGTTGCCGGTGGACGGGCCCGGCTCCTCCGGATCCGGGTCCGGGTCCGGGTTTCCGGCACCGGTGCCCGTGGCCGTCGAACGGGCGGGCACGGACAGGGACTTGCCGTCCGAGAAGGTCACCGTACGGGCGGTGGCTCCGTGGTTGTGCGCGACGTAGGTGCGGGTGCCGCTCTTGGTGAAGACGGCGGAGGTGGGCAGGTCACCGCTGATCGTCATGTCCGGTGCGCCGAGCGCGCCGAGCGTACTGATCCAGTGGTAGGTGTGCGCCTTGGACTCCCCTTGTTCGGGCGTGTAATTGCCGTTCGCCCCGTCCCACTTGGCCTTCGCCGAAGCCGGATCGCTCAGTGCCTCGAACTCCCAGAGCAGGTCGCGCCACTCCTGGGCCGGCCCGCCGTTCTGGCGCTCCATCTCGGCGATGTTCCGCGCGATGGCGGCCTTCTCGCGGGCCAGGTGGAGCGAACCTCCGGTCACGGGAAGGACGTTGATGCCGTGGATCTCCTCCGGGTTGGCGGTCCACCAGGTGGAGTACGCGGCGCCGCTGCCCCAGACCATGCCGACCGTGCCGTACGTGTAGGAGGCGGGGAAGACCTGCTCGTTCGCGTCGAACCAGTACTGGGTGATCGCCTCGGACTCCGTCGTCAGCAGGTAGCTGCCGAGGTCGCGGAGCGAGGTGTCGCCGGTCGCCGCGCCCCAGAGCACGAGAGCGGCGCTGAGGTTGACCGACTCCGACGAGGACTCCTGGTTGTTGCCCGCCGCGAAGCCCTGGTGGCCGGAGGCCCAGCTGTGGCCGGCGTACACGTCGAAGCCGCGCAGGAAGGGGTAGGCCGAGTCGGTGCGGCTCGGGTTGGCGGTGTCGCGGATCAGGTGCCTGGTCATCGCGCCCCAGGCCGAGTCCGCCGCCCAGGCCGGGTCGTACTGGGCGACGATCGCCGCGGCGTACACGTAGTAGCCGTAGTGGAAGTGGTGGTCGTTGAGTTCGGTGTCGCTGCCGTACGAGGCCGGGTAGCCGGTGAGGGTCTTCCAGTCCTTGTCGTAACTGAACCCGCTCGCCCCGCCCGCCGTGAACCACTCCTGGAGCCGGCCCTTCATCAGGCCGAGGAGCTTGTCGCGGGTGGCGCTCTGGCCGATCTGGTCGGCCACGGGCACCAGTTGGGCGAGACGGCCGAGCGCCTTGCCGGTCCAGTAGGTGTCGACGGCCCCGGAGAAGGGGTCGGAGGCGTTCGCGACCTCGTTGAGATAGCCGGTCAGCCGGGCCCGGTCGACGCCGCTGGAGGCGGGCAGGGCGGGCAGCACGCCGTTGTTCTTCTGGCTGGTGGTGAAGGAGGCGGACTCGCGCACCTTCATGGTGCCGCGCGGTGAGACGTACGTGTACGGGGTGAGCGCGTCGGTGGTGTGCAGCCACTGGTGGCGGTAGAGGGCCTGGAGCGTGCCGCGTTCGGTGCCCTCCTTCGCCTCGGTGGTCAGCGTGTAGGTCGCCCGGACGTCGCCGCCGGCGTTCTGCCAGGCCACCTGGGAGCCGGTGACGAAGCTGAACGCGTACCTGCGGTAGGTCGCGAGCGCGTCCGCGGAGGGCAGGACGGCGAGCGAGAAGTAGTCCTTGCCCGCGAGTCCGGCGGTGATCGTGGTCCCGTTTACGGTCCAGTCGGCGCCGGTCGGGGCGAAGAGGGCGTAGTGGTGACCGGCGACCGTGATGCCGAGGACGTTGCCGTTGTCCGCGAAGACGGTGGGCGTGGAGGCGGTCGTGATGCGGGCGTCGCCGCCGGAGCCCTTGGCGTACACGAACGGCATGCCGTGGCCGATGGTGGCCCGGAACGTGCGGGTGCCGTCCGCCCAGTACGGGGTGACCGTCCAGTCCGACCAGGCGTCGGCCTTGGTGTCGGGAGAGTTGAGGCCGGTGAGGCCGACGGTGAGGTCGGCCTTGTGGGCGTACTCGTACTGCCGTCCGTCGCCGACGATCGCGGGCGTGGTGGGGTAGCCGACCTCCAGGCCGGAGGCCTTGGCCTGGTAGGTGAGGGGGTGGCCGTACATGGGGGTGGAGTAGGGGTTGTCGCCGTAGCGCTGGTAGGCGAGCGAGGTCCACCAGTCGTTGGTCGGGACCGGCTTGTCCCGGGCGGCGGCGGTGAGTTTGGGGGTGACGGGGGCACCGGTGTTCGTCGTGGGTCCTGACGTACCGGCGGGTCGCACATCGGTGTAACTGCCGGACCCCGCGGGGATGGTGGCGGCGGCCGCGGGCGCGGCGGCGGGGCCCAGGCCGAGGGCGGCCAGGCCGAGGGCCAGGAGGGTCGCCGCGGCGGGTCTGGAGAGGGAGGTTCGCACGGAACTGCACCTCGATCACGTGGGGGGAAGAGCGCGTTCGAGAGCGCTCTCAAGTGCCATGGAACGTAAATCTCCTGAAACCTCAGTGTCAAGGGAGCATGCTCGCAGGCCAATTGGGCCAGGCACCAAGCTGTTATGTGTTCGAGTCTTGACGGGGAGGGGGCGGTGGGGGACGCTCCAGACGCACGAATTGAGAGCGCTCTCAAGCGCTCGGACGCCGTCGCCGGCGTCTATCCCGAAGTCAAGGGAGGCTTCCCATGCCCATCGCCCGAGCCGCCAGGAGGGCCACGGCCCGCCTCGGCGCCGTCGTTCTCACCGGGGCCCTCCTCGCAGCCTGCGGATCCGGCGCCTCGCCGGACTCCTCGGACGGCGCGGGCGGAGAAGTCACCCTCACGGTCGACCTCTTCGGATCCTTCGGCTACAAGGAGGCCGGGCTGTACGAGGAGTACCAGAAGCTGCACCCCGGTGTGACGGTCAAGCAGAGCGACACCCAGGACGAGGCGGACTACTGGAAGTCCTTCCAGACCCGCCTCGCGGGCGGCGGCGGACTCGCGGACGTGCAGGGCGTCGAGGTGGGCCGGATCGCGTCCGTCGCCCAGCAGCAGGCCGACAAGTTCCAGGACCTGACGGCGTACGGGGCCGACAAGCTCAAGGGCCAGTTCGCCGAGGCCAAGTGGTCCGCGGCGACCACGAAGGACGGCAAGGTCCTCGGCCTCGGCACGGACGTGGGGCCCGAGGCCATGTGCTTCCGCACCGACCTCTTCCAGCAGGCCGGCCTCCCCACCGACCGCGAGGAGCTCGCGAAGAGGTGGTCGACGTGGGACGGCTATCTGGAGCTGGGCAAGGAGTACAAGAAGAAGGCCCCCGCCCAGAGCGCCTGGCTGGACAGCGTCGGCTCCCTCTACGGGGTCATGATCGGCCAGGAGAAGGAGCGGTACTACAACGCCGCCGGCGAGATGATCTACGAGACGAACCCGGCGGTCAGGACGGCCTGGGACACCTCCGTGAAGGCGGCCGAGGCCGGCCTGAGCGCCAAGCTCGACCAGTGGTCCCCCCAGTGGAACCAGGCCTTCGCCGCCGGTTCGTTCGCCACCATCCCGTGCCCGGCCTGGATGCTCGGCTACGTCAAGGGCCAGGCCGGCGACGCGGGCCAGGGCAAGTGGGACGTCGCCAAGCTGCCCGGGGGCGCGGGCAACTGGGGCGGCTCCTACCTCACCATCCCGCGTGCGGCCAAGCACAAGAAGGAGGCGTACGCACTGATCGAGTGGCTCACCGCACCCGAGCAGCAGGCGAAGGTCTTCCAGAAGCAGGGCAACTTCCCCTCCTCGACGGGCGCCATCGCCAAGATCGCCGACGCGAAGGACCCGTACTTCTCGGGCGCCCCCATCGGCCGGATCTTCGGTGACGCGGCCAAGGAGTCACCGGTCCAGGTGCTGGGCGTGCACGACCAGAACGTGATGCAACAGCTGACGAACGCGCTGAGCGAGGTCGAGCGCAAGGGAGTCTCGTCGGAGACGGCGTGGGCGACGGCGAAGAAGGGCGTGGCGAACGTGACCGGCTGACACCGGACCCGGACCCGGACCCGGGACCGGGACCGGGACCGGGACCGGGACCGGGACCGGGACCGGGACCGGGACCGGCCGCTGCGGCCCGGGCCGTCCCTTTCGGATCTCGCCGGGCCCGCACGATCCCAGCCGCTCTGGCAGGATCTGACCGCGGTCACCCCCGACATCGTC
>NZ_JBSFDF010000040.1:57502-68813 GCF_053593795.1 Streptomyces sp. NPDC002104 | reverse complement strand
AACCACTACCAGGTCCACGGCTCGGTCCGGCAGTTGCTGGCGATCCTGGTCGCGATGCGCACCGGGCCACTGCCGTTTCCGCGGCGGAACCTAGCAGCCGAGCAGGCGGCTGCCGAGGTAGCTCTGGATCTGGTCCAGGGAGACGCGCTCCTGCTTCATGGTGTCGCGCTCGCGCACGGTCACCGCGTTGTCGTCGAGGGTGTCGAAGTCGACGGTGACGCAGAACGGCGTGCCGATCTCGTCCTGACGGCGGTAGCGGCGGCCGATGGCGCCCGCGTCGTCGAACTCGATGTTCCAGTGCTTGCGCAGGTCGGCGGCGAGGCCCTTGGCCTTCGGCGACAGCTGGGCGTTGCGGGACAGCGGCAGGACGGCGACCTTGACCGGGGCCAGGCGCGGGTCGAAGCGCATCACGGTGCGCTTCTCCATGACACCCTTGGCGTTGGGGGCCTCGTCCTCGTTGAACGCGTCGAGCATGAAGGCGAGCATGGCGCGGTTGACACCGGCCGCCGGCTCGATGACGTACGGGGTGTACTTCTCCTTGGACTCCTGGTCGAAGTAGACCAGCTCCTGGCCGGAGGCCGCGGAGTGCGCCTTGAGGTCGAAGTCGGTGCGGTTGGCGACGCCTTCGAGCTCGGAGAACTCATTGCCACCGAAGTTGAAGCGGTACTCGATGTCGGCGGTGCGCTTCGAGTAGTGGGACAGCTTCTCCTTCGGGTGGTCGTACCAGCGGATGTTCTCCTCGCGGATGCCGAGGTCGCGGTACCAGTTCCACCGCTCCTGCATCCAGTACTCCTGCCACTGCTCGTCCTCGCCCGGCTTGACGAAGAACTCCATCTCCATCTGCTCGAACTCGCGCGTGCGGAAGATGAAGTTGCCGGGGGTGATCTCGTTGCGGAAGGACTTGCCCATCTGCGCGATGCCGAAGGGCGGCTTCTTGCGCGAGGTGGTCATCACGTGGGCGAAGTTGGTGAAGATGCCCTGGGCGGTCTCGGGGCGCAGGTACGCCTTGGAGCCGGTGTCCTGGGTCGGGCCGAGGTGGGTCTCCAGCATGCCGGAGAACTGCTTGGGCTCGGTGAACTGGCCCTTGACTCCGCAGTTGGGGCAGTTGATGTCCGCGAGACCGTTGGCGGGCACGCGGCCGTGCTTGGCCTCGTACGCCTCTTCCAGGTGGTCGGCGCGGTGGCGCTTGTGACAGGAGGTGCACTCGGTCAGCGGGTCCGAGAAGGTGCCGACGTGGCCGGAGGCCACCCAGACCTCGGGGGCCAGGATCACGGACGAGTCGAGGCCGACGATGTCCTCACGCCCGGTGACCATGGCCTTCCACCACTGGCGCTTGATGTTCTCCTTGAGCTCGACACCGAGCGGACCGTAATCCCAGGCAGCCCGGGAGCCGCCGTAGATGTCACTGCAAGGGAAAACGAAGCCACGGCGCTTGCTCAGGCTGACGATGGTTTCGATCTTGTCGGCGGCCACGGTGCTCTCTTCATTTACGAGGACGAACGGCGAAGCCTCAAGGTTACCGGCGCCCGCACCCCCCCTTTCAAATCGGGACCCCCCTCCCCGGACCTCCCGCACCCCTCCCACCAGGGTTTTTGACAATCGTTTCCATCTTTGATGAAAATGGATGTCATGAACGTACGACGACGCCTCATACCGACCGCCGCCCTCGCCGGAGCCGTGGCCCTCGCCGCCACGGCCCTCACCGCCTGCTCGGGAACGGCCGGAGCCGCCGGAGCCAAGGACGGCAAGCTCGACGTGATGGCGTCGTTCTACCCGATGCAGTTCCTCGCCGAGCAGATCGGCAAGGACCACGTGAAGGTCGACACCCTCACCAAGCCCGGGGTCGAGCCGCACGATCTGGAGATCACCCCGAAGCAGACCGCGCAGCTCGGCGAGGCCGACGTCGTCCTCTACCTCAAGACGCTGCAGCCCGCCGTCGACAAGGCCGTCGCCCAGTCCGGCGTGAAGAACATCGTCGACGCCGCCACCCTCACCAAGCTGGAGGTGCACGGCACCTCCGGCCACGACGACCACGAGCACGCCGCCGAGGGCGAGGGCGACGGCCACGACCACAGCCACAGCGAAGCAGGCGAGGACCCGCACGTCTGGCTCGACCCGGTCAAGTACGCGGAGATCGCCAAGGGCGTCGGCGCGGCCCTGGCCACGTCCGACCCCGACCACTCCGCGGACTACCAGAAGAACACCGACGAGCTCGTCGCGAAACTGGGCACGCTGGACACCGAGTTCAAGGACGGCCTGAAGAACACGGCCTCCAAGACCTTCATCACCACCCACTCCGCCTTCGGCTACCTCGCCGAGCGCTACGGGCTCGACCAGGAGGGCATCTCCGGCGTCGACCCCGAGTCCGAGCCCAGCCCGGCCCGGATGAAGGAACTCCAGTCCCTCGCGAAGCAGGACAATGTGTCCACGGTGTTCTTCGAGACCCTGGCCAGCGACAAGACCGCCAAGACCCTCGCCACGGACACCGGCCTGAAGACCGACGTCCTGGATCCCCTGGAGGGAATCACGGACAAGTCCCAGGGCGCTGACTACTTCGAGGTCATGCGGGCCAACCTGAAGAACCTCCAGAAGGCACTCGGCAGCAAGTAATGGCAACAGCAGTAGCGGCAACGGAGGCGCGAGCCATGGAGTCCACGCCCACACAGGCCCTGGACCAGCCCGTCATATCCCTGCGCGGGGCCACGGCCTCGCTCGGCTCGCGCCCCGTGCTGCGCGGCATCGACCTCACCGTCCGCGGCGGTGAGGTCGTCGCCCTGCTCGGCGCCAACGGCTCCGGCAAGTCCACGGCCGTCCGCGCCGTGGTCGGCCAGGTCCCGCTGAGCGACGGCGCCCTCTCCCTCTTCGGCACCGACTTCAAGCGCTTCCGCGACTGGTCGCGCATCGGATACGTCCCCCAGCGCACCACCGCCGCCAGCGGGGTCCCCGCCACCGTCCGCGAGGTCGTCTCCGCCGGCCGGCTCGCCCGGACCCGCTTCGGGTTCCTGCGCAAGGCCGACAAGGCCGCCGTGGAGCGCGCACTGGACCTGGTCGACATGGGCTCCCACGCCGACGCCTCCGTGAACGCCCTCTCCGGCGGCCAGCACCAGCGGGTGCTCATCGCTCGCGCGCTCGCCGGCGAACCCGAGCTGCTGATCATGGACGAGCCGATGGCCGGCGTGGACCTGGCCAACCAGGAGGTCCTCGCGAACGCCCTGCGGAGCCAGGTCGCCGCCGGCACCACCGTGCTCCTCGTCCTGCACGAGCTGGGCCCGCTGGAGCCGCTCATCGACCGCGCCGTCGTCCTGCGCGACGGCTGCGTCACGCACGACGGCCCGCCCCCGGAGGCCCTCGGCCAGCACGCACTGCCGGGCCACGACCACGTACACCCCCACTCCGCGCACGACGCCGAGCCCCTCCGGACGGGACTGCTGAGCTGATGGACCTCCTCGACTACGCCTTCATGCAGCGGGCCCTGATCGCCGCCGCCCTCGTCGGCATCACGGCCCCCGCGATCGGCACGTACCTCGTGCAGCGCCGCCAGGCCGTCATGGGCGACGGCCTGGGTCATGTCGCCATGACCGGTGTCGCGCTCGGCTTCGTGATGAACACCAGTCCCGTGTGGATGGCCACGCTGGTCACCGTCATCGGCGCCGTCGGCATGGAGCTGATCCGCTCGCGCGGCAAGACCAGCGGCGACGTCGCGCTCGCCATGCTCTTCTACGGCGGACTGGCCGGCGGCGTCATGATCATCAACCTGGGCGGCGGATCCACCTCGATGCTGCTCGGCTCGATGTTCGGCTCGATCACCACGGTTTCCACCCAGGACGTCACCGCGATGGTCATCCTGGCCGTCTTCGTCCTCGCCGTCACGATCGGTCTGCGCCGCCAGCTCTTCGCCGTGTGCCAGGACGAGGAGTTCGCCAGGGTCACCGGGCTGCCGGTGCGCGCCCTCAACCTGCTGATCGCGATCACGGCGGCCGTCACCGTCACGGTCGCCATGCGGATCGTGGGGCTGCTCCTGGTCAGCGCCATGATGGTGATCCCGGTCGCGGCCTCCCAGCGGCTGACCCGCGGCTTCGCCGCGACGCTCGGGCTCGCCATGGCGATCAGCACGACCGTCGCCCTCAGCGGCACGGCGGTGACCTACTACATCGACGCCCCTTCGGGTGCCTCGATCGTGCTGATGGCCATCGCGGTCTTCATCGTGCTGACCGCGGTCTCCACCCCCCTGGCCCGGCGCCGGGCCAGGGCCGCCCGCTCCGCCGAGGAAGTCTGTACGCGGGACGACGTAACGGTGTGACGGGTTCGGGCAGTCGGCCGCCTGGCACAATGGGCCGAGACCGAAACGAGGAGGAACCGGTGGCGACTGCGCCTGGCGAGATGAATACCGCGCCAGTACGAGGACGATCCACCCGACAGCGGGCCGCCGTCGCGGCGGCGCTGGACGAGGTGGACGAGTTCCGCAGCGCCCAGGAACTCCACGACATGCTCAAGCACCGTGGCGATTCCGTGGGCCTGACCACCGTCTACCGCACCCTGCAGTCCCTCGCGGACGCCGGCGAGGTCGACGTGCTGCGCACCAGCGACGGCGAGTCCGTCTACCGCCGCTGCTCCACCGGGGACCACCACCACCACCTGGTCTGCCGCAAGTGCGGCAAGGCCGTCGAGGTGGAGGGCCCGGCGGTGGAGAAGTGGGCGGAGACCATCGCGGCGGAACACGGCTTCGTGAACGTCGCCCACACGGTGGAGATCTTCGGCACCTGCGCCGACTGCGCGGCCAAGCCCGCCTAGAGCCGGCGCAGGTTCCGCATGCGTGTTCGCGTCCAGGACGGCGGAGCCACGGTCAGGACTGGCCGGCGCCGCCCTCGGCCTGGTTCGGGACCGCGCCGCCGAAGCGGCGGTCGCGCTGGGCGTACTCGTAGCAGGCCGCCCACAGGTCGCGGCGGTCGAAGTCGGGCCACAGGGTGTCCTGGAACACCATCTCGGCGTACGCGCTCTGCCAGAGCAGGTAGTTGGAGGTGCGCTGCTCGCCGCTCGGGCGCAGGAAGAGGTCCACGTCCGGCATGTCCGGGTAGTAGATGTACTTCGCGAAGGTCTTCTCGTTGACCTTCGACGGGTCCAGCTTCCCCGCCGCCACGTCGCGGGCGATGGCCTGCGCCGCGTCCGCGATCTCGGCGCGGCCGCCGTAGTTGACGCAGAAGTAGAGGGTCATCGCGTCGTTGTCGACGGTCTGCTCCTGCGCGACCTGGAGCTCCTGGACGACCGACTTCCACATCTTCGGCATGCGGCCGACCCAGCGGATGCGGATGCCCAGCTCGTTCATCTCGTCGCGGCGGCGCCGGATGACGTCGCGGTTGAAGTTCATGAGGAAGCGCACCTCGTCGGGCGAGCGCTTCCAGTTCTCCGTCGAGAAGGCGTACAGGGAGAGGTTCTTGACGCCCATCTCCAGGCAGCCCTTGAGCACGTCGAGCACGACGCCCTCGCCCACCTTGTGGCCCTCGGTGCGCGGCAGCCCGCGCTCCTTGGCCCAGCGGCCGTTGCCGTCCATGACGATCGCGACGTGGTTCGGGACGAGCTCGCCGGGGATCTTCGGCGGACGCTCACCGGAGGGGTGCGGCTCGGGAACCTTGTACTCGCGGCGAGAGCGTCCCAGAATCCCGCGTCGTGCCATGTTGCCCAGCTCCTATTTCTCGACGTACCGCAGCGAGCGTAGCCCGCGCTCCAGATGCCAGTGCAAGTAGGCCGAGACCAGCCCGCTGCCCTCCCGCACGTGACGGGCCTCGCACGCGTCGGCATGTCCCCAGTCGCCCGTCAGCAGGGCGCTGAGCAGGGCGATGGCCTCCGACGAGGGTACGACGCTGCCGGGTACGCGGCAGTCCCCGCATATGACCCCGCCCGCGGCGACGGAGAAGTGCCGGTTCGGGCCGTGGAGTCCGCACTTCGCGCAGTCGTCGAAGCTGGGCGCGTAGCCGTTGACGGCGAGGGAGCGCAGCAGGAAGGCGTCGAGGATGAGGTTCGGCGCGTGTTCGCCGCGCGAGAGGGTGCGCAGGGCGCCGACCAGCAGCAGGTACTGCTGCACGGCGGGCTCGCCCTCGTGGTCGGTGAACCGCTCGGCGGTCTCCAGCATCGCGGTGCCGGCGGTGTAGCGGGCGTAGTCGGTGACGATGCCGTTGCCGTACGGGGCGATGATCTGGGTCTGCGTGCAGAGCGGCAGGCCGCGGCCGATCAGTTCGCCGTTGCGCGAGAAGAACTGCACGTCGGCGTGGGAGAAAGGTTCCAGCCCGGCGCCGAACTTGGACTTGGTGCGGCGCACGCCGCGGGCGACGGCCCGGACCCGGCCGTGGCCCCGGGTCAGCAGCGTGATGATGCGGTCCGCCTCACCCAGCTTCTGGGTGCGCAGCACGATGCCGTCGTCGCGGAACAGGCTCATGGGCCCATTGTCCCGTACGCCACCGACAGCACGGACGCTCCCGGCCGCGGCGGCCGGGAACGGCAGCGGCCCCCGCCGGGCACGAGGCCCGGCGGGGGACACCCCTTGGGAGGATCAGGCGGTCGGTGCGGGGGCGTGGTCGCCCTCGCCCGACTGGGCCGGGACGGCTGCCGTGGTCTCGGCGCCCGCCGCGGTCTTGGCGTCCACCGCGGTCTTGGCGTCCGTCGCGGCCTCGGCGTCCACCGCGGCCTCGGCGTCCGCTCCGGGCACGGCGACCGGCCCGGCGAGCTGCGGGGCTTCGTGGGCGTTGCCCTTCCCCAGACCGTTGAAGATCAGGTTCAGGACGATCGCGGCCGTGGCACCGAGCGTCACACCGCTGTTGAGGAGCGAGGAGAGGTCCGCGCTCATGTGCTTGTCGAAGAAGGCCGGGACGGTGGCCGGGAAGAGGGCGAAGGCGATGGAAACGCCGACGATGAGGGCGTTCTTCTCCTCCTTCAGGTCCACCTTGCCGAGGGTCTGGATGCCGGCGAGGGCGACCATGCCGAACATCACGGTGGCGGCGCCGCCCAGGACGCCGGGCGGGATCGCGGCGACGATCGCGGCGGCCTTCGGCAGCAGTCCGAGGATGATCATGATGACACCGGCGGCCACGACCACGAAGCGGCTCTTGACCTTGGTGACCCGGACCAGGCCGACGTTCTCGGCGAAGGCCACGTAGGGGAAGGAGTTCAGCAGGCCGCCGAGCGCGGTGGCGGCGCCGTCGGCACGCAGGGCGCGCGCCACGGTCTCGCTGTCGATGTCCTTGCCGACGATCTCGCCGACGGCGTAGGTGTCACCGGTGGTCTCGACCATGGTGATCAGCATGACGATGAGCATCAGGAAGATCGGGAACCACTCGAACTTCGGGGCGCCGAAGTGGAAGGGCGTGGTGACGCCGACCCAGTTGGAGGCGCTGACCGCGTCGAACTTGGCGTCACCGAGGAGGAAGGCGATGAGCGTGCCGCCGACCAGGCCGAGCAGGACCGCGATGCTGGCCAGGAACTTGCCGCCGAGGCGCATCACCAGCAGGACGAAGAGCATCGTTCCGGCCGCGTAGGCCAGCTGGCCGGGGTCGCCGCCGTCGCCGACGAGCGGGGCGCCGCCCACGGTGTCCTTGAGCGCCACCGGCAGGAGCACGATGCCGAGGATGGTGATGACCGTGCCGGTGACCACCGGCGGGAAGAGCCGCATCACCGCGCGGAAGGCCTTGGCGGGCAGCCAGGCGAAGGCGAAGGTGGCGATGCCGGCCGTGATGACGGCGCCGTAGATGACCAGGAGCGCGGCGGTGCCGCCGCCCGCACCGAGACCGATGGCGATCATCGGGGAGACGGCCGTGAAGGTGACTCCCTGGATGATCGGCAGCCGGGCGCCGACCCTGCCTATGCCCCAGGCCTGGAGGATCGAGGCGATGCCGCAGGTGAAGAGGTCCGCGTTGATCAGGTAGACCAGCTCTTCGGGGCTCAGCTTGAGCGCACTGCCGACGATGATCGGAACGATCACCGCACCGGCGTAGAACGCGAGTACGTGCTGGAAGCCGTACAGCGCGAGCTTGGGGAGGGGGAGCACCTCGTCGACCGGGTGCGTGCTCTGCTTTCCGGTGGCGGAAAGCGGTGCGGCGACACGTGCCATCTCTGCCTTGCCCTTCAATGAGGTAGGTAAACGAGAGGAAGCGATAGGAAGCTGGTTGTCCCCGGCCGAAGTGGGTCGTTAACCCGTTGATCCGGCGGGGCGATCAGTACGTCCACGTGAATCGAAGCTCCGCGGTGTTACCGGCGGCGTCTCCTCGTGTGACCGGAATTGAACGCCTGTGGGGCCGCTCACAGATATCGTCGACTTCTACAAAATGTTGACCGGGGGCGGTTCAGGATCTGGAGGTTTCTCCAGTGGTGGAGACCCCCGGCGTCGACTATGGCCAACGCTTCACCGAACCACCGCTTCCGGCTGCGCGAACGCGAAGACCCTGCGCGGTGACGTGCGGGTTAGCAGGTCACAGGCCGTTCGGCCGCGCAAAGATGAAGCTCCCGCTCCGCCCGTCCACCTGGTGGAAACACCCCGTACGGATGGCACGCCTCCGCGGTTCACGACCTGCGGAAGGATCTCCGGATCGGGGCTGCGAGGCCCGATCGTTACCTCGGAATGTGCCGCTTTCGCCCACACCGTGAGACGCGGCCGCGTCCGAAACCGCCCGCACGGCAGAAACGATCGCCCGGGCCGTCTCATGGCGATGCCCCGCGCCGATGGGCGCGGGGCATCCTCCGGGAGGCGTACGCGGTGCCTGCGGGACCGGCCGGGACCCGTACGGCGCGCTACGGCGCCCGGACCGCCGACAGCAGCCGCGCGACCTCGTCCGCGTCGATCCGCAGCGCCGAGCCCACGGTCGCCAGCACCTCGCGTTCCGCGGGGATGTACGGGCCGTCGGCCAGTGCCACGCGCGCGCCCTGCAGCAGGATCGATTCGCGGCCCGGGCCGGCCAGGTGCGGAGCCAGCGGCTCCAGCGCCTCGTGCAGCTCGATCGAGAGCGCCGCGCCGTGGCAGTCGGGCCCGTCGTAGAACCCGAGCCGGCCCTCCTCCGCGGCCAGCCCGTCGACCAGGGACTCCAGCTGCTCCTCGGAGCAGTCCTGGAACCCGGCGGACCGTACGGCGCCCACGGCGGCCTCCAGCGCGCTGCGCGAGGCCGTCCCGCCGGCGGCCAGCACGGCCAGGGTGACCGTGTGCACGGCGTCGCGCAGCAGCGCGGAGAAGCGGGTGGTGGTGAGGTGGTCCAGGACCTCGGTGCCGAAGTGCTCGCGGCAGCCCTGGCACTCGACGACGGGCCCCTCCTGCCCGCGGGGCAGCAGCGGCACCCCCAGGACGGTGAACCGGCGGCGGCCCGTGCGCCGGCGGTAATTGCGGTCGCCACCGCAGTCGGGGCAGAAGAACTCCCCGTCACCCACGGAGCTCCAGGTGGTGCGGATACCCCAGACCGTCAGCTTCCGGCCGTCCCCACCCCGAACTGGCAGCACGTCGCACCTCCGTAACCTTCCGGCAACATCGCCGGGTTGGCGTGATGTTAGCCACATCGGTGAGGATGCGTCAGTCGTGTGACAAGACAACATCCCCCGGCTCCCGTACTTGGCCGATCTGCGCCCCTGCCCGATTCCGGCCCGCACCCGGCCCCACCTGCGCGCCCGCCGCCAACGGCCGCCCCTGGGCCCGCCTGCCCTCGGCCGCATGAACGAGAAGTCCTGTCCCGCGTCCGGCCTCGCGGTGGAGCGGGCCGCGCGGGGGATCCGTGTCAACGCCGTGGCCCCCGGGACCATCCGTACGGAGCGGGTGCTCGCGCTGACGGACGAGCGGCCCGGAGAACGGCGGAACCCCGCCCCTCCGGCAGGAGGAGCGGGGTTCACGGACGGGACGCGAAGGGACGAGCGGTCAGCGGCCCGCGCGGTTGACGGCGGAGATGACCGCTTTCAGGGAGGCGCGGGTGGTGTTCGCGTCGATGCCGATGCCCCACAGGACGCGGCCGTCGATCGCGCACTCGATGTACGAGGCGGCGACGGCGGAGGCGCCCTCGCTCATCGTGTGCTCGGTGTAGTCCAGCAGGCGGGCGTCGATGCCGATGCCGGCCAGCGCGTCGAAGAAGGCCGAGATCGGGCCGTTGCCGGTGCCGTCCAGCACGGTCTCCGCGCCGTCCACGACCGCCTCGACGGTCAGCGTGTCGGTGCCGTCCTTGTCGGTGGTGGTCTGGCCGGAGCGCAGCTGGATGCGGCCCCACGGGTTCTCGGGGTTGGGCAGGTACTCGTCCGAGAACACGTCCCAGATCGCGGTCGGGGTGACCTCGCCGCCCTCGGAGTCGGTCTTGGCCTGGATGATCCGCGAGAACTCGATCTGCATGCGGCGCGGCAGGTCCAGCTTGTGGTCGTTCTTCAGGACGTACGCGATGCCGCCCTTGCCGGACTGCGAGTTGACCCGGATGACCGCCTCGTAGGAGCGGCCGACGTCCTTCGGGTCGATGGGCAGGTACGGGACCGCCCACTCGATGTCGTCGACGGTGACGCCCCTGGCGGCCGCGTCGGCCTCCATGGCGTCGAAGCCCTTCTTGATGGCGTCCTGGTGGGAGCCGGAGAAGGCGGTGTAGACGAGGTCGCCCGCGTAGGGGTGGCGCGGGTGGACTTCCATCTGGTTGCAGTACTCGCTGGTGCGGCGGATCTCGTCGATCTGCGAGAAGTCGATCTGCGGGTCGATGCCCTGGGAGAACAGGTTCATGCCCAGCGTGATCAGGTCGACGTTGCCGGTGCGCTCGCCCTGGCCGAACAGGCAGCCCTCGATGCGGTCGGCGCCGGCCATCAGGGCCAGCTCGGCCGCGGCCACGGCGGTGCCGCGGTCGTTGTGCGGGTGCACGGAGATGCAGATGTGCTCGCGGCGGGTCAGGTTGCGGGCCATCCACTCGAAGCGGTCCGCGTGGGTGGACGGCGTCGAGCGCTCCACGGTGGCGGGCAGGTTCAGGATGATCTCGCGGCCCTCGGACGGCTGCCACACGTCGCAGACGGCCTCGCAGACCTCCAGGGCGAAGTCCAGCTCGGTGTCGGTGAAGATCTCCGGGCTGTACTGGTAGCCGAAGACGGTGTCGGAGCCCAGCAGCTTGTCCGCGTACTCCATGACCAGGCGGGTGCCGTCGACGGCGATCTGCTTGATCTGCTCCTTCGAGCCGCGGAAGACGACCCGGCGGAAGGTGGGCGCGGTCGCGTTGTACAGGTGCACGGTGGCGCGCTTGGCGCCGACCAGCGACTCGACGGTCCGCTCGATCAGGTCCTCGCGGGCCTGGGTCAGTACGGAGATGGTCACGTCGTCCGGGATCGCGCC
>NZ_JBSFDF010000040.1:22068-57406 GCF_053593795.1 Streptomyces sp. NPDC002104 | reverse complement strand
GGCGCGCTTGGCGCCGACCAGCGACTCGACGGTCCGCTCGATCAGGTCCTCGCGGGCCTGGGTCAGTACGGAGATGGTCACGTCGTCCGGGATCGCGCCCTCTTCGATGATGGAGCGCACGAAGTTGAAGTCGGTCTCACCGGAGGACGGGAAGCCGACCTCGATCTCCTTGTAGCCCATGCGCACCAGCAGGTCGAACATCTCGCGCTTGCGGGCGGGGGTCATCGGGTCGATCAGCGACTGGTTGCCGTCGCGCAGGTCGGTGGACAGCCAGCGGGGCGCCTTGGTGACGCGGGCCTCGGGCCAGGTGCGGTCGGGGATGTCCACCTGCTCGTAGGAGCCGTACTTGTGGATGGGCATCCCGGAGGGCTTCTGGGTGTGGGTCGCGTTCGTGATGGGCGTGGGGCGACCGACAAAAGTGTGCTGGCTCATGACGTTGGGCTCCTCGCGTGTCCGCGTGTAGTTCGCTGGGACGGCCGACGGACGGTCGCAAAACCGCAACACCAAACTCCGCGGGGAGGGGGTCGGCCTACGACTACAGGCCCTCGCCGCGGCAGCTAAGGAGGAGCAGCCCGAAACGCATGATGGGCCGAGCCTAACCGAGCCGCCCCGTATTGCGGGGGCTGTTTCAGTATGCAAGACCGGCAGGTCCGTTTTGCACCCTTTGTGAGCTAAGCCTCTTTACCTCTTGCCGGTCCGGCCCGATGTCCGGTTGATCCGTCAATGCGCCGCGAACACTTTCAGACGACCGAATGAATCATGGTCGCAGCTAGTGACAGTGACATCACCCGCTGCCACATTGCCGGGCATGGATGCCTTCCTCACGCCCCGCCACCCCGTCTTCTGCACCGTGGTGCCGCCGCACCTGCTGGACAGGATCGCCCGGTCCGATGACCCCGCCCGGGCCGCCGCCGCGCGGCGGACCCTCGAACTGGACGCCTCCCACCGGGTGCGGCGCCTGATGGCGGTGATTCCGCCCGCCGTGGAGACTCCGTCCGAGACCCCCGAGCGGACCATTTTCGACGCCGAGCACCGGACCCGGCTGCCCGGGAAGAAGGTCCGCGGCGAGGGCGAGGACGCCGGCCAGGACGCCAGCGTCAACCGTGCCTACGCCGGGCTCGGGGCCACCTTCGAGCTCTTCTTCAAGGCCTTCGGCCGCCATTCCATCGACGACGCCGGCCTGCCGCTGAACGCCAGCGTCCACTACGACCGGCTGTACAACAACGCCTTCTGGGACGGCAGCCAGATGGTGTTCGGCGACGGCGACGGCGACCTCTTCCTCGACTTCACCGTGTCCGTGGACGTCATCGGGCACGAGCTGGCCCACGGGGTCACCCAGCACACCGCCGACCTGGAGTACTACGGACAGTCCGGCGCGCTCAACGAGTCCATGTCCGATGTCTTCGGCTCCCTCATCAAGCAGTACTCGCTCGACCAGACGGCCGGGGACGCCGACTGGCTGATCGGCGCCGGCCTGCTCGGCCCCTCCGTGGACAGCGGATTCGCCCTGCGGTCGATGAAGGCGCCCGGGACCGCCTACGAGGACGACGAGCTCGGCAAGGACCCGCAGCCCGCGACCATGGACGACTACGTCCGCACCTCCCGCGACAACGGCGGGGTGCACATCAACTCCGGCATCCCCAACCACGCCTTCTACCTCGTGGCCACCGAGCTCGGCGGCAAGGCCTGGGAGCGGGCCGGGCGGATCTGGTACGACACCCTGACCGGCGGGGAGCTGGGCCCGAAGGCGGACTTCGCCCGGTTCGCCGCCCTGACGACCGCCGCGGCCGTCACCCGGTACGGCGACGGCGGCGCGGAGCACCAGGCGCTGCAGAAGGCGTGGTCGGCGGTCGGCCTGGGGTAGCGGGCGGCTTGGGGCGGCGGGCGCCGGGTAGAAGGGCGGTCATGCGGATTCAGGTGGTGCGGACGGGCGGCTTCGCGGGGATCGAGCGGCGGGGCGAGGTGGACACCTCGGGCCTGCCCGACGAGGACGAGTGGCAGGCGCTGGCCGGGCTGGCCCTGCGGCCCGGCCCGCCCGGGGACCGGGCGGACCGGATCCGGGACGGATTCTCGTACCGGATCACGGTGGACGGGCAGACGGTGACCTGCGGGGACCCGAACCTGTCGGACGCACAGCGGACGCTGATCTCGCGCGTCCTCAAAGAAGGTGCCTGAGCAGGCCGGACTTGCTTTGATGGCCGGATGATCACATCGTCCGGCCCCCTGCCCGAGCTCGAGCGCTACTACGACACGGCTCCCCGGAACGGCGGGGCGCGGGCCGAGGACTTCGGCCCGCTCACCCTCTTCGTCCAGGAGGGCGACGGCTGGCCGTACTACGCGCGGCCCGCGCTCGGCGCCGCCTCCGCCTCCGCCGGAGGTGTCTCCGTGGCCGACGTCGAGCGGGTGCTGGCCCGGCAGCGGGAGCTGAAGGTCCCCGAGGCCTTCGAGTGGGTGGCCGAAACCACCCCCTCGCTGCGGGCCGCCGCCGAGGCCGCCGGGCTGACCGTGCACGCGCACCCGCTGATGGTGCTCGACCCCGCGGCGGTACGGCTCCCCGCGCATCCGGACGTACGGCTGCTCGGCGCGGCCGACCCGCTGCTGCGCCCGGCCGTGACGGTGCCGATGCTGGCCTTCGCCGCTCCCGGCACGGCCGTGGGCGAGGCGGGCCCGGCGGAGCTCGCGGTCGCGGAGCGGGAGCCGGCCTCGGAGGGCCGCCGGATCCGGGTCGCGGGGATGATCGAGTCGGGCCGCACCGCCCTGGCGGCGGCCGTGCGCGAGGGCGTGGTCCTGTGCTCCGGCCAGTACATCCCGGTCGGTGACGTCGCCGAGGTCGTCGGTGTCGGCACCCTCCCGTCGGCCCGCCGGCGCGGCCTGGCCCTCGCGGTGACGGCCGCCCTGGTGGCGGACGCACTGGACCGCGGGGCCCGTACGGTCTTCCTCTCGGCCGGCGACGAGGACGTGGCCCGGCTCTACGCCCGGCTCGGCTTCCGCTCCGTGGGCACGGCCCTGATCGCGGACCGGGGGCGTCCCGCGCAATTCTGAGGCCGTTGTTTTGCGGGAACGGCAAGGTCGCTTGGCCGGCGAGGAGGCCGGGGCGGAGCATCGGAGGCGCGGGCATTCGTACCCGTACCGACCGGAAAGAGACCGTCATGGCGCACGCGCACGACCAGCACTCCCCCGAGACCGACTTCGCGGGCGACTTCGCGGGCGAGGAGTTCTGGGACTCCCGCTACCGCGAGAGCGACCGGATCTGGAGCGGCGAGGCCAACCCCGTACTGGCCCGGGAGGCCGCCCCGCTCGCCCCCGGCCGGGCCCTGGACCTCGGCTGCGGAGAGGGCGGGGACGCCGTGTGGCTCGCGCGGCAGGGCTGGTACGTCACCGGGACGGACATCTCCGGGGTGGCCCTGGAGCGGGCCGCGGCCCACGCCGCCGAGGCCGGGGTCGCGGACCGCACCGCCTGGGAGCGGCACGACCTCGCGGAGTCCTTCCCGGCGGGCGAGTACGACCTGGTCTCCGCGTGCTTCCTGCACACCTTCGGGGAGTTCCCGCGCGACCGCGTCGTGCGCCGGGCCGCCGCGGCCGTGGCCCCCGGCGGGACCCTGCTCGTCGTCGGGCACGCGGGCTGGGCGTCCTGGCAGGAGGACCGCCCGGAGGTGGACTTCCCGACCCCGGACGACGTCCTCGCCCAGCTGGAACTGGAGGCCGGCGCCTGGGAGGTGCTGCTGGCGGAGGAACACGTACGGGCCCAGAACCAGCCTGACGGCCGGCCCGGGACCCGTACGGACAATGCGGTGAAGGTGCGGCGGCTTCCGTAGAAGCCCGCTGCTAGAACCCCAGCTTGCGGAGCTGCTTGGGGTCGCGCTGCCAGTCCTTGGCGACCTTCACGTGCAGGTCGAGGAAGACCGGAGTGCCGAGCAGCGCCTCGATGTGCTTGCGCGACTTCATCCCGACCTCCTTCAGGCGGGCGCCCTTCGGGCCGATGATGATGCCCTTCTGGCTCGGCCGCTCGATGTAGAGGTTGGCGTGGATGTCCAGCAGGGGACGGTCCGCCGGGCGGTTCTCCCGGGGGATCATCTCCTCGACGACGACGGCGATGGAGTGCGGGAGCTCGTCCCGTACGCCCTCCAGCGCGGCCTCGCGGATCAGTTCCGCGACCATCACCATCTCGGGCTCGTCGGTGAGGTCGCCCTCCGGGTACAGCGGGGGGCTCTTCGGCAGCATGGGCGCGATCAGGTCCGCCAGCAGCTGGACCTGGGTGTCGCCGACCGCCGAGACGGGGACGATCTCGGCCCACTCGAAACCGAGCTCCTCGGCGAGCTGGTGCACGGCGATGAGCTGCTCGCCCACCACCTTGGACTCGACGAGGTCGGTCTTGGTGATGATGGCGATCTTGGGGGTCTTCTTGATCCCCGCGAGCTCCTTGACGATGAACTTGTCACCGGGGCCGAGCTTCTGGTCCGCGGGCAGGCAGAAGCCGATCACGTCGACCTCGGACCAGGTCGCGCGCACCACGTCGTTCAGCCGCTCGCCGAGCAGCGTGCGCGGCTTGTGGAGGCCGGGCGTGTCGACCAGGACGAGCTGGGCGTCGGGGCGGTGCACGATGCCGCGGACGGTGTGGCGGGTGGTCTGCGGCCGGTTGGAGGTGATCGCGACCTTGGTACCCACGAGCGCGTTGGTCAGGGTCGACTTCCCCGCGTTGGGACGGCCGACGAAGCATGCGAAGCCCGCACGGTGCGGGCTGGTGGTCTCGGGGGAACGATCGCTCATACGGGCCATTCTCCCCGATGCGGCTCCCAGCGCCGACCAGGCCGCCGCCAGGAGGGCCAGAGCGGTCGCGAGCAGGCCGTTCAGGGCGGGGTGCGCGGCGTATCGGGTGGCGGCCCGGGCGGCCGCGCCGTCGGCCCGGGCGATCACCGCGATCTCGGCCCATTCCAGGGCGGGCGCGTGCGCCCAGTGCGCGGTGAGCCGGACCCGCTGGCCGGGGAGCAGCTCGGCGGGCAGGCCGGTGAGGGGGCGGGAGAGCAGCCCCCGGCCCAGCGCCCCGGAAGCGGTCAGGGTGGCGCGGGGGCGCAGGGTGACGTTGCCGAGGTTGTGGAGCGTGTACGCGACCTCCCCGCCGGCGGTGGTGCGGAGGTCCTCGACGGCCAGGGCGGGGGCGGTGGGCCCGGTGACCCGGAGGTAGAGCCGGGCCGCGACGGCCTGCTGGACCCCGATCCCCTGCGCGGCGATGCCTCCGGTGGCGGCGGCCGGCCGTTCCTCCAGGGCGACGACGGCTCCGGGATGGTCCCCCGGTTCGGCCCGGTCGGGGACGGTGAGGGTGAAGCCGACGTCGACCGCCGTCTTCGCCGGGACGGTGATCCGCTCCCGCGCCAGCACCGTCCAGGCGCCGGTGGCGGTGCGCGGCTCCTCGGGCCCGCGCAGGGCGAAGCCGCCGTCGCGGGCGGTGTTGTAGGCGTCGGCGGCGTAGAGGCGGAAGGTGCGGGGGCGGTCGGTGCGGTTGGCGAGGGTGACGGTGTCGGTGACGGCCTGGCCGGGGGCGGCGGCGAGGTAGAAGTACGGCCGCTGCCCGAGCCTGTTGGCGGCGGGCAGCACGGACCACTGCCCGTTGTCGGCGGCCCTGGCCGATCCGGCCCCGCCGAGCAGCCCGAACACGGCCAGCACCGCGGCGAGCGCGGCCGTGGCGAGGAGCCGCCGCGCCCGTTCGGGCGGCGCCGGTGCACTGGGAACTCTCCCCGCCCCGCCCTTGCACCGTTCCCCGGGCTCCGCCCGTACCCCGGTCCTCACACGCCGGCGAAAATCCAGCCCCTCCGGCGTTTGGGGAGCGGGGGTCCGGGGGCTGGCCCCCGGGAACGGCGCCGCACGCGGCCACGGGTCCGGGGCGGAGCTCCGGGGAACGGGCGAAGGGCGGGTAGGGGACTTCGGCCCGCGCAGCGGGGCAGGGGGCCGGGCGGGGCGGGTCACGACAGGGTCAGGGTCAGCACCGCCGTGTAGGCGCCGGGCGGGGTGTACGGGGGCACCTGGAGGGTGACGGCCGCGTCGACGGTGAAGGTGCCGCCGACCAGGGCGGCGTCACCCGTGGAGGCCAGGACCGCACCGTCCGGCCCGACGGCGCCCGCGCTGCCCGGCGTACACGCGCTGGGGCTGCCGGGTGCGGCCTTGCAGGTCGGGGTCCAGCTCAGGGAGGCGCCCGGGATGCGCAGCCCGCCGGAGCCCGTGAAGTCGGTGACCTTGCCGATCAGGGACCACCCGGCCGGCCCGCCGCGGGCGTCCTTGACGGTGACGGTGCCGATCCGGCCGGCCGCCGCGCCGCCGTCCCCGTAGGGGACCGCGGCCAGGGTCACGGCGTCGCCCTCCTGGGTCATGCCCAGCTCCCCGGGCTCCACGACCGCCGTCACCGTCTGGCTGCCCGGCGGCAGCGGGGCGGGGACGATCACCGTGTACGCGGCCGGGCCGGAGCCCCGCTCCGGGGTCCAGGCGTCGCCCTCGTACGCCACGACGGCGGTGGTCGCCCGGTCCGTGACCGGCAGCTCCGCGAGGACCACGCCGAGTTCGTCGGCCTTGGCGGTGACCCGGTCGGCGGTCTCCGCCGCACCCGCCCGGCCCGCCACGGTGACCTCCGCGCCGGGCTCGAAGCCGGCTCCGGTGACCGTGACCCCGGCCCCCGGGACGCCCGCGGCCGTGCCGAGCGCGACGGCTCGCACGTTGGCCGTCGGCAGCGGGCTCGCGGTGATCCGCTGCGCCACCGGGGCTCCGCCCGGGAGCGGCTGCGGCGCCGGCAGCGGCAGCGGCCCGGGCGAGGACGGCACCGGCGGGTCCGCCGACGCCGGCGGGGACGGCACCGCCGAAGCCGCCGCGGACGCGGACGCGGACGCAGAGGCAGACGCAGACGCGGACGCAGACGCGGACGCAGACACGGAAGGCGACGGCGAAGGCTTCGGGCTCGGGTCCGGGATCCCCGCCTCGCCCCCGGCCACCGCGCACACGGTGTCGAGCGCGAGGAGGTGCCCGGTGTGCAGGGTGTAGCCGCCCGGGGCCAGGGTGATCTCGCCGGGGGCGGTGACGGTGAAGGTGCCGGTCATCGTGACGGCGGGGAGTGCCCCGCCCACCGCGACGGGGTCGTTGCGCTTGGCTCCGACGACCGTGACCTCGCCCTGCTGCGCGCCGCCGAGGACGATCCGCCCGGTCGGGGTGAGGACCTCGCCCGGCAGCGCCACGGAGAGGGGGTTCACGGCGGGGGTGCGGGCCACCTGGTAGGTGACGGTGACGGTGTCGCCCACGCGCGGGGTCGCGTCGTCCACGGTGACCCGTGCGGTGGTGGGCCCGTCGGCCGGCGGCAGTCCGGCTTCCTGGGGCGGCAGGCAGTGCGTCGGGAACTCGACCTGCCCGGGAGGCGTCTCCCCCTCCGCGGCCGCGGGTGCGCTCAGCGCGCCCCCGGTCGCCGCGGCCAGTACCGCCATGCCGACGGCCGCCGACCAGCCTCTGTGCCGCGCCGTTGTCCGCGCCGTTGTCCGCGCCGTGGTTCGCGCCGAAGTCCGCACCGACCGCCCCCTGGGATCCCGTACCCCGCCAGGGGGCCATTCACGAGCGGGCGGGGGGATAAGTCAATGCACGGACCCGGCAGGAACTGATGTCCCATCAGGAGATGGCAGATTGGGCGAAGTGGGCGGGCTGGGCGGGGCGCACTGGGTGGAGCCCGGTGCGGCCGTCCTGAAGGTCCGCCGGTAGGCCGTCGGGCTCACGCCGAGCGCCGCCTGGACGTGCTTGCGCAGGGACTGCGCGGTTCCGAAGCCGGCCTCCCGGGCCACGTGTTCCATCGGCAGGTCGGTCTGCTCCAGCAGGGCCCGCGCCCGCTCCACCCGCTGCCCGACGATCCATTCGCCCGGGCTGAGCCCCGATTCCTCCCGGAACCGGCGCGTGAAGGTCCGTACCGACATGGCCTCCTGCCGGGCCAGGTCGGTCAGCCGCAGCGGTTCGTGCAGCCGGTCCAGCACCCAGGCGCGGGCCGCGGTGGTGCTCGCCTGCTGCGGCTCGGGCACCGGGCGGTCGATGAACTGCGCCTGCCCGCCGTCGCGGTGCGGCGGTACGACGGTGTACCGGGCGGTCTGGTTGGCGACGGCCGCGCCGTGGTCGCGGCGCACGATGTGCAGGCACAGGTCGATCCCGGCGGCGACTCCGGCGGAGGTAAGCACGTCACCGTCGTCGGTGTAGAGCACGTCCGGGTCGACCAGGACGGAGGGGAAGGTCCGCTGGAAGTGCGCGGCGGCGGACCAGTGGGTGGTGGCCCGGCGGCCGTCCAGGTACCCGGCGGCGGCGAGGACGTACCCGCCGGTGCAGATGGAGACGAGCCGGGTGCCGGGCCCGATGTGCGCGAGGGCGGCGGCCAGTTCGGGGGTGAGCCGGCCCTCCGCGTGGACCGGGCCCAGCTCGTAGGAGGCGGGGACGACCACGGTGTCGGCCGTGGCCAGCAGTTCGGGGCCGTGCTCGACGTGGATGTCGAAGTCGGCGTCCGTGGGGACCGGGCCGCCGCCGGGGGCGAGCCCGCAGGTGAGGATCTCGTACAGCGGCCGCCCGGTCGCGGGATCCTTCGCCCGGCCGAAGATCCGGTGCGGGATGCCGAGTTCGAAGGGCAGCAGCCCCGCGAGGGCGAGTACGACGACGCGGTGGGCGGCGTGGACGCGGTGCGCGCGAGGCTCCATGGCCCGATCATATCGAAGCGTGTCGGTCAGGCCACTGTCGTAGGGCGCACCGGCAGCCGGAAACTGTCGTCGTGACGCAGACAGACCCGGGCCCCGGCCCCTCTCCCCGCCCCTCCCCCGGCCCTTCTCCCTCCTCCGGCCGGGCGGCCGGTACCGGCTCCCCGGCCGGCGCACCCCACGGCGCCCGGCGCGTGCACCGCGTCCACCGCGCCTGGTTCGTCGCGGCCGTCGCCTTCGTGACGATCATCGGCGCCGCCGCCTTCGCCTCGCTCCCCGGCCTGCTCATCGAGCCGCTGCACGAGGAGTTCGACTGGTCGCGGGGCACGATCGGCCTCGCCGTCTCCGTGAACCTCGCGCTGTACGGACTCACCGCGCCGTTCGCCGCCGCGCTGATGGACCGCTTCGGCATCCGCCGGGTCGTCGCCCTCGCGCTGGCCGTCATAGCCGGCGGCTCGGTGGCCACGGTGTGGATGACCGCCTCCTGGCAACTCGTCCTCTACTGGGGCGTCCTGGTCGGCCTGGGCAGCGGCTCGATGGCCCTGGCCTTCGCCGCGACGGTGACCAACCGCTGGTTCACCGCCCGGCGCGGCCTGGTCACCGGCATCCTGACCGCCGCCGGGGCCTCCGGCCAGCTGATCTTCCTGCCGCTGCTGGCCTGGCTGGTCGAGCACCACGGCTGGCGCCCGGCGGCCGTCACCGTCTCGCTGGCGGCGCTGACCGTCGTGCCCTTCGTCTGGCTGCTGCTGCGCGACCACCCGGCGGACATCGGCACCACCCCGTACGGCGGCCCGTACACGCCCAAGCCCGCGCCCGTCCCCGGCGCCGCCCGCCGGGCCGTCGGCGTCCTGGCCAAGGCGGCCCGCACCGGCCCCTTCTGGCTGCTGGCGGGCACCTTCGCGATCTGCGGGGCCTCCACCAACGGGCTGGTGAAGACCCACTTCGTCCCGTCGGCCCACGACCACGGCATGCCGGTGACGGCGGCGGCCGGACTCCTCGCCGTGATCGGCGTGTTCGACGTGATCGGCACGGTGTTCTCCGGCTGGCTGACGGACCGCTTCTCATCGCGCCGCCTCCTCGCCGTCTACTACGCCCTGCGCGGGATCTCCCTGCTCTTCCTCCCGATGCTGCTGGCCCCGACCGTGCGCCCGCCGATGGTGTTCTTCATCGTCTTCTACGGCCTGGACTGGGTCGCGACGGTCCCGCCGACGATCGCGCTGTGCCGCGAGCACTACGGGGAGGACGGCGCCATCGTCTTCGGCTGGGTCCTGGCCTCGCACCAGATCGGTGCGGCCGTGGTCGCCTTCCTCGGCGGCCTGGCCCGCGACGCCTTCGGCTCGTACGACCCCGTCTGGTACGCCTCGGGCGCCCTGTGCGCGATGGCGGCCCTGATGGCGATGGTCATCCGCCGGAGCTCCGCCCCGGCCGTCCCCGCCGGGGCGGGCGTCGCGGCCTGACGGCCGCCCCGGTCGGGCTGCCAGGATGGGCCCGTGGACGACAGGGGCGGGACGGCGGCGGCGGACGAGCTCGTACGGGCCGCGGGGGCCGGGGACGAGGCGGCCGTGTCGCGGCTGCTGGGCCGGGGCGCCGGCGTGGACGCGCGGGACGCCGAAGGGCGCACGGGGCTGTACCTCGCCGTGCGCGGGGGCCGGGACGGCGTCGTACGCGTGCTGCTCGCGGCCGGCGCGGACTGCGAGCAGGTCACGGGCCCCTACGCGGAGGACCTGCCGCTGGTCCAGGCGGCCTCCCAGGGGTACGTCGCCGTCCTGCGGCTGCTGCTCGCCGCCGGCGCCGACCCCGACCGCCGCAACCGGCTGCGCGCCACCCCGCTGGGGAGGGCCGCGTTCGAGGGCCACACGGACATCGCCCGGGTCCTGCTGGAACACGGAGCCGATCCGCACCTGCGCTGGCGGGACAGGACCCCGCTGGAGTGGGCGGAGCACATGGGCCGCACCGACACCGCGGAGTTCCTGCGCACCTGGGCCCCCGGGCCGGTCAACGGCCCGGCGGCCCGGGCGGGGGCCGGGGCCGAAGCCAGGGCCGGGGCCGAAGCCGGGGCCGAAGCCGGGACCGAAGCCGGGGCCGGGGCCGGGGCCGAAGCCGGCGCCGGGGCCGAAGCCGGGGCCGGGGCCGGGGCCGGGCCCGAAACCTAGGCCAAGGCCTAGGCTCCCGCCGCAGTCGTCGACTTCAAGGTGCCGTCCGGGCCCGCCAGGAGGACCGGGGTGTCCGGGCCGCCGAGGTCGCGGACCGCCGCGCGGTCGGCGTCGGAGGGGGTCTCCGCGGCGCTGACGACGGCCGCCGCCTCCAGGGACTGGGCGCCGCTGGCCACGGCCATCGCGACGGCCGTCTGGAGCGCGCTCAGCTTCAGCGAGTCCAGTGCCACGGTTCCGGCGACGTACGTACGGCCGGTCTCGTCCCGCACCGCCGCCCCCTCGGGCACGCCGTTGCGGGCCCGGGCGCTGCGCGCCAACGTGATGATCTTGGTGTCTTCGGGGTCGATCCCGGTGCTGTCGGTCATGGGCCGAAGCATATGGAGCGCGTCGGCGGGGCCGCACGACGACCCCACCGACGCGCCCTCCCCTCCACCCCCGGTGTCCCCCCGGGATCTTGGTGGCGCAGGGACAAAACTAAGCGCTGCGTAAGCGGAAGCACGGCCCCGAAGGTCCCGTGATCGATGACCTTGGACCCCTCCCGGATTCCACCCGGGGGAACGCCGGCCGCACCCGGCCCGGGCCGCTACGGCCGCCCGGGCCGCTACGGCCGGTCGAGCCGCAGCCGCTCCGCCTTCGGCAGGCCCGCGACCACCAGGTCGTAGGAGTCCTCGACCAGCTCCCGTACGAGCGCGTCCGGCAGGGCCCCCGGCCCGCCCGCGGTCACGGTGTTCCAGTGCCGCTTGTTCATGTGCCAGCCCGGCACGATCGCCTCGTGCTCCGCCCGCAGCGCCACCGCACGCTCCGGTTCGCACTTGAGGTTGATCTTCAGCGGGTCCCCGTCCAGCGCGCTCAGCGCGAACACCTTCCCCAGCACCTTGAACACCGAGGTCTCCGGGGTGAAGGGGAACTCCTCCACCGCCGCGTTGAACCCCAGGCAGAACGCGCGCAGCTGCGCCGGCGTCATTCGGTCTCCCCCGTCTGGTCCGCCACCTGGACCACCGGCTCCACCAGCACGGTCACGATCTTGTTCCGGCGTCCCGCCGGGGACTCCGCGGTCAGCCGCAGCGGCCGCCCGTCGGGCAGGTCCACGACCGCCGAGGCACCGGCGATCGGGACCCGCCCCAGCGCCTTGGCGAGCAGACCGCCGACCGTCTCGACGTCCTCGTCGTCGAAGGAGTCCACCTTGAACAGTTCACCGAGATCGGTGATGTCCAGCCGGGCCGTGACCCGGTAGCGGTCCCCGCCCAGCTCCTCCACCGGCGGGAGTTCCCGGTCGTACTCGTCGGTGATCTCGCCGACGATCTCCTCCAGGATGTCCTCGATGGTGACGATGCCGGCGGTGCCGCCGTACTCGTCGATGACCACCGCCACGTGATTGCGCACCGACTGCATCTCGCGCAGCAGGTCGCCCGCGTTCTTGGTGTCCGGCACGAACACCGCGGGCCTTATCGCCGTGGAGACCAGGTCGCTCTCCGCGTCGCGGCTGATGTGCGTCTTGCGGACCAGGTCCTTCAGGTACACGATGCCGACGATGTCGTCCTCGTTCTCCCCGGTCACCGGGATGCGGGAGAACCCGGACCGCAGCGCGAGCGTGGTCGCCTGACGGACCGTCTTGTACCGCTCGATGCAGACCAGGTCGGTGCGCGGCACCATGACCTCGCGCACGAGGGTGTCGCCCAGCTCGAAGACCTGGTGCACCATGCGGCGCTCGTCGTCCTCGATCAGCGATTCCTTCTCCGCGAGGTCCACCATCGCGCGCAGCTCCGCCTCGGAGGCGAAGGGCCCCTTGCGGAAGCCCTTTCCGGGGGTGAGCGCGTTGCCGAGGAGGATCAGCAGCTGCGGGATCGGCCCCATGATCCGGGCGAGCGGCACGAGGACGTACGAGGCCGCCGTCGCGGTGTTCAGCGGGTGCTGGCGGCCGATGGTGCGCGGGGACACCCCGACCGCCACGTAGGACACGAGCACCATCACGGCGATGGCGACGAGCAGCGCGGTCCAGTTCTCCCCGAACTCGTCGAGGCAGACGTACGTGACGAGCACGCCGGCCGCCATCTCGCAGGTGACCCGGACCAGCAGCGCGACATTGACGTAGCGGGTGGGGTCGCCGGCGACCTGCGCCAGCTTCGCGCTGCCGCGCCGGCCCTCCCGTACCGCCTGCTCGGCGCGGAAGGCGGAGATGCGGGCGATCCCGGACTCGGCGCACGCGGCGAACCAGGCCACCACGACCAGCAGGACGGCCCCCGTGATCAGCTGGAGATCACCGGTCATGAGACGGTCGGGGCCGGGGACGGGCCGGTCACGCCGTTCTCGCCGCGCCAGCCGTCGACGATGGCCGCCTGGAGGCCGAACATCTCGGCCTTCTCGTCCGGCTCCTCGTGGTCGTACCCGAGCAGGTGCAGCACCCCGTGGACCGTCAGGAGCTGGAGCTCCTCGTCCATGGAGTGCCGCGTCGGGGCGTCCTCGCCCTGCTTCTTGGCGACCTCGGGGCAGAGCACGATGTCACCGAGGAGCCCCTGCGGGGGCTCCTCCTCGTCCTTCTTCGGCGGACGCAGCTCGTCCATCGGGAAGGACATGACGTCGGTGGGTCCGGGCAGGTCCATCCACTGGATGTGGAGCTGCTCCATCGCGTCCTCGTCCACGACGATGACGGAGAGCTCCGAGAGCGGGTGGATCCGCATCCGGGTGAGTGCGTAGCGGGCGATGTCGAGGATCGCCCGCTCGTCGACCTCGGTTCCGGACTCGTTGTTGACGTCGATCGACATGGTGCGCTGGTGTCTACTTCCGCTGGAAGCCGTTCCGCGACTGCTTCGCGTCCTGGCTGTCGTCGTACTTCTCGTACGCGTCGACGATACGGCCGACCAGCTTGTGCCGGACCACATCCTCGGACGTGAGCCGCGAGAAGGCGATGTCCGGAACCCCTTCGAGGATGTCCTGCACCTGCCGCAGACCGCTCTTGGCACCACCCGGGAGGTCGACCTGGGTCACGTCGCCGGTGACGACGATCTTCGAGTCGAACCCGAGCCGGGTCAGGAACATCTTCATCTGCTCGGGGGTGGTGTTCTGCGCCTCGTCGAGGACGACGAAGGCCTCGTTGAGGGTCCGGCCGCGCATGTACGCGAGCGGCGCCACCTCGATGGTTCCCGCCGCGATGAGCCGCGGGATGGAGTCCGGGTCGATCATGTCGTGCAGGGCGTCGTAGAGCGGCCGCAGGTACGGGTCGATCTTGTCGAAGAGGGTGCCGGGGAGGAATCCCAGGCGCTCTCCGGCCTCGACCGCCGGGCGGGTCAGGATGATCCGGCTGACCTGCTTGGACTGCAGGGCCTGGACCGCCTTGGCCATGGCCAGGTAGGTCTTGCCGGTACCGGCGGGGCCGATGCCGAAGACGATCGTGTGCTTGTCGATCGCGTCGACGTAGCGCTTCTGGTTGAGCGTCTTGGGACGGATGGTCCGGCCGCGGCTGGAGAGGATGTTCTGGGTGAGCACCTCGGCGGGCGTCTCGTCCGGGCCCCCGCCGTTGCCGCTCGACTTGAGCATGGCGATCGAGCGTTCCACTGCGTCCTCCGTCATCGGCTGCCCGGTGCGGAGCACCAGCATCATCTCGTCGAACAGGCGCTGGATCAGCGCGACTTCCGCCGCCGAGCCGATCGCGCTGACCTGATTGCCCCGAACATGGATGTCGGCCCTCGGGAAGGCCTTCTCGATCACGCGCAACAGGGCGTCGCCCGAGCCGAGGACGGACACCATCGGGTGGGTGGCCGGTACGGAGAAATGGGCTCGCGCCTGCCCCGGCGCGGGGGTCTTTGCTGTCGGTGTCTGAGTCATGGGCCGGCACTGTGGCCTGCGCATACCTCCCACTGAGGGGCCGCGCCGATCGACGGCCACCGGACTTCCAAGCCTACGTCGCCGCTGCGGCATACCCGAGGGGTTTTACACGGACGTCTACGGGGGCCCGGGCGCCGCGCCGAACCAGCCGCTCCGGCCCAGGCCGGCCCCTCCGGCCCGAACCAGCCCCTCCGGCGTCTGAGGAGCGGGTGTCCGGGGGCCGGCCCCCGGCAACGGCGCCGCACCCGACCGGACCGCGGGGGGCCGGACCACCCGACCGGACCGCCGGGGGGGGGGCGGACCACCCGGCGCGGCGCCACCCGGGGGCGGGGCCACCCGGGGGCGGGGCGCGGGCCCCCGGGGAGGGGGCGCAGCCCGGCCTCCCCCGTTCCCCCGGCCGGTGAGGCCTAGGCCGACTGCCGGAAGCCGATCGTCGGCACCGCCCGCCGCCGGCTGGCCGGCTCCGCGGCCCGCGGGACGAGGTCGTCCAGGAAGCCGTACCGCCCCCGCAGGGCCTCCGGGGCGGTGCGCCACCAGTGGGCCACCTCCGTCCAGCCGGGGGCCGACAGGGAGCCGCCGAACTCCTGCACCGACAGCGCGGCCGTCAGGCCCGCGAAGGCGAGCCGGTCCGCGAGGGGCCACTCGGCGAGGGTGCCGGTGAGGAACCCCGCCACGTACACGTCACCCGCCCCGGTCGGATCCAGTGCGTCGACCGCGATCGCGGGGACCTCTGCCGTCTCCCCGGTCCGCCCGTCCACCGCGTACGAACCCTCCGCGCCCATCGTCACCACCGCGATCGGCACCTTCTCGGCCAGCGCCCGGGCCGCCGCGCGCGGGCACTCGGTGCGCGTGTAGGCCATCGCCTCCCCCGCGTTGGGCAGGAAGGCCTCGCAGTGCTCCAGGTCGGCCAGTGCCCCCAGGTCCCACCGCCCGCTGTCGTCCCAGCCGACGTCGGCGAAGACCCGGGCCCCGCGCCGGGCCGCCTCGGCGACCCAGGCCTCGCCGCCGCCCGGGCCGAGCGAGGCCACGGCCGCGCGGGCGCGGGGCGGGCACTGGGGGAAGGGGCCGGGGTCCGCCGGGAGCGGGGCCTCGTGGCCGTGGGAGACCATCGTGCGCTCGCCCTCGTACGCCATCGAGACGGTGACGGGGCTGTGCCAGCCGGGCACGGTCCGCGACATCGACAGGTCGATGCCCTCGCCCTGTTCGAGCGCGTCCCAGCAGTACTCCCCGTAGTGGTCGTCCCCGAAGGCGGCGGCCAGGGAGGTGCGCAGGCCGAGCCGGGCGAGGGCGGTCGCCATGTTGGCGACGCCGCCGGGGCTGGACCCCATGCCGCGCGCCCAGGACTCCGTGCCGCGCACGGGGGCCGAGTCGAGGCCGGTGAAGATGATGTCGAGGAAGACCGTGCCGGTCAGGAAGACGTCGCAGCCGGGTTCATGGGGGTCGCGCAGCGGACCGAGCGGGTCCACGGCGGAGTCGAGGCTGTCCCGGCTGCTGCGACTGGTCACGTTGTACTCCCCGTTCGGTCGATGGCGTTCTGATCTTGGCGGGTCGTTTCTTCAATGGGCTTCCCGATGGGACTTCCTGAGGGGATTCAACCCACTACCACCGCCGGTCCCTCCCTCCCGGGCGGGTCCGGAATACAGTGTGACGCAGATCACCGCCCGAACGCCCTTCTCCGGGGATCGGGCCGCTTGATAAATATGAGCCCCGCGGTCTTGCGGAATCTCACGCTCCACCCGCATCACACATGGAACACCCGTGCCCGACCGCACCCCCGCGCCGCCCGCCGCCTGGCCGCTCGTCGCGCTCTTCACCTCCGGTTACGTCGCCCCGTACCTGCTGCCGACCGTCGTCGGCCGGCTCGACGCGAACCTCCCGCTCAGCCCCGCGCAGGCCGGCCTGATCGGCTCGGCCCTGCTGCTCGGCTCGGCCACCGCCGGATTCACCCTCGCCTCCCGCATCCCGCGCCTCGGACCGCGCCCGCTGGCCCGGCTCGGGCTGCTGCTCGCCGTCCTCGGGTACGCGGCGGCCGCCGCCACCACGCAGCTGCCCCTCGTCGTCGCGGGCGCCGTCGTCGGCGGCTTCGGCTCCGGCACGGCCACCGCCGTGGCCGCCTCCGGGATCGCCGCGCAGCGCGACCCGCACCGGACCTCCGCGCTGGGGCTGCTGTCGGTGTCGGCGACGGCCGGGGCCCTGTACCTGACCCTGCCCCGGCTGGGCGGCGGGCACGGGCTGCCGTTCGCGGCGATCGCCCTGGTCGCGCTGGTGTGCTGGCCGGCGACGGGCCGCCTGCCCGGGGCCGACCGTACGGACCCCACGGACCGCCCCGAGGACACCGACCCGGCCGTACGGGCCCGCGTACGGCTCCCGTACCCGCGCGCCGGGGCGGTGCTCGCCGGGGCCCTGATGCTGTGGTCACTGGCCCAGAACGCCCTGTGGGGCGTCAGCGGCCGCATCGGCGCGCAGCAGGCGGGCCTGTCCGAGGTCACCCTCGGAATCGTCTTCGCCGCCGCGCTCGGCGCCGGGCTGCTCGGGGTCACCGCCGCCTCCCTGCTCGGGGCCCGGCTCGGGCGGGCGGTCCCGGTGGGCGTGGGCACGACGGTCATCGCCTGCTGCGTGGTGCTCGCCTCGCACGCGCGGGACCTCGGCTCCTTCGCGGCCGGGGAGATCCTGTGGAACGCGGTCTACCCCGTCGTGCTCTCCTACGCCATCGGCCTCGCCGCCGCCCTCGACCCGCGCGGGCGCTGGGCCGTCCTGGTCGGTTCCGCGTCCTCGCTCGGCGTGGCCTGCGGGCCCGTCACCGGGAGCCTGCTCGCCGAGGCCGCGGGGTTCCCCGGCATGGGGCTGACCCTCGGGATCCTGCTGCTGGCGGTGGCCGGGCCGATGGCCGGGGTCGCCCTGCACGTCGGCGGCCGCCCCCTGACCCCCGGCTCGGTCCGCCGGCGCGGCGGGGCCCCTGCGGCCGTGCTCGCCGCCGGAGCCGGGACACCGGCCGGTTCGGTGCCGCGGGTCGGCGCGCAGGAGCTGGAGGTCGTGGAACTCGCCCCGCTCCGCCCCCGCCCGCTGCGCCTGCCGCCGCTCCGGGCCCTGCTGCTCTCCCCGGCGGCAACCCGCCGCAACCGCGACAAGACCCGACGGAGGGTCGGGACCGGCGTATAGCCCACCTCGTCCGTCCCCGGCCGGTCAGGCCCGCCCGCCACCGCTCCGCGTCCTGCTGCCGCCCGTGCGGCGACCCGCCGCAGCCGCCGCCACAAGACCCGACGCCGGGTCGGGACCGGCGTATAGCCCACCCCGTCCGTCCCCAGCCGGTCAGGCCCACCTGCCACCGCTCCGGGCCCTGCCGCTCACCCGTGCGGCAACCCGCCGCAGCCGCCGCCACAAGACCCGACGCCGGGTCGGGACCGGCGTATAGGCCACCTCGTCCGGCCCCGGCCGGTCAGGCCCGTCTGCCGCCGCTCCGCGCCTCACCGCGCGAGCGGGCGGACTCCGGCAGGGCCGGCCCACGCGGGAGCGGCCCGTGCGGGCCTCCGTGCCGCCGCGTCCCGCGCCCGCATGTCCCGTACGGGCGGGGCACCTTGGCGGTCGGCCCGTACGGGTACGCCGGCGGCGCCGTACCGGAAGGCGGGCACCGGCTCCGCCCCCAGGCTCCCGCGCCCGCTGCTACCGCTCGTCCGGCGCCGGCTCGGCCGGGGAGCCCTCCGCGGTGCCCCCGGCGCCCGCGTCCCCGCCCTGGGGGACGCCGGATCCGTCGGAGGTGTGGTCGTCGGCGGCAGGGTCCGCGTACACCTCGGTGCCGGCGTCGTCCCCGGCGTGGTCGTCGGCCGAGGGGACCTCGTCCCCGGCCCCCTCGGGCCGGGCGTCGGCCTCCGCGGCATCGGCCCGGTCCCGGTCCGGGTCCCGGTCCGGCGCTCCGTCGCGCTCCGGGTCCCGGAACCCCTTGAAGCCCGCCTCCCTCATCGGCTGCCCGAACTCGCCGCCCCCGAAGGCCGCGTCCGGGGCAGCCCCGCCTTCCTGCCGCGGCCCCGGCCCCGGCCCCGATGAGCCGCCCCCGAACCCTCCCGGCCCTCCTGGTCTTCCGGTCATCTCTCCCCCTCGCTCGAGCGCCGCTCCGCCGTTCCGGACACACCCGCGCCGGCGCGGGCGGCGGCACCCCAAGCATCCGCACCGCGGGGTGCGGAGACAAGGAGCCGACGGGAAACGGCGGGCGGCGGCGACGGCGACAGCGACAGCGACAGCGACAGCGACAGCGACAGCGACAGCGACAGCGACAGCGACAGCGACTACGGGAGACCGCGGACGGCTATCCGGCCCGCTTCGGCACGGGAACCCGTACGAGATCCGCGGCGATCGTCAGCTCGCCCTCGAAGCCGGCCGCACGGGCCTGGCGTTCGAACTCCGACGGGTCGGTGTAGCGCTGCGAGAAGTGCGTCAGCACGAGGTGCCGCACGCCCCCGTCACGCGCCACCCGGGCGGCCTGCCCGGCGGTGAGGTGCCCGTGGTCGGTGGCCAGTTGGACGTCCTCGTCGAGGAAGGTCGACTCGATGACCAGCATGTCGCAGCCCGCGGCGAGCTCCTCGACGCCTTCGCAGAGCCGGGTGTCCATGACGAAGGCGAACCGCTGTCCGGCGCGCGCCTCGCTGACCTCCTCCAGGGTGACCCCGCCGAGGCTGCCCTCGCGCTGGATCCGGCCCACGTCCGGCCCCTTGATCCCGTGACGCGCGAGCAGTTCGGGCCGCATCCGGCGCCCGTCGGGCTCGGTGACCCGGTAGCCGAAGGACTCCACCGGGTGCGAGAGCCGTACGGCGTCCAGGGTGTACGCGTCCGCGCGCGCCAGGACCCCGTTCCCGGCGACCGGCTCCTCCGCCAGCAGCACGGTCTCGCGGTAGGCCGTGGCGTACCGCAGCCGGTCGAAGAACTTCTGCCCGGAGGCCGGGTAGTGGGCGGTGACGGGGTGCGGGACCCGGTCCAGGTTGATCCGCTGGATGACCCCGGCGAGCCCGAGGCTGTGGTCACCGTGGAAGTGGGTGACGCAGATCCGGTTGATGTCGTGCGCGGCCACCCCGGCGCGGAGCATCTGGCGCTGGGTTCCCTCGCCGGGATCGAAGAGGATGCCCTCGCCGTCCCAGCGCAGCAGGTAGCCGTTGTGGTTGCGGTGGCGGGTGGGCACCTGGCTGGCGGTGCCGAGGACCACGAATTCTCGTGCGGACACGGTTTATCCCGGGGGCCATTCGAAGCCGCGGCCGCCGAGGACGTGCGCGTGCGCGTGGAAGACGACCTGACCGGCCCTGGCGCCGGTGTTGAAGACGAGCCGGTAGGCGTGGTCGGCGAGCCCCTCGTCGACCGCGACGCGGCCGGCTTCGGTCAGGACGTCGGCGGCGATCCCGGGCTCCGCGGCCGCGAGGGAGGCGGCGTCGGGGTAGTGCGCCTTCGGGATGACGAGGACGTGGGTGGGCGCCTGCGGATTGATGTCGCGGAAGGCGACGGTCGTGTCCGTCTCCCGGACGACCGTCGCGGGAATGGTCCCCGCGACGATCTTGCAGAACAGGCAGTCTGCCTGCGGTTCCCCGGCCATGTGCTGAGCCCTTCGTCGTGACGGGTGATCGGTTCCGGCATCGTATCCACCACCCGCGACCGGACCCGCCAGGGCCACCGCACCCACCAGCGGCCAGCGGGCCTGCCAGGCCCTGCGGCCGGTCAGGACCACAGGCCCGTGAGGACCACAGGCCCGTCAGGACCCCCAGCCCGTCAGGACCAGCGGGCCCGTCAGGACCAGCGCCCCGTCCGCGCCAGCAGGACCGCCGCCGCGGCCGTGCCGGCCGTGGAGGTGCGCAGCACCGACCGCCCCAGCCGGTACGGGTGCGCCCCGGCCGCGGCGAAGGCGGCCAGCTCGTCCGGGGAGACCCCGCCCTCGGGTCCGACGACCAGGACGATGGAGCCGGCGGCCGGGAGTTCCGCGGTGGCCAGTGCGCCCGAGGGCGCGTCCCGGTCCTCGTGCAGGACCACCGCGAGGTCGGCCTCCGCGAGCAGCGCCGCGACCTGCTTGGTCGACAGCGCCTCCGCGACCTCGGGGAAGCGGACCCGGCGGGACTGCTTGCCGGATTCCCGGGCGGTGGCCCGCCACTTGGCGAGGGATTTGGCGCCCCGGTCGCCGCGCCACTGGGTGATGCAGCGCGAGGCCTGCCAGGGCACGATCGCGTCGACGCCGGTCTCCGTCATGGTCTCGACGGCGACCTCGCCCCGGTCCCCCTTGGGCAGGGCCTGCACGACGGTGATCCGGACGGTGGGCTCGGGCTCCTCCATGACGGACTCCAGGTCCGTGATCACCAGGCGGTCCTTGCCCTCCGCCGCCTTGACCACGCCCTCGGTCCACCGGCCCAGGCCGTCGGTCAGGACCACGTCCTCGCCGGGGGCCAGCCGCTTCACGGACACCGCGTGGCGGCCTTCGGAACCGTCCAGGACGAACTCCGGCCCCGCGGGAACCTTTTCGACCACGAACACCGGGGCGGTCATGACGCACTCCTCATCTGCATTGCCTTCAACGCGTTCTGTGCCGCGCCGAGTTCCGCCGCGAGCACCTCCACCAGTTCCCCGGCCGGCAGGGCCCGCGCCAGCCGGTGCCCCTGGCCCGCCCACAGGGCCATGCCCTGCGGGTCCCCGGCCGCGGCGGCGGCCTTGCGCAGCGGCGCGGTCAGGTGGTGGACCTGCGGGTACGCGGCCGGGGCGTACGGGCCGTGCTCGCGCATGAACCGGTTGACCAGTCCGCGGGCCGGCCGTCCGGAGAAGGCCCGGGTCAGCTCCGTGCGGACGAACAGCGGGTCGGTCAGGGCCTTCTTGTGCAGGGGGTGCGCGCCGGACTCCGGGCAGGCCAGGAAGGCCGTGCCGAGCTGCGCGGCCTCCGCGCCCGCGGCGAGCAGGGCGGCGATCTGCGAGCCGCGCATCAGGCCGCCCGCCGCGATGATCGGGAGGGCCACGGCCTCGCGCACCTGCGCGACGAGCGCGAGCAGGCCGACCCCGGCGGTGCCGTCGCCCTGCGGGTCGTCGCGGTGGGTGCCCTGGTGGCCGCCCGCCTCCACGCCCTGGACGCAGACGGCGTCGGCGCCGGCCTCCTGGGCGGCGCGGGCCTCCTCGACGGAGGTGACGGTGGCGATCGTGTACGTACCGGCCTTGCGCAGGCGGGTGAAGGCCTCGGAGGAGGGCAGGCCGAAGGTGAAGGAGACCACGGGGACCGGGTCTTCGATGAGAATGGCCAGTTTGGCGTCGTAGCCGTCGTCGATGGTGCCGATGATGTCCTCGTCGGCGAGGGAGATCCCGTACCAGGCGGCCTCGTTGGCGAGGTGCCCGCGGTAGACCTCCAGGGCGGCCGGGTCGGCGAGGGAGGCCTGCGGCAGGAAGAGGTTGACGCCGAAGGGGCGGCGGGTGAGCGCGCGCAGCCGCTTGATCTCCTGGTACATGCCGTCGGCGGTCTTGTACCCGCCGGCGAGGAAGCCCAGCCCGCCCGCATCGCACACGGCGGCCGCGAGCGGCGGGCAGGACGCGCCGCCCGCCATGGGCGCCTGCACGATCGGGTACGCGAAGAGACCGTTCGGTGCGGAGGACATGAGCTGCATCGTGCCATGTCCCGCTCACGGGACCGAATCACGGCATTCGCCTGGCATAGTCCCCTTCACCGGGGTGCCCGAATACCGCCGCCGCCCCGCCGCCGCGCAGGCCGCGAGCCCGGTCCGGGGCATCCCCGGACCGGGCTCGCAGGTGTTCTCGTACGCTGCCCGTACGCTGCTCCGCGCGCGGCTCAGCGCCCGTTGAAGGCGTCCTTCAGGCGGCTGAACAGGCCTTGCTGACCCGGCGCGAACTGGCCCATCGGCCGCTCCTCGCCCCGCAGCTTGGCCAGCTGGCGCAGCAGGTCCTCCTGGGCCGGGTCCAGCTTGCCCGGGGTGGTGACCTCGACGTGCACGATGAGGTCGCCGCGTCCGCCGCCGCGCAGGTGGGTGACGCCGCGCCCGTGCAGCGGGATCGCCTGCCCGGATCCGGTGCCGGGCCGGATGTCGATCTCCTCCAGGCCGTCCAGCGTCTCCAGCGGGCACTTGGTGCCCAGGGCCGCCGCCGTCATGGGGATGGTGACCGTGCAGTGCAGGTCGTCCCCGCGCCGCTGGAAGGTCGGGTGCGGCAGTTCGTGGATCTCCACGTACAGGTCGCCGGCGGGGCCGCCGCCGGGGCCGACCTCGCCCTCGCCCGCGAGCTGGATCCGGGTGCCGTTCTCGACGCCGGCCGGGATCTTGACGGTGAGGCTGCGGCGGGAGCGGACCCGGCCGTCGCCCGCGCACTCGGGGCACGGGGTCGGGACCACGGTGCCGAAGCCCTGGCACTGCGGGCAGGGCCGCGAGGTCATGACCTGGCCCAGGAAGGACCGGGTGACCTGCGAGACCTCACCGCGGCCGCGGCACATGTCGCAGGTCTGCGCCGAGGTGCCGGGGGCGGCGCCTTCGCCGGAGCAGGTGGTGCAGACGACGGCCGTGTCGACCTGGATGTCCTTGGTCGTGCCGAAGGCGGCCTCGTCCAGTTCCAGGTCGAGGCGGATCATGGCGTCCTGGCCGCGGCGGGTCCGCGAGCGCGGTCCGCGCTGCGAGGACTGGCCGAAGAAGGCGTCCATGATGTCGGAGAAGTTGCCGAAGCCGCCCGCTCCGAAGCCGCCGGCCCCGCCGCCGCCCGAGGAGGACAGGGGGTCGCCGCCGAGGTCGAAGACCTGCTTCTTCTGCGGGTCCGAGAGGACCTCGTAGGCGGCGTTGATCTCCTTGAAACGCTCTTGCGTCTTGGGATCGGGGTTCACATCCGGGTGCAGCTCGCGCGCGAGCCGACGGAATGCCTTCTTGATCTCGTCCTGCGATGCGTCGCGGCGCACGCCGAGAACGGCGTAGTAGTCCGTGGCCACTTACGACTCCGCCAGGATCTGTCCGACGTAACGTGCCACTGCGCGTACCGCTCCCATCGTTCCGGGGTAGTCCATGCGGGTCGGTCCGACCACGCCGAGTTTGGCGACTGCTTCGCCGCCCGAACCGTAGCCGACCGAGACGACGGACGTGGAGTTCAGTCCCTCGTAGGCGTTCTCATGCCCGATCTTTACGGCCATTCCCGACTCACTGGCCTCGCCCAGCAGCTTGAGGAGCACGACCTGCTCCTCCAGCGCTTCGAGCACCGGCCTGATCGTCAGGGGAAAATCGTGTCCGAAGCGGGTCAGGTTGGCGGTGCCGCCGATCATCAGCCGCTCCTCCGCCTCCTCGACCAGCGTTTCGAGAAGGGTGTCGAGGACGGCCTTCACCGTCGCCCGGTCCTCGTTCTCGAAGGACTCCGGAAGGTCCTTCACCAGCGGCGGCACGTCGGTGAACCGACGGCCGACGACACGGCTGTTGAGGCGGGCCCGCAGGTCCGCGAGCGAGGCCTCCCCGAAGGGGGCCTGGCAGTCGACGAGCCGCTGCTCGACCCGGCCGGTGTCCGTGATGAGGACGAGCATCAGGCGGGCCGGGGCCAGCGAGAGCAGTTCCACGTGCCGCACGGTGGACCGGGTGAGCGAGGGGTACTGGACGACGGCGACCTGCCGGGTGAGCTGCGCGAGCAGCCGCACCGTGCGGCCGACGACGTCGTCGAGGTCGACGGCTCCGTCGAGGAAGTTCTGGATGGCCCGGCGCTCGGGCGTCGACAGCGGTTTGACCCCCGCCAGCTTGTCGACGAAGAGGCGGTAGCCCTTGTCGGTGGGGATCCGGCCAGCGCTGGTGTGGGGCTGGGCGATGTAGCCCTCGTCCTCCAGCACGGCCATGTCGTTGCGCACGGTGGCGGGCGAGACCCCGAGCCGGTGCCGCTCGGTGAGCGCCTTGGAGCCGACCGGCTCCTCCGTCCCGACGTAGTCCTGGACGATGGCGCGCAGCACTTCGAGTCTGCGTTCGCTGAGCATCGCGCGCACACCTCCATCGTTTCCGTCGTTCGCGGCTTCGGCAGGCCCTGCCTGCTGGCACTCTGAGCGTTCGAGTGCCAGAGATCCCCCGGTCAGTGTACGGCGGGGTGGTGCACCCCTAGCAAGGGCGGCCCGCCAAGGTAGCGTCGCGGCATGGACGTGCGTTGGGAAGAGGCGGGCTGGGAACGGCTCACCGAACGGTCCGGCCGCAAGCGCCTGCCGGTGTGGGATTGCACGGTGGGACTGGTGGTGGGCGAGGATTCGGCCCTTCTCATCGACCCCGGGTCCTCCCTGCGGGAGGGCGCGCTGGTGCGGGCCGAGGCGGAGCGGCTGGCGGGGCGGCGCGTGACCCATCTCGCATTCACACACGGACATTTCGACCACGTGCTGGGCGGTGCGGCGTTCGCGGGGGCGGAGGTCTACGGCCCGGTCGGCCTGGACGCCCTGCTCTCCGTGAGCCGGGACGAGCTGCGGGCCGACGCGGTCCGGCACGGTCTGCCGGAGGCCGAGGCCGCCGAGGCGGCGGATCTGCTGGTGGTCCCCCGGCACCTGGTGTCGGGCGAGTGGACGCTCGACCTGGGCGGGGTGCAGGTGCTGCTGGCGAACGTGGGCCCGGGACACACCCGGCACGATCTGGCGGCCTTCGTGCCCGGGGCGCGCGAGGTGGTCTTCTGCGGCGACCTCGTCGAGGAGTCCGGGGAGCCGCAGGCGGGCCCGGACGCCACGCCGCGGCAGTGGCCCGCCGCGCTCGACCGGCTCCTGGCCCTGGGCGGGGACGACGCTCTGTACGTGCCGGGTCACGGAGCGGTGGTCGACGCGGCCTTCGTCCGTGCCCAACGCGACACACTGGCCGCCCGCTTCGGCGTGTCGGGCCACTGAACCGGCCCGCTCTCCTACCCTCGGCCGGATGCGCGAGTACTCCCCCGACCTGACCCCGCAGTGGAAGCGCTCCAAGCCCGTCCCCGAGGTGCCGGCCGATCCGGACCTGGTGGTCGAGGTGGCGGGTACGGACTTCTGCGGCGCGGTGGTGGCCTGCGAGGCGGGCACGGTCACCCTGGAGGACCGTTTCGGCAAGCGCCGCGTCTTCCCCCTCGAACCCCGCGGCTTCCTCCTGGACGGCGCGGTGGTGACCCTGACCCGCCCGGTCCGCGCGCCGGCCGCCCCGGCCCGTACGGCCTCGGGTTCGCTCGCGGTGCCCGGGGCCCGGGCCCGGGTGGCCCGTGCGGGCCGGATCTACGTGGAGGGCCGCCACGACGCCGAACTGGTCGAACGGGTCTGGGGCGACGACCTGCGGATCGAGGGCGTCGTGGTGGAGTACCTGGAGGGCATCGACGACCTCCCGTCGGTGGTCGCGGACTTCGCCCCCGCCGCCGACGCCCGCCTCGGCATCCTGGTGGACCACCTGGTCCCGGGCTCCAAGGAGTCCCGCATCGCCGCCGCGGTGACCTCCCCGCACGTCCTGATCGTGGGCCACCCGTACGTGGACGTCTGGCAGGCGGTCAAGCCGTCGGCCCTGGGCATCCGCGCCTGGCCGGTGATCCCGCCCGGCCAGGACTGGAAGACGGGCATCTGCCGCGCCCTGGGCTGGCCGGAGAACACGGGCGCCGCCTGGCAGCACATCCTGTCCCGGGTGACCTCGTACAAGGACCTGGAGCCCACGCTCCTGGGCGCGGTGGAGCACCTGATCGACCATGTGACGGCGTAGCCAGGGTTCCGCGGCCCTGCCCCTTCAGGGCTAGTCCACCAGGTCGCGGACCACCGCGTCGGCCAGGAGGCGTCCACGGAGGGTCAGGACGGCCCGTCCGGCCGCGTACGGGCCCGCTTCGAGGAGGCCGTCGGCCAGGGCCCGCCCGGCCGCGGCAAGGCCCGCAGGCGCCAGCAGGGACAGCGGCGCCCCGTCCACGAGCCGGAGCTCCAGCAGGATCCGCTCCACCCGCCGGTCCTCCTCCGAGAGGAGTTCCCTTCCCGCCCCCGGCGACCGCCCCTCCGCCAGCGCCGCCGCATACGCGCCGGGATGCTTCACGTTCCACCAGCGCACGCCGCCCACGTGCGAGTGCGCCCCGGGCCCGGCCCCCCACCAGTCGGCCCCGCGCCAGTACAGCTCGTTGTGCAGGCACCGCCCGGCCTCGGAGGTGGCCCAGTTCGAGACCTCGTACCAGGAGTACCCCGCCTCCGCCATGACCGCGTCGAGGATCAGGTACCGGTCCGCGTGGACGTCGTCGTCCGTCATGGGGACCTCGCCCCGCCGGATGCGCCGCGCGAGCTGCGTGCCCTCCTCCACGATCAGCGCGTAGGCGCTGATGTGATCGGGCCCGGCCCCCAGCGCCGCCGTCAGCGAGGCCCGCCAGTCCTCGTCGGACTCCCCCGGCGTGCCGTAGATCAGGTCCAGGTTCACGTGCTCGAAGCCCGCCGCCCGCGCCTCCGCGACGCAGGCCTCCGGCCGCCCGGGGGTGTGCGTGCGGTCGAGCACCTTCAGGACGTGCTGCTTGGCGCTCTGCATGCCGAAGGAGATCCGGTTGTAGCCGCCCGCGCGCAGTTCCGCCAGGTACTCCGGGTTCACCGACTCCGGGTTCGCCTCGGTGGTGACCTCGGCGTCCTCGGCCAGCCCGAACTCCTCGCGGATCGCCGCGAGCATCCGTACGAGATCGCCGGCGGGCAGCAGCGTGGGCGTACCGCCGCCCACGAACACGGTCCGTACGGCCCTGGGGTCGTCGCCGAGCACCTTGCGCGCGAGCCGGACCTCGTCGATCAGGGTGTCGGCGTAGTTCTCCCGGGAGGCGAGCACGCCGCCGGTGCCCCGCAGCTCGGTGGCCGTGTAGGTGTTGAAGTCGCAGTACCCGCAGCGGGTGGCGCAGTACGGGACGTGCAGGTAGAACCCGAGCGGCCGCTCCCCGGCGCCCGCGAGGGCGTGGGGCGGCAGCGAGCCGTCTTCGGGCATGGGTTCACCGTCGGGCAGTGCGGAAGGCATGGGCCCATTGTCCCGCACTGCCCCAAGGTCGTTTACGGCCGCGCGCGGCGCCCGGCGCTACTTCTCCCGGGAGCCCTCGTACATCTCGTCGATGAGGTGCTTGAACTCGCGCTCGACGACCGGCCGCTTCAGCTTGAGGCTCGGGGTGAGGTCCCCGTGCTCCACGTCGAGGTCGCGCGGCAGGAGGCGGAACTTCTTGACCGTCTGCCAGCGCTGGAGGCCCTCGTTGAGGGTCTGGACGTAGGTCTCGATGAGCCGGTTCGTCTCGGGCGCGGCCAGGACCTGGGAGTACGTCCTGCCCTCCAGACCGCTCTCGGCGGCCCAGACCAGGATGGAGGGCTCGTCGAGGGCGATGAGGGCGGTGCAGAAGTTCCGGTCGGCGCCGTGGACGACGATGCTGGAGACGTACGGGCAGAGCGCCTTGAACTGGCCCTCGATCTCCGCCGGGGCGACGTACTTGCCGCCCGAGGTCTTGATCAGGTCCTTCTTGCGGTCGGTGATGCGCAGGTAGCCGTCCGCGGAGAGCTCGCCGATGTCGCCCGTGTGCAGCCAGCCGTCGGCCTCCAGCACCTCGGCGGTCCTCTCGGGCTGTCCGTGGTAGCCCTGCATGATGCCGGGGCCGCGCAGCAGCACCTCGCCGTCGTCGGCGATGCGGACCTCGGTGCCGGGGAGCGGCTTGCCGACGGTGCCGGTGCGGTAGGCCTCGCCGGGGTTGACGAAGGAGGCGGCGCTGGACTCGGTGAGCCCGTAGCCCTCCAGGATGTGGATGCCCGCGCCGGAGAAGAAGTAGCCGATCTCGGGAGCGAGGGCGGAGGCGCCGGAGACGGCGGCGCGCAGGTTGCCGCCGAAGGCCTCGCGGAGCTTGGAGAAGACGAGCGCGTCGGCGACCTTGTGCCGGGTGGCGAGGCCCAGGGGGGCGCTGGCCCGGCCGGTGCGCCGGAAGTTGTCCTGGGTGACCTTGGCGTACTCGCGGGCCACGCCGACGGACCACTGGAAGATCTTGTACTTGGCCCCGCCGCCGGCCCGGGCCTTGGCCGCGACGCCGTTGTACACCTTCTCGAAGATGCGCGGGACGGCCGCCATGTAGGTCGGCTGGACGATCGGCAGGTTCTCGATGATCTTGTCGATGCGGCCGTCGACGGCCGTGACGTGGCCGACCTCGATCTGGCCGGAGGTCAGCACCTTGCCGAAGACGTGCGCGAGCGGCAGCCAGAGGTACTGGACGTCGTCCTTGGTGATCAGGCCGGTGGCCACGGTGGCCTTGGCCATGTACGACCAGTTGTCGTGCGGCAGCCGCACGCCCTTGGGCCGGCCGGTGGTGCCCGAGGTGTAGATGAGGGTGGCGAGCTGGTCTGCGGTGATGGCCGCGATCCGCTCCTCGACCACCTCGGGGTGCTTGGCCAGGTGCTCGCGGCCGCGCGCCTCCAGGTCGGCCAGCGAGAGCACCCAGCCCTCGGGGTCGCCGTCGGCCGGGACGGCGTCGGCGGCCTCCACGACCACGACGTGGGCCAGCTCGGGCAGGTCGGCGCGGCGCTCACGGGCCTTGGCCAGTTGCGCGGCGTCCTCGGCGATCAGGATCCGGCTCTCGGAGTCGGAGAGGATGAACGCCGACTCCTCCGCGTTCGTGCTCGGGTAGATGGTGGTCACGGCGCCGCCGGCGCACATCACGCCGAGGTCGGCGAGGATCCACTCGACCCGGGTGTTGGAAGCCAGTGCGACGCGCTGCTCCGGCTGGATCCCGAGCTCGACGAGTCCGGCCGCGATGGCGAAAACCCGCTCGGCGGCCTGTCCCCAGCTGAGGGACTTCCAGTCGTCCGGGCCTCCCCTGCCGTCCGCGGCGGGGACCGGGTAGCGGTAGGCCTCGGCGTTCGGCGTGGCGGCGACACGCTCCAGGAAGAGGGTCGCCACGGTGGGCGGGCGGTTCTCGATCAAGGTCTGTGTGTCGCTCACGGACATCCTCCGGACCACGCGGCAGGGCATGTACAGGGCTTGTAACTGGCGAGTAACCAACGAGCAGTGATCAGACTAGGGGCCCTCCGCCTGGCGCGTAAGGGCCCCTGGGACGCCGATTCATAACGAAGCGGACGCCCGCGGCCCCGCATTCCGCTCCGCGGCCGGATACGAAACGGGCCCCCGCGCCGGAGCGCGGGGGCCTGCTTCGCATGCGATGACTTCGCCGCGGCTACTTCTTCTTGCCGCCGGACTCGTCGCTGGAGAGGACGGCGATGAAGGCCTCCTGCGGGACCTCCACGGAGCCGACCATCTTCATGCGCTTCTTGCCTTCCTTCTGCTTCTCCAGCAGCTTCCGCTTACGGGAGATGTCACCGCCGTAGCACTTGGCGAGGACGTCCTTGCGGATGGCGCGGATGGTCTCGCGGGCGATGACGCGGGAGCCGACGGCCGCCTGGATCGGGATCTCGAAGGCCTGCCGCGGGATGAGCTCGCGCAGCTTGGCGACCAGGCGCACGCCATAGGCGTAGGCGGCGTCCTTGTGGCAGACGGCGGAGAAGGCGTCGACCTTGTCACCGTGCAGCAGGATGTCGACCTTGACCAGGCTGCCGGCCTGCTCGCCGGTGGGCTCGTAGTCGAGGGAGGCGTAACCGCGGGTCTTGGACTTCAGCTGGTCGAAGAAGTCGAAGACGATCTCCGCGAGCGGGAGCGTGTAGCGGATCTCGACCCGGTCCTCGGAGAGGTAGTCCATCCCGAGGAGGGTGCCGCGGCGCTGCTGGCACAGCTCCATGATCGCGCCGATGAACTCGGAGGGCGCGAGCAGGGTGGCCCGTACGACCGGCTCGAACACGTCCCTGATCTTGCCCTCGGGGAACTCGCTCGGGTTGGTGACGTTGACCTCCTTGCCGTCCTCCATGACGACGCGGTAGACCACGTTCGGCGCGGTGGCGATCAGGTCGAGGCCGAACTCGCGCTCCAGGCGCTCGCGCACCACGTCCAGGTGCAGCAGGCCGAGGAAGCCGACGCGGAAGCCGAAGCCCAGCGCCGCCGAGGTCTCGGGCTCGTAGACCAGCGCGGCGTCGTTGAGCTGGAGCTTGTCCAGGGCCTCGCGCAGGTCCGGGTAGTCCGAGCCGTCGAGCGGGTACAGGCCCGAGAAGACCATCGGGCGCGGGTCCTTGTAGCCGCCGAGGGCCTCGGTCGCGCCGTTGTTCAGGCTGGTGATGGTGTCACCGACCTTGGACTGACGGACGTCCTTCACGCCGGTGATGATGTAGCCCACCTCGCCGACGCCGATGCCGTCGGCCGGGGTCATCTCCGGGGAGGAGACACCGATCTCCAGCAGCTCGTGCGTGGCGCCGGTCGACATCATCCGGATGCGCTCGCGCTTGTTGAGCTGGCCGTCGACCACACGCACGTACGTCACGACACCGCGGTACGAGTCGTAGACCGAGTCGAAGATCATCGCGCGGGCCGGGGCGTCCTTGGGACCGACCGGGGCCGGGACGGTGGCGACGATCTTGTCGAGCAGCGCGTCCACGCCGAGACCGGTCTTGGCGGAGACGCGCAGGACGTCCTCGGGCTGGCAGCCGACCAGGTTCGCGAGCTCCTCGGCGAACTTCTCCGGCTGGGCGGCCGGCAGGTCGATCTTGTTCAGGACCGGGACGATCGCCAGGTCCTTCTCCATCGCCAGGTACAGGTTGGCGAGGGTCTGCGCCTCGATGCCCTGGGCCGCGTCCACCAGGAGGACCGTGCCCTCGCACGCCGCCAGGGAGCGCGAGACCTCGTAGGTGAAGTCGACGTGCCCGGGGGTGTCGATCATGTTGAGGACATGGGTCTTGCCCTGGTCCTCGCCCGTGTTCGGCGCCCAGGGCAGCCGGACGGCCTGGGACTTGATCGTGATGCCGCGCTCACGCTCGATGTCCATGCGGTCGAGGTACTGGGCGCGCATCTGCCGCGAGTCCACCACGCCGGTGAGCTGGAGCATCCGGTCGGCAAGGGTCGACTTGCCGTGGTCGATGTGCGCGATGATGCAGAAGTTGCGGATCAGCGCCGGGTCGGTACGGCTCGGCTCGGGCACGTGGCTGGGGATCGCGGGCACGCAGTGTCCTGATTCTCGGGTCGCAGTCGGAACGAAGTGTGGGCGTCGGTCTGCGCGACATCGGATCCTGGCCGGGGTCCAGTCGGACCTGGCCTGGCTCCAGTCGGATCTATACGCAGACTCCCATGGTCCCATGAACCGGGGAGTGCGCCCGGTTTGGGCCGGTCGGAAGGCAGCTGGTAACCTGAGCAGCTGTGTCTCGTGTGCCCTCTAGCTCTACGGGACGCAATCCGAAGATCAAATCTCTGAACCTGCAAAGGCTCTTTCGTGGCGAACATCAAGTCCCAGGTCAAGCGCAACAAGACGAACGAGAAGGCTCGCCTTCGCAACAAGGCCGTCAAGTCCTCGCTCAAGACCGCCATCCGCAAGGCCCGTGAGGCCGTCGTCGCCGGTGACGTCGAGAAGGCCACCGTGGCTTCCCGCGCCGCTTCCCGCGCGCTCGACAAGGCCGTCTCGAAGGGTGTCATCCACAAGAACGCCGCCGCCAACAAGAAGTCGGCGCTGGCGACCAAGGTTGCCTCCCTTCAGGGCTGAGCCCCTGATGTGATCGCCGGGCAAGGATCCAGCGGGCCCTCTCTCCCGCTCCCGACCGGCACTCCGCGCCGCACACGAAGCGTTCGCCACGCGGGTGCGGTGCACACCGAGAAGTAACCGAAGGCCCCGGCCGCCTCCCTTCCCCAGGGCAGCGGCCGGGGCCTTCGGCGTACGGCGACCCTCCGGCGGCTACGGGCCCCAAGGAGCCAGGGGCCCCCCGGAGCCCCGCTCCGGGACCGCGTACGGGCCGGGCCCCGGCGCGGACGGGCCCGGGGCCGGCCCGGCCCGGGGGCCGGCGCGGACGCGGTCCCGGGCCTCCGGCCCGCCCGGGCCCAGGGCGCGGGCCACCCGCCGTTCCGGCCCGCGCGGAGACGGGCGGGCTCCACGCTCCTGACGTACGGAGCCTCCGTCAGGCTCGGGGCGCGGGGCGCGCAGGGCCCGGGGCACAGGGCCCGCGAAGCGCAGGGCCCGAGGCTCAGGGTCCGGGGCGGCAGGGCTCGGGGCGCAGGTCCGGGGCTCAGGGCCCGGGGCGGCAGGGCTCGGGGCGCAGGTCCGGGACTCAGGGCCCGGGGCGGCAGGGCTCGGGGTGGCGAAGCCCGGGGTGGCGAAGCCCCGGGGTGGCGAAGCCCCGGGCGGCAAAGCCCCGGGCGGCAAAGCCCGGGGTGACAGAGCCCGGCGCGGCAAAGCCCAGGGCGGCAAAGCCCGGGGCGCAGGGCCCGGGGCGGCAGAGCCCGGGGCTCGCAGGGTCCGGGGCGGTAGAGCCGCTCGCAGGGGCGGGCCGATCGGCGCCCGGGGAAGCCTCCGGGGCGCCGGACGGGAGCCTCGGGCCCCGGGCCGATGCCGGGCCCTCAGGCCGCCGGCCCCGACGGCACTCCGGGGCCGGCGGCCCGGGCCGAGACCGCGGCGAGGACGGTGGCCGTGAGGACCTCCGGCGCCTCGGCGGGGGTCATCCGACCGGCCTGGACCTCGGCGGCGGCCGCGTGGACCATGCTGTAGACAACCGTCACCAGCCAGTCGGCGGACAGGTCGGCACGCAGCTCACCGCTCTCCCGGCCCCGGCCGATCAGCCGGCGGACGGGAGCGAGGATCCGGTCGTGGCGCTCGCGCAGCCGCTCGGGCGGCAGCGCGGCGGAGACGGCCGCGAACACCGCGGAGTGCCGGTCGAGAACCCGCCACGAGCTGCGGATGAGCACCCCGAGGGCCTCCTCGGCGCCGCCCGCGGCGGCCGACCCGCCCCCACCCTCACCGCCACTCCCACTCCCACTCCCACTCCCACCGTCGAGCGCCTCCAGCGTGGCCGCGGCCTCGTCGACGGCCCGGTCGAGGGCGGCGTCGAGAAGGGCCTCCCGGGTCGGGAAGTGCGAGTAGAGCGTGACGCGGCTGACTCCGGCGGCGCGAGCGATCGCTGCCATGCTCGCCTGCGGATCGGCGAGGAAGCAGTCGAGGCCCGCGTCGACGATCGCGGCGGCGTTGCGCTCGGCGTCGGCGCGGCGGGAGCGGGGTGCGTCGGAGACCATGCCCGCAAACTTAACACCCCTGTTCACATTCCCCGGGCCAAGCCGCATACTCAATCCCTAACACCACTGTTAACTTTAGGAGCGGCTTCGCCATGCCCTCGCACATCCCGCCCGCCCAGGACCGGACACAGAACAAGGCCGCACACCCACACCCCGGCCACCACCCGAGCGCCCACCCAGGCGCCCACCCGAGCCGTCACCCCGTCCCCACCCTCGTCCTCCTCTGCCTGGCCCAGTTCATGCTCATCGCCGACGTCACCGTCGTGAACGTCGCCCTCCCCGCCATCGCCACCGATCTCTCCCTCTCCGGCCCCGGCCTGACCTGGATCGTCACGGCGTACACCCTGTTCTTCGGCGCCCTCCTGCTGGCCGGTGGCCGGCTCGCGGACCGGTTCGGCGCGGTACGGACGTTCCTGACCGGGCTGGCCCTCTTCACCGGCGCCTCGGCGGCCTCCGGGCTCGCGGGGGACGCCGCCACGCTGATCGCGGCCCGCTCCGCGCAGGGCGTCGGCGCGGCCCTGCTCTCGCCGGCCGCCCTGTCCCTGGTCACGACCCTGTTCCAGGGTCCGGACCGGCACCGCGCCCTCGGCGCGTGGGCGGCGATCGGCGGCACCGGCGCGGCCCTCGGGGTCCTGCTCGGCGGGGTCCTCACCGACGGCCCCGGCTGGCGTTGGATCTTCTACCTCAACCTGCCCGTCGGCGCGCTCGCCCTCCTCGGAGTCCCCCTCCTCCTGGGCCGTCCGTCCCCCACCACCGCGGACACCACGCGCCGCCGGACACCCCCGCTGAACGTTCCGGCGATCCTCCTGCCGACGCTGGCAGCGGGCGCACTCGTCTACGGCCTGACCGAACGCTCCTGGCTCCCCACCCTCGCCGCCCTCGCCGTGACGGCCCTCCTCATCGCGACCCAGCGCCGCTCCGCCAACCCGCTGATGCCCCCCGCCATGCCGGGCCGGCGCTCCCTGCTGGGCGGCAGCGCGGTGATGCTGGGGGCGGCGGGCCTGCTCGTGACCGGGTTCTACCTGAGCTCCCTACACATCCAGCAGTCCCTCGGGCGCAGCCCCCTGGTCACCGGACTGGCCTTCCTCCCGGCGGCGGTGGCCGCCACCGCGGGCGCGCACCTGGGTTCCCGGCTGCTCCCCCGCTTCGGCTGGCGCCCGGTCGGCGCGGCGGCGTTCACCGTGGCCGCCGCGGGAGCGGCCCTCACCTCCGTGGGCGGCCTCTGGTCGGGCCTGGTCCCCGGCTTCACCCTGCTGGCCCTCGGACTCGGGGCGGCGTTCGTGTGCGCCACGACCTCGGCCCTGTCCGAAGTCGCCCCGGCCCACACCGGCCTGGCCTCCGGCCTGGTCGGCACCTCGCACGAACTGGGCGCGGCCCTCGCCATCGCCGCCCTGGCCTCAGCCGACTTCACCACTCTCGCCTACCCGTCCCTGGCCCTTGCCCTGGCCACCCCCCTCCTCCTCCCGAAGGGCCACCCGGACCCCACAGCCACCCATGCCATGGCCCACTAACCCCGAGGAAACCTACGTACAGCCCCACCAGGTCCAGGCACAGCCCGAGTGTCAGGGCACAGCCCGAGGGGGGCGGGCACAGCCCGAGGGGGGCGGGCACAGCCCGAGGGGGGCGGGCACAGCCCGAGGGGGGCGGGCACAGCCCGAGG
>NZ_JBSFDF010000040.1:0-21970 GCF_053593795.1 Streptomyces sp. NPDC002104 | reverse complement strand
GCGGGCACAGCCCGAGGGGGGCGGGCACAGCCCGAGGGGGGCGGGCACAGCCCGAGGGGGGCGGGCACAGCCCGAGGGGGGCGGGCACAGCCCGAGGGGGGCGGGCACAGCCCGAGGGAGCGGGCACGGCCCGAGGGAAGTCAGGCGCAACCCGAGGGAAGCCAGGTGCAGCCCCGGCGGGTCCGGCCACAGCCCGAGGGAGCGGGCGTAGCCGAGGGGGCGGGCGTAGCCGAGGGGGCGGGCGCAGCCGAGGGGGCGGGCGCAGCCTCGACGGGTCCGGGCACAACCCGAGGGACGCCAGGTGCAGCCCCGGCGGGTCCGGGCGCAGCCGAGGGAGCGCAGCCCGAGGGGGCGGGCGCAGCCCGAGGGGGCGGGCGCAGCCCGAGGGGGCGCAGCCCGAGGGCGGCGAGCGCAGCGGGGGCCGCGGCGGGCGGAGCCCGTGGCCCCTTCCAGCCCGTCCGGCGCTTGAGGACCGGGGTCCGGGCGGAGCCCGGGGAACGGGCGGAGCCCGGGGAACGGGCGAAGGGCGGGTAGGGGACTTCGCCCCGCAGGGCCCACCACCCGCGCCCGCCCACCGGCGTCGACAGACCGACCACGCATCAAGCCCCAGGGCGGCCGGAGCCCAAGAAGCTTCAGCTGCCAAGGCTCAGGTCTCAGGGACTCAGCGACTTGTGCCCCGCGAGGCCAGGAGCCAGGAGGTCAGGTCCCAGGGACTCAGCGACTTGTGCCCCGCGAGGCCAGGAGCCAGGAGGTCAGGTCCCAGGGGCGCACGAGGCCAGGACCCAGGATCCCAAGAGCTCGGATCCTGGGAGGCCAGGGGCTCAGGGGGCCCAAGTGCCCAGCGGGCCCCGCGGGCCCCGCGCCAGGCCGCACGGGCAAACGCCACGAGGGCGCCCTCCGGGCGTACGGCGCCACTTCGCCGACACCCCTAGGCCGTCTCTTTCGGATCTTGTCGGCTTGAGTCCGCGGCGTCTGGTGCCGTGCCAGGGCGTGCTGCCGGGGCGTTCGCGTACTGGGCGTACGTGGTCGCCTCGGCAGTGCGGCCACGCGCGGTGCCAGACGCCGCGGGCCCGGCAAGATCCGAAAGAGACGGCCTAGCCCCGCCGGGTCCGCGCAGCCCGCGCGACCGCGACGACCGCCTTCTCCAGCGCGTACTCCGGGTCGTCGCCCCCGCCCTTGACCCCCGCATCGGCATCCGCCACCGCCCGCAGCGCGTCAGCGACACCATCCGCCGACCACCCCCGCATCTGCTGCCTCACCCGGTCGATCTTCCAGGGCGGCATGCCGAGATCCCGCGCGAGGTCCCCGGGACGGGCCCCCCGCGGGGCCGAGGCAAGCTTCCCGATCGCCCGTACCGCCTGGGCCAGCGCGCTGGTGATGAGGACCGGGGCCACGCCCGTGGACAGGGACCAGCGCAGGGCCTCCAGGGCCTCCGCGGCGCGCCCCTCCACCGCCCGGTCGGCGACGGTGAAGCTCGAAGCCTCGGCCCGGCCGGTGTAGTAGCGGCCGACCACGGCCTCGTCGATCGTGCCCTCGACGTCCGCGCACAATTGCGCCGCCGCGCTCGCCAGCTCCCGCAGGTCGCTGCCGATGGCGTCGACCAGCGTCTGGCAGGCCTCGGGCGTGGCCGATCGGCCCAGCGTGCGGAACTCTCCCCGCACGAAGGCCATCCGGTCCGCCGGCTTCGTCATCTTCGGGCAGGCGACCTCGCGGGCACCCGCCTTCCGCGCCGCGTCCAGCAGGCCCTTGCCCTTGACGCCGCCCGCGTGCAGGAGGACGAGGGCGATCTCCTCGAAGGGCGCGGCGAGGTACGCCTTGACCTCCTTGACCGTGTCGGCCGAGAGGTCCTGCGCGTTGCGCACGACGAGCACCTTGCGCTCCGAGAAGAGCGAGGGGCTGGTCAACTCGGCCAGGGTGCCGGGCTGGAGCTGCTCGGAGGCGAGATCGCGCACGTCCGTGTCGGCATCGGCGGCTCGCGCCGCCGTCACGATCTCCCGCACGGCGCGGTCGAGCAGCAGGTCCTCCTGCCCCACCGCGAGGGTGATCGGGGCGAGCGGATCGTCGGTGGAATTCTTCCTGGTGGCCATCGCCTCCAGCATCCCACGCCGCACTGACAGACCCTCGCGGCCCGGCCCTTCCGCAGCCCCCGCCCAAGGCCCCCTTCAGCGGCCCTCTCCCCCATACCCGAGAATGTCCGGGTGAACGTGCGACATGTACTGGTCCTGCCCGACCGAGACGCCGCCGAGGAGGTGGCCCGGGAAGTGGTCGACCGCTTCGGCCTCCCGGAGGAACCGCAGCTGGTCCGCGACGCCCTCGCCGGCGAGGACGACGCCGAGGACGCCCAGTGGCTCGTGGTCGTCGAGGACCCGCGCGAACGGCTGGCCGCCACGGCCCTGGACGAGCTCGCCGCCGAGTACGACGGCTGGCTCGAAGCCCCGTAACTCCGCCGGCTCGGCCCGCACACCCCCGACCGGCCGCCGGCTCAGCCAGGCGGCTGTGCCACGACACCGGCCTCCGTACGGGACGTGCGGACCACAGCGGCACGGAGGCCGCCCGAGCCGGCCCGGTCAGGCCTTGTGGACGATCTGTACGTCCAGGGCCACTTCCACGGTCGAACCGAGCGCCGCGATCCCGTGCGCCAGCATCGACTGCCAGGTCAGCGCGAAGTCCTCCCGGTTCAGTTCGGCCGTCGCCCGGCAGGCCGCCCTCGGCTCGCCCTCCAGGCCCGTACCCAGCCCCAGGTACTCGGTGTCCAGGGTGACGGACCGGCTGACCCCGTGGAGGGTGAGAGCGCCCGCCACGGACCAGCGGCTGCCGCTGCGGTGGATGAACCGCTCGCTGTAGAACTCCACCGTCGGGTGGCGGGCCGCGTCCAGGAAGTCCGCGGAGCGCAGGTGGTCGTCCCGCATCCGCAGCCCGGTGTCGATGCTCGCCGCGTCGATGATCACGCGCATGGAGGAGTCCTCCATGCGGTCGGCTATCCGCACGGCCCCGGCGAAGGTGTTGAACCGGCCGTTGATCCGGGCGAAGCCGATGTGCCGGGCCGAGAACCCGATCGAAGAGTGCCCCGGGTCGAGCTCCCAGTGGCCGGGCTGCGGCAGCAGCGGCGGGTCCACGGGGTCCAGGACGATCTCCCCTGTGCCGGGCTGCGCCGGGTCCCCCACCAGCGTCGCCCCGTGGAAGGGCGCGTAGCCCTCGGCCGTGACGGCCAGCCGGTACTCGCCCGCCGGCACGGCCGCCGTGAACCCGCCGTACGGGTCGGTCTCCCCGCTGACGATCCGCCGGCCTATCGGGTCGGTCACCTCGAACCTGGCCTGCCGGACGGGCTGGTGCACCGTGTCGAGCACGCGGCAGCTGAGCAGCCGCGCGGTATGAGGAAGCGTCAGTGTCGCGGATGTCTGGGGACTGGCGCTTCCCGCCGTCTCCATCCCCCGTCTGCGACTGAACATGGTCTATGCACCCCCGTGCTGTGTGGTCTTGGACCGCTCTGGCGAAAACGCATTCGATCATGCTGTCGGGTTGTGGGCAAACGAAGCGGTCACTCCTGGTATGCCCGGGACGGCCCCGTCGGCGCATGGCCGGGAATGCCCGTAGCCGCGGGCCGCTCCCGGTGACGGCGACCGAACCGTCCTCGTCCGTGCGCAGCACGGCCGCCCCCAGCGTCCGCAGCCGGGCGAGCGTACCCGCCGCCGGGTGCCCGTACCTGTTCCCGGCGCCGACGGGGACGATCGCGAGACGCGGCCGGATCCGCTCGTGCAGTCCGGGATCCTGATGGGCGCTGCCGTGGTGGGCGACCTTGAGGACGTCGACGGGCCCCAGTTCCGGATGGTTCCTCAGCAGGGCCTGCTGGGAGGCCGGTTCGAGGTCGCCCAGCAGGAGGAGGGTCAGGCCCGCGCCGCGCACCAGCAGCGCCACGCTCGCATCGTTGGGCCCCTCGGGGAAGGCGTCCCCGGCCGGCCACAGCACCTGCCACTCGAGCGGTCCGGCCCTGCGCCGCTCCCCCTCCACGGCGCGGACGAGGGGAACGCCGGCGGCGGCGGCCGTCCGCCGTACGAACTCGGCCTGCCCGGGCGGTTCTTCCAGCCCGGTGACTTCCACCACACCCACCGAGCGGCCCCTGAACACTCCCGCCAGCCCGCCCACGTGGTCGGCGTGAAAGTGCGTCAGCAGGATCAGCGGTACCCGGTTCACGCCCAGCTCCCTCAGGCACGCGTCCACCGGCCCCGGCTCGGGGCCCGCGTCCACCACCACGGCCGTACCCGGTCCGACCGCGAGGACCGCGGCGTCCCCCTGGCCCACCGCGCACTGGGTGTAGACCCAGTCGGGCGGAGGCCAGCCCCTGACCGTACGAGTGACCAGTGGCGGCCTGAGTACGGCGAGGACCAGCAGCACGGCCAGGGCGGAGGCGACCCATCGCCCACGGCCGACCCGCCTGCCGAGCAGCACCGCCGCCAAGGTGGCCGCGGCGAGCAGCAACCCTCCGCCCACCCCGCCGGGCCAGCCCAGCTCCGCACCCGGCAGTGCCGCCCCGCCCCGGGCCACGGCGGCGATCCACCCGGCGGGCACGCCCGCGCACCAGGCGAGCGCCTCGGCCACGGGCCGGCACACCGGGGCCGCGGCCAGCGCGGCGAACCCCAGGACCGTCGCGGGTCCCGCCGCCAGCTCCGCCAGCAGGTTGCAGGGCACCGCCACCAGGCTCACCCGGGCCGACAGCACCGCGACGACCGGCGCGCACACCGCCTGGGCCGCCGCAGCGGCCGCCAGCGCCTCGGCCAGGCGGGGCCGCACCCCGCGCCGGGCCAGGGCCGCGCTCCACCGGGGAGCCAGCGTGAGCAGGGCCCCGGTGGCCAGGACGGAGAGGAGGAAGCCGTAGCTCCGGGCCAGCCAGGGGTCGTAGAGCACCAGCAGCAGGACGGCGGCGGCCAGCGCCGGGATCAGGGACCTGCGCCGCCCGGTGGCGATGGCCAGCAGGGTGACCGAGCCGCAGGCCGCCGCCCGCAGCACGCTGGGCTCCGGCCGGCACACCACCACGAAGGCCAGGGTCAGCGCCACCCCGCACAGGGCCGTCGCCCGCAGCGAGAGCCCCAGGCGCGGGGCGAGCCCGCCGCGCTCGGCCTGCTGCGCGCGGGCCGGGGCCCCGATGAGCAGGAAGAGGACCACGGTCAGGTTGGAGCCGGAGACGGCCAGCAGGTGCAGCAGATCGGTGGCACGGAACGCGTCGTGCAGGTCTGGCTCCACCCGGGAGGTGTCTCCGACCACCAGCCCGGGCAGCAGGGCCCGGGCGTCCGGGGCCAGCCCGTCGGTGACCTCGCGCAGCCCGGCCCGCAGCCGCCCGGCGATCCGCTGCACGGTGTCCGGCCCGCCGGTCACCCGTGGCGGGGTGTCCCCGGCCGGCCGGAGCAGGGCGACGGCCCGCTCCCCGCCCCGCGCCGGGGCCAGCCGGGCCACCACCGCGACCCGCGTCGAAGGCTGCAGCCGGGCCCACCCCGGATGCCCCGCCAGCACCCGCACCGGGGTCGAGACCCGGGTCCGGGCACCGTCGGGCCCGGTCACCCGGGTCACCACCGCGTCGAGCACCACCACCGGCGGGCCGCTCCCGGTCCGGGCCCTCCGCGGATCGGAGCCCACGGTGAGATCCGCCAGCACCCGCGCATGGTCCCGGGCCAGCTCCGGGACCGGCCCGGCCCGCGCCTCGGCCCGCTGGAGCCCCGCCACCCCGGCCCCGGCGGCCGCGCACAGCAGGACCGCCGCCAGGGCCGTCAGGGACGGCGCACGGCGCCTGCGGCCGGCCAGCATCAGCAGCCCGGCCGCGCCCACCCCCAGCCCCGCCACCAGGGCACCGCGTCCGGCGGGCATCCCGAGGCCCACAGCGGCCGTCCCCCACACGGCGAGGGCGGGCCCCACGAGCCGCAGATCCACCGGCCCTCCCTCCCCCGCCCCCTCCCACCCGGCCGAACCCCCCTCACCGGCTCCCCGGGCGGCCGGACCGCTGTCCCCCGGGCCCTGCCCCGGTCCACCGGGCCGGCTCACGGCCGCACCAGCTCACGCAGGTCGGCGAATCGGCGCTCACCGATCCCGTGGACCTGGCGGAGCTCCTCCACGGAGCGGAAGCCCCCGCGCACCGTGCGGAAGTCCACGATGTGCTGCGCGAGGACCGGCCCCACCCCCGGCAGGCCGTCCAGTTGCTCGGCGGTGGCCGTGCCGAGGCTCAGCGGTCCCGAGGCCGGGCCTCCCCTGCCCGCCGGCGGCGGTGGGGCCGGAGCACCCACCAGGACCTGTTCGCCGTCGATCAGCACCCGGGCCCGGTTCAGGCCGGTGGTGTCCGCCCCGGGCCGCACTCCTCCGGCGGCGGCCAGGGCGTCCTCCACCCGCGAGCCCGGGGGCAGTTTGCGCACCCCGGGGTCACGGACCTTGCCGCTGACGTCCACCAGGATGGGACCGGCCCCGGGGCCCGCCCGCACCGCTGCCGGGGTCGGCGGGCCGGCCGCCGCGGGGGCCACCACGGCGGGCGCCGTCACCGGCCGGGGCCGGGCCGCCCCGTACTGCTGCACCGCGAAGCCGACGGCGAGGACGAGCACCGCCGAGACGGCCGCCACCGTACGCGGCTCCACTCCACAGCGGGTCTGGAGCCACAGGGGCAGCCGCTCCCGCAGCGCGAGCCACCGTAAGGCCCCGCCGGACACCTCCCGCTCCTCGGGCGGAACCTCCGCCCCACCCCGGGCAGGCGCCTCCAACCCGGCCGGCGGATCCGGCCGGGTCAGGGTCTGCGGCTCGGCCGGCGGTGGAGCACCCGGGGGGTGACCTGGGCGGCCCGCTCCGAGCAGGGCCTCGGCCCGGCGCCGCGCCAGCACGGGATCGGGGCCGCCGGATCGCCGTCCGCGGCGGTGCCGCAGACGGCTGTCGGAGAGGCGGGGACGGCCGGGGCCACTGGTGGCGCCGGCGGGACCTGAGGTGCGCGTACGAAGAGTCATGCCACGACGGTAGGACCGATCCCCGACACGCGTTCGGAAGCTTCAATTCCGGTGGATGGACCGGTTGTTGTGGATATCTCCGTCACCCGGTCCAGCGATCAGCGCGGGGAGACGACCGCCGCCAGCAACCCCGGTCCGGTGTGTGCGCCGATCACCGCACCGACCTCGCTGACGTGCAGCTCCACCAGCCCGGGGATCCGCTCACGAAGCCTCTGCGCCAGTTTCTCGGCGCGTTCCGGAGCCGCGAGGTGATGCACGGCCACGTCGACGGGGCCCGACCCGGCCCGCTCGACCGCGAGCTCTTCCAGGCGGGCTATGGCCTTGGAGGCCGTACGCACCTTCTCCAGCATCTCGATCCGCCCGCCGTCCAGCGTCAGCAGCGGTTTGACCGCGAGCGCCGAGCCGAGGAGGGCCTGCGCGGCCCCGATGCGGCCGCCGCGGCGGAGGTAGTCGAGGGTGTCGACGTAGAAGTACGCGGACATGCCCGCGGCCCGCTTCTCCGCGGCGGCGACGGCCTCGTCGAGGGACCCCCCGGCTTCGGACACCTCGGCCGCGGCCAGGGCGCAGAAGCCCAGGGCCATGGCGACCATGCCGGTGTCGACGACGCGGACGGGCACCGGGGCGGTCTTCGCGGCGAGAACGGCGGCGTCGTAGGTGCCGGAGAACTCCGCCGACAGGTGCAGGCTGACGATGGCGGTCGCCCCGGCCTCCGCGGCCGCCCGGTAGGCCCGGGCGAACTCCTCGGGGCTGGGGCGGGAGGTGGTGACCGAGCGGCGCTTCTGCAGGGCCAGAGCGAGGCTCCTGGCCGAGATCTCGGTGCCCTCTTCCAGGGCCTCGTCGCCGAGGACCACGGTCAGCGGGACGGAGGTGATTCCGTGCCGCGCCATGGCCGGTTGGGGCAGGTAGGCCGTGGAATCCGTGACGATCGCGACATGGCGGGACATGAGGCGGAGGTTACCGGCAGTGGGGGTGTTCCGGCAGCCCGGGTCTCCCGGGGGCCTCCCTCCGGGCTGCCGGGACGGGGCCGGCCGGCTGCGGGCCTGGCTCCCGCCTGGCTCGCGCCGGGCTCCCCGTCGGCCTGCGGCCAAGCCGCGGGCGGGCTTTCGCCCACGCTCCCGCCGGGCTCCCACCGGGCTCCCACCGGGCTCCCGCCGGGCTCCCACCGGGCTCCCGCCCGGCTCCCCGTCGGCCTGCGGCCAAGCCGCGGCGGGCCTTCGCCCACGCTCCCGCCGGGCTCCGGCGGGCTCCGCCGGGCTCCCACCGGGCTCCGGCGGTGCGTGTCCGGCCCTGCGGGGCTGGGTCCCCTACCCGCCCTTCCACCGTTCCCCGGGCTCTGCCCGGACCCCGGTCCTCAAACGCCGGACGGGCTGAAGAGGGGTACCGGGCTACGCCCGCCCTCTGGGGCTCCGCCCCCGACCCCGCACCTCAACCCCGGACCGACCGACGAAGGAGCACCGAGCCACGCCCGAACCCCTGAAGCTCCGCCCCCGACCCCGTGCCTCAACGGCCAGACGGACCGGACCGGACCAGACCGGGCCGGGCCGGCCCCGGTCCTCAAACCCCGGACGGCGTGACAGCCGCGCCCTCAGGTCGTCGCCTCCGGGCGGCGGGTTTTCTGCCAGGGGTACTGGGCGGCCGGGGCGGGTTCGGTGAGGGCTGCGGGCTGCGGCGTGGTCCACGCCGGAGGCGTGGGGGCCGTGGAAGAAGCGGGGTGCGGGGAGTACGGGAGGTCTTCCGCCGGGGTGCGGGACCAGTCCCGCAGGGCGCCCGACTCGACGTCGATCTGCGCCGACAGGTGCGAGAGGTCGTCCTCCGCGAAGCGCCGGGCGCGATCGCGCGCCGCCCAGCGCAGGGAGTCCGACGCCTGCGTGATCTGCTGCGTGCGCTCCCGCAGGTCCGGCAGGGCCGCCGCGATCCGCTGCCGGTCGGGCTCCGCCTCCAGGCGCTTCAGTTCGTCGTCGAGCTCGTGCCCGTGCGCGCTCAGCCGCTCGAACAGCCCGATCGACTCCTTCAGCGAGGCGTCCGTCTGAACCCCCTGGTACAGCGCCTGCTGCGTCGCCCGCATCGAGTTCCGCAGGTCCAGCCGCAGCGTGGCCAGCGCGCCGGGGACACCAATCTGGCCGAAGCTGCGGGCCTTCAGGGTGGTGTCCTCCACCGTGCGCCGGGCCTGGGTGATGGTCCGGTCCACGCCGCGCGCGACGCCCTTGACCACCTTCGTCGTCACGTAGACACCGAGCCCCAGGAAGGCGAACAGCAGCACCAGGGCCACGATGATAAAAGCCGCCTCCATGAGGGTCCCTTCCCCAGCCGGTTACGTCCCTTCCACCGTAAACGCCACGGGCAGGCCGCGGGTTCCCATGGAACCCCCAACCTGCCCGTACGGGAATACCCCTAGACCGTCGGGTGGACGGCCGGCCGGAGACGTCAGACGACGATGTTCACCAGCTTCGGCGCGCGCACGATCACCTTGCGGATCTCCGCCCCGCCCAGCGCCGCCACGACGGCTTCGTCGCCCAGCGCCAGCTGCTCCAGCTCGGCGTCCGAGATCGCCGGAGACACCTCCAGGCGGGCCTTGACCTTGCCCTTGATCTGAACGACGCAGGTGACGCTCTCGTCCACGACGTACGCCGGGTCCGCGACCGGGAAGTCCTGGTGGACGACCGACTCGCCGTGGCCCAGGCGCTGCCACAGCTCCTCGGCGATGTGCGGCGCCAGCGGGGCCACCAGCAGCACCAGCCGCTCCGCGACCGAGCGCTCCAGCGGCCGGCCCGCCTTCGTCAGGGTGTTGTTCAGCTCGGTGATCTTCGCGATGGCGGTGTTGAACCGCAGCCCGGCCATGTCGCCGCCGACCCCGTCGATCGCCTTGTGCAGCGCGCGCAGGGTGGCCTCGTCCGGCTCCGCGTCGACGACCGTGACGGTGCCCGTCTCCTCGTCCACCACGTTGCGCCACAGGCGCTGCAGCAGCCGGTACTGGCCGACGACGGCACGGGTGTCCCAGGGACGCGAGACGTCCAGCGGGCCCATCGCCATCTCGTACAGGCGCAGGGTGTCCGCGCCGTACTCCTCGCAGATCTCGTCCGGGGTGACGGCGTTCTTCAGGGACTTGCCCATCTTGCCGTGCTCACGCTTGACCGGCTGGCCCTGGTAGAAGTAGCCGCCGTCCCGCTCCTCGACCTCGGCCGCCGGGACGTACACACCGCGCGAGTCGGTGTACGCGTACGCCTGGATCATGCCCTGGTTGAACAGCTTGTGGAACGGCTCCACCGAGGAGACGTGCCCCAGGTCGAACAGCACCTTGGACCAGAAGCGCGCGTACAGCAGGTGCAGCACCGCGTGCTCCGCGCCGCCCACGTACAGGTCGACGCCGCCGTGCGGCTGGCCCTCGCGCGGGCCCATCCAGTACTGCTCGATCTCCGGGTCGACCAGGGCCGAGCCGTTGTTCGGGTCCAGGTAGCGCAGCTCGTACCAGCAGGAGCCGGCCCAGTTCGGCATGGTGTTGGTCTCGCGCCGGTACGCACGCACCCCGCGCCCGTCGCCCAGGTCCAGCTCGACGTTGACCCATTCCTGGTTCCGCGACAGCGGGGTCTCCGGCTGGGAGGTCGCGTCGTCGGGCGCGAAGGTGCGCGGCGAGTAGTCCTCGACCTCCGGCAGCTCCAGCGGCAGCATCGATTCGGGCAGCGGGTGGGCGACGCCGTCCTCGTCGTAGACGATCGGGAAGGGCTCGCCCCAGTAGCGCTGGCGGCTGAACAGCCAGTCGCGCAGCCGGAAGTTGACGGTCCCCTCGCCGATGCCGCGCTCGGTCAGCCAGTCGGTGATCGCGGCCTTGGCCTCGACCACGCCCAGGCCGTCCAGGGTGATGCCCTCGCCCGTGGAGTTGACGATCGTGCCGTCGTACGAGGAGAACGCGCCCTCCCACTCCAGCGGGTCGGCGTCGCGGTCGTCGGTGGGCTGGACGACGCAGCGCATCGGCAGCTCGAAGGCGCGCGCGAACTCGAAGTCACGGCCGTCGTGGGCCGGGACGGCCATGATCGCGCCGGTGCCGTAGCCCATCAGCACGTAGTCCGCGATGAAGACCGGGACCAGATCGCCGCTGACCGGGTTGGTCGCGTACGCGCCGGTGAAGACGCCGGTCTTGTCCTTGGCCTCGGCCTGCCGCTCGACGTCCGACTTCGCGGCCGCCTGCTTGCGGTACGAGTCCACGGCCTCGGCGGGGGTGGCGTTGCCGCCGGTCCACAGCTGGTGGGTGCCCTCGGGCCACTCCGCCGGGACGATCTTCCCGACCAGCTCGTGCTCGGGGGCCAGCACCATGTAGGTGGCGCCGAACAGCGTGTCGGGGCGGGTGGTGAAGACGGTGATGGCCTCGCCCTCGCCGACCGCGAAGTCCACGCGCGCGCCCTCGCTGCGGCCGATCCAGTTGCGCTGCTGCAGCTTGATGGCCTCGGGCCAGTCCAGCGCGTCCAGGTCGTCGATCAGGCGGTCGGCGTAGGCCGTGATCCGCATGTTCCACTGGCTCAGCCGGGACTTGAAGACGGGGAAGTTGCCGCGCTCGGACCGGCCGTCGGCGGTGACTTCCTCGTTGGCCAGTACGGTGCCCAGCCCGGGGCACCAGTTGACGGGCGCGTCCGAGGCGTACGCCAGCCGGTACTCGTTCAGTACGTCGGCGCGCTCGCCCGCGCTCAGCGCGGCCCAGGAGGCTCCGCCGGGCAGCTCGCGGGAGCCGTCCTCGAAGGAGGCGACCAGCTCGGCGATGGGGCGGGCCTTCGCGGCGTCGGCGTCGTACCAGGAGTTGTAGATCTGCAGGAAGATCCACTGGGTCCACTTGTAGTAGTCCGGGTCGATCGTCGCGAAGGAGCGGCGCTTGTCGTGGCCCAGACCCAGCCGGCGCAGCTGGACCTTCATGTTCTCGATGTTCGCCTCGGTCGACACGCGCGGGTGCGTACCGGTCTGCACGGCGTACTGCTCGGCCGGCAGGCCGAAGGCGTCGAAGCCCAGGGTGTGCAGGACGTTGTGGCCGGTCATCCGCTGGTGGCGGGCGAAGACGTCGGTGGCGATGTACCCGAGCGGGTGGCCGACGTGCAGGCCCGCGCCCGAGGGGTACGGGAACATGTCCATGATGAACTTCTTGGGGCGCGCCACGACCGTCGCGTCGCCGGCCAGGTCACCGGTCGGGTTCGGGGCCTCGTAGGTGCCCTGCGCGTCCCATACGTCCTGCCAGCGTGCCTCGATGTCGGCGGCCATGGCAGCCGTGTAACGGTGCCCCTCGGCCGCCTCGGGGGCCGGGGTGTTCGTCTCGCTCATGATTTTTGAAGCTCCATCGATCGTCTCTGCCGTCTCTGCTGCCCAAACGAAAAAACCCCTCGCACAGGAGGGGGCGCCGCGCCGGGCCGACCGCTTCGTGGGGTCGGAACTGTTCAGCGCGGCTCGGTAAGCAGAAGGCGTACGGCACGCATGGCGTCAGGGTACCGCAGCGGCCCCCAGCGGTGCTCTGCCCTTCCGTCCGGTGGACGCGCAACGCGGTGGACGCACAACGAGAAGCGGGCCACCGTTTCCGGTGGCCCGCTTCTTCACTGTGGAGCTATGGAGAATTGAACTCCAGACCTCCTGCATGCCATGCAGGCGCTCTACCAACTGAGCTATAGCCCCTTGTCTTGCCTGCCGCTTCGCGGTCCGTTTCCGGTCCCCCTTGGCGACATCCCAAACATTACACGGTCATGGCCCTGGTCCAAAAATCGGTTTCCACCGACCGGGAGCCATGCCCGTTTTGACCCAAATCGTCATGCACGGGCGAACTGGTAGAACCGCTTCAGCGTGCAGTGCTCGTCGAGCAGCCGCCCGTAGATCGGCTCGCCCTCCAGCTCGCGGTACGTCTCGATCGGGTCGCCTTTTATGATCAGCGCCCGCGCGCATTCCTCGCACCAGTACTGGTAGTCGGAGTTGACGGGCTCCATGTCCCGCACGATCGGCGTGCCGTTGTTGCACCAGTCGCACCGCCGCCGGTGTGCACCCATCCGTCAGCGACTCCCTCCCGCGTCGGGCCGTCGTGTCCCCCTCCGGCCGTCCGATTCTGCCATGCCGGTGCTCGCTCGGGCAGCTGTGGACAAAAGCAAAGATCCCGCCCCCTGTTGGGGACGGGATCTTGATTGTGGAGCTATGGAGAATTGAACTCCAGACCTCCTGCATGCCATGCAGGCGCTCTACCAACTGAGCTATAGCCCCGCTCTCCGCGACGCTCCCCCCGTTTCCGGTGTTCTGCGCTGCGAACAAGAAGAACTCTAGCCTGTGACCAGCCGGAAAGTGAAATCCGGGTGGGAGCCGCTCCGAGGTGGGCTCAGTCGTCGTCGCCGAGCACCGGTTCGGGCAGCGTGCCGGCGTTGTGTTCCATCAGCCGCCAGCCGCGCGCGCCCTCGCCCAGCACGGACCAGCAGCAGTTGGAGAGCCCGCCCAGGCCCTCCCAGTAGTACGACTCCAGGCCCAGCAGGCGGCCGATCGTCGTACGGATGGTTCCGCCGTGGCTGACCACCACGAGCGTGCCGCCCGGGGGCAGTCGGTCGGCGTGCTCCAGCACCACCGGCGCGGCCCGGTCGGCGACCTCGGTCTCCAGCTCGCCACCGCCGCGGCGGACCGCCTCGCCGCGCTTCCACGCCGCGTACTGGTCGCCGTACTTGTCCAGGATCTCGTCGTGCGTGAGGCCCTGCCATTCACCGGCGTACGTCTCGCGCAGCGCCTCGTCGTGCGTCACCGCCAGACCCGTGACGGCCGCCAGCTCGGCAGCCGTGGCCGCGGCGCGCATCAGGTCCGAGGCGACGATGGCGTCGGGCTTCAGCGAGGCGAGCAGCCGGGCGGCACGGCGCGCCTGCGCCACACCGGCCTCGGTCAGCTCGATGTCCGTGGAGCCCTGGAAGCGGCGCTCCAGGTTCCACGAGGTCTGGCCGTGCCGCCACAGGACGATCTTGCGGCTGGTCCGGCTGTTGCCGCTGGTCGTACCGCCACCGGTCGTACCGTCGTGAATCGTGCTCAGAACAGATCACCGTCCAGTTCGTCGTCGCCCTGCGCGGCGCGCAGCGCGGCGTGCTCCTCGGCCTTGCCCTTGGTGAGCTTGGCGTCCTCGGGGAGGTCGATCTCGGGGCAGTCCTTCCACAGGCGCTCCAGCGCGTAGAAGACGCGCTCCTCGCTGTGCTGCACGTGGACGACGATGTCGATGTAGTCGAGCAGGATCCAGCGGGCGTCGCGGTCGCCCTCGCGGCGCACCGGCTTGGCGCCCAGCTCCTTCAGGAGCTTCTCCTCGATCTCGTCGACGATCGACTTGACCTGGCGGTCGTTGGGCGCCGAAGCGAGCAGGAAGGCGTCGGTGATCGACAGCACGTCGCTGACGTCGTACGCGATGATGTCGTGCGCGAGCCGGTCGGCCGCGGCCTGGGCGGCGGCGGTGATGAGCTCAATGGAGCGGTCCGTGGCGGTCACTGGCCATGCTTTCGGGTTGGCGGGCAGATCCTTACAAGGGTCTCATGTACCGCCGACGCCGCCCGCGCGCAGCGTGCCGCGCGGGCGGAGCCGTACCCGGGGAGCCCCGCCGGGGCAGGCCGCAGTAGGCCTCCGGCGGGGTCGGGCGGGGTCAGGACGGTTTGTAATCCTTGCCCAGCGTCACCACGATGTCCGCGTTCACCGCGTTCTCGGCCTTCTTCACGGCCGTCTCGGGCAGCCCCAGCGTCTTGGCGACCTCGATCGCCTTGTCCTTCTGCGCGTCGTCCTGGTACGTGATCTGCGACGCGGGCGCGGTCCTGTCGGCCTTGCCGCCGTCCACCAGGGTGTAGCCGCCGTTGAGCAGGGCCGCCTTGGCCGCCGTGCCCGTCTTGTCGTCGCCGGTCGCGTCCTTCAGGCCGACCCGCGGCAGGGCCCCGGGCTGCGCCTGCGTGACGGAGCCGCCGAGGACCTCCTTGACGACCTTCTTGTTGGCGTCGTCCGTGAGGCCGCCGTCGGGCTTCACCCCGAGCAGGTCGGTGCGGTACGCGCCCACCTTGGCGTGTTCCCCGAGCTTGGCCAGCAGCGCGCCCAGGGTCTGCGCGTTCAGCGCCGGGTCCAGGATCTGGCCGGTGGTCTCCACCGTCATCGCCGCCGACTTCGGATCGCTCGGCACCTTGCGCAGCAGGCCCACCAGGACCTTGCCGAGCCGGTCCAGCTGCTTGGCCTCCGGCTCGCCCTGCGCCCGGTACGTGGAGTACGCGACGGCCATCGCACCGCTGAGGCTCTGCTTCGGGCCCTTGCCGACGGCGGGCACCTTCGCCGCGTCGTCCGCGGGTACGGCCACGTCGGTGTCGACCTCGATGCCGCCGACCAGGTCGACGAAGTTCTCCAGGAAGGGGGTGTCCAGCCGCCAGGTGCCGCCGATGCGGGTGCCGAAGACCGAGTCGAGGGATTCCCGTACGCCCAGGCCCCCGTCCGCGACGGCCTTGCCCAGCTGGGCGGTGGTGCCGTCGTCCTTGGTGACGTTCAGGGTGTTCGGCACCAGGACGGTGGCGCCCTGCTTGGTGGTCACGTTGTCGACGAGCAGCGCCGTGGAGGTGCCGCCCTTCCTGGTGTTGTGCAGGTGCACGACGATCATGTCGCGCTTCTGCGGGCCCGAGGCGATCGCGCCGTCCGCGGCCTTGCCGGGGCCCTCCAGGAACGGCAGCTTGTCCGCGTACCAGAGGTAGCCGAGGCCCGCGACGACGAAGAGGGCCAGCACGACGATCAGCGCCACCACCCGGTTGCGGCCGCGCCGGCGGGCCTCCTCGCGGCGCTCGGTCCGGCTCTCGGTGAAGGCGAGCCAGTCGATGACGTCCTCGGACTCCTCGTCCTCCTGGTCGATGAAGGCGAACTGCTCGGTGCGGTACGAGGGCCCCTGCCCCTCCCCCTGACCGCCCTGGCCCTGCCCGCCCCGGCCCTGCCCGCCCGGCTCCTCGGCCCGGCGGGGCTCCGGGACCTGCGCGGCGGCGGGACGGAACTCCGGCTCGGACGCGGGGGCCCGCAGGGGCGCCTGCGCGGGGGCCTCGGGGGCTGCCTGCTGCGGGATCCACTGCTGGGTGGCCTGGGTGTCGTACTGCGGGACGCCCTGGGTGTCGTACCCGTACGGCGGGGCCTGGGGGGTCTGCGGGTACTGCTGCTGCTGGGGCTGCTGCGCGTAGTACTGCGGGGCCGGCTGCTGGGGCTGCTGCCCGCCGTACCCCTGGTAGTCGTAGCCGTAGCCCTGCTCGTACTGCTGCTGCTGATGTTGCTGCTGCTCGTAGGGGGCCGCCGGGTCCGGGGCGGGCTGCGCGGGCACCTGGCCGTACACCGGCCGCCCGTACACGTCGTAGCCGACGAGCTGCTGCTCCTGGCCGGCATACGGGTCGTACGGCTCGTGTCGGTCGTTCACCGCGGGGCCCCTCTCTCCGGAAGCTCAGGCTCCCCGGTACAGCTCACGCTTGTCGATGTAGCGGACCACGCCGTCGGGCACGAGGTACCAGACAGGATCCCCCTTGGCCACGCGTGCACGGCAGTCCGTGGACGAAATGGCCAGCGCCGGAACTTCCACCAGGGAGACGCCCCCCTCGGGCAGGCCGTCGTCGGTGAGCACGTGGCCCGGCCGGGTGACGCCGATGAAGTGCGCGAGGGCGAAGAGCTCCTCGGCGTTCCGCCAGGTCAGGATCTGCGCGAGGGCGTCGGCGCCGGTGATGAAGAAGAGGTCGGCGTCGTCGTTGAGGGCGCTCAGGTCCCTCAGGGTATCGATCGTGTAAGTCGGACCGCCACGGTCGATGTCGATGCGGCTCACCGAGAACTGCGGGTTCGACGCGGTCGCGATGACCGTCATCAGATACCTGTCCTCGGCGGACGACACGGCCCGCTGCGACTTCTGCCACGGCTCGCCGGTCGGTACGAACATCACCTCGTCGAGGTGGAACAGCGCGGCCACCTCACTGGCGGCCACCAGGTGTCCGTGGTGGATCGGGTCGAATGTCCCGCCCATCACGCCGAGCCTGCGCTTGACCGGGCCGGTAGGCATTTCCTGCTCTCCCATGAGCGCAGAGCCTACTGGCCCGGTGGCGCGGCAGGGACCCGCCTACGGGCTCGTACGCGACGTACTCGACGGACTCGCCGTTCCGGGCGCTCCGGGTGCTCCGGGGTTCAGCGGTCCCGGTTCAGGCGCGTGGTGACCCACAGCATCAGCAGGAGGATGCCGAAGGCCGCGCCACCGGTGAGGTACGGGCTCAGGCTGTCGTGGTTGCCGCCGTGCTGCTCGGCTCCCTCGGAGGCGAGGACGACCAGGTTGTGGGCGGTGGAGGCGAGGCTCATCAGGCAGGTACCTATCGAGTCGGGGAGCGGGCGGAGATTTCGCTCACATCGTATGCGGGGGCCTGGGGCACGCTCACGTCGACTCAGGCGTTGGAGAGGATAGACGGGCGGGCGGCCGCACACATCAACGGGGAGGGCGCTATGACGGGGACGGGATTCGAGAAGGCACCGGCGCGGGACCGCAAGAGGTTCCCCGGTATTTCCTCACGGGCGTACGAGCATCCGGCGGACCGGTCCGCGCTCGTGGCCCTGCGCAAGCTGACCGGCTTCGACACGGTCTTCAAGGCATTGAGCGGGCTGCTGCCCGAGCGCAGTCTGCGACTGCTCTTCCTGTCGGACTCCGTCCGGGTGGGCGAGACGCAGTTCCCGCACCTGCACGCGATGCTCCTGGACGCCTGCTACATCCTGGACCTGGAGAAGGTCCCGCAGATGTACGTGCAGCAGGACCCGAAGCCCAATGCCATGTGCATCGGGCTGGACGAGCCGATCATCGTGGTGACCACGGCCCTCGTCGAGCTGCTCGACGAGGAGGAGATGCGGGCGGTGGTGGGCCACGAGGTGGGCCACGCGCTGTCGGGGCACGCCGTGTACCGCACGATCCTGCTGTTCCTGACGACCCTGGCGCTCAAGGTCGCGTGGATCCCGCTGGGCAATGTGGCGATCATGGGGCTCGTGACGGCGCTGCGCGAGTGGTTCCGCAAGTCGGAGCTGTCCGCGGACCGGGCGGGGCTGCTGGTGGGACAGGACGTGCAGGCCTCGATGCGCGGGCTGATGAAGCTCGCGGGCGGCAACCACCTCCACGAGATGAATGTCGACGCGTTCCTCGCCCAGGCCGAGGAGTACGAGCGGGGCGGGGATCTGCGCGACTCCGTCCTGAAGATCCTCAACGTGCTGCCGCGGACGCACCCTTTCACGACGGTGCGGGCGGCCGAGCTGAAGAAGTGGTCGCAGAACCGGGACCACCAGCGGATCCTGGACGGCCACTACCCGCGGCGCGAGGAGGACAAGGACACCTCGGTGACCGACTCCTTCCGGCAGTCCGCCGCGCACTACGCCGACACGGTGCGCACGAGCAAGGACCCGCTGATGAAGCTGGTCGGCGACATCGCCGGCGGTACGGCGGACCTCGGCGGCAAGCTGCGGGACAGGTTCACGGGCGCCGGAGCGGGCGCGGGTGGCGGCGAGGACCGCGGCACGGACAAGGACTCCGGCAGGGACTCCGGCAAGGACTCCGGCAAGGGCGGGGCTACGGAACAGGGCTGACGGCCTCCTTCGGGGCGCCCTCCTTCGGTGTGGTCTCCGGGGTCGCCTCCGGGGTGGCCTTCGGCGCGAGCACCCCGCACAGCCCGGCCGTGCGGCGCGGACTGCCACTGGCGTACGGGTCGGTCGCGGCCGGGCCGGTGGTGGTCGGCACGGCTCCGGCCGTCAGCGGGCGGAAACCTCCCGCCGGGTCGGCGGAGCAGGCCTGCGGGCCCGCCATCACGTAGGCCGAGACGAGCTCCGCCCGCCGGGCCGTGAGGTCGTCGCGGTCGAAGCGCAGCCGCAGCTCGCGGCGGACGGTGAAGAGCGAGGCCCCGTCCGCCGCGGCCGGCTGGCCGGTGGCCGGGCGCACGGCGTAGACGAAGGTGTGGTCGGAGGTCACCTCCAGCGCGTTCGGGGCGGTCTCCGCGGCGGTGAGGACCCCGCTGACCCGGACCCGGGTGTCGGCCACGACGGCGGTCGCCGGGTCGAAGCGGACCAGCCAGCCGGTGACGGCGTGCCTCCCGTTGCCGGACGGCGCGAGCATGCTCTGGTCGAACTGGGCCAGCTGGTCGGGGTCGAGCAGGACGCGCACCGGCCGGGAGGCCTCCCCGGACAGCACATCGGGGTCGAGCGAGGACTGCACCAGATAGTCCTTGGCGATGGTCAGCGCGGTCTGGACCTGCTCCTCGCTGAAGTGACGGGTACGGCGCACGCCGGGGAAGGTGATCCCGGCCGCCCCGATCCGGTACTGCGCCGCCGGACTGTGCGCGTACAGGTCCGCGGGCCGGCCGCCCGGCACGGGCTCGGAGGGCGCGAGCGGGACGACGGTGCTGCTCATCGCCCCGGCCGGGTCTCCGGCGGGCGGCACGTAGGGGTTGCGCAGCCCCATGTAGACGGCGCCGGCGAGCGCCAGGGTGATGCACAGCACGATGATCCGGCCCTGCCGGGCCGCCCCGCCGGAGCCGCCGCGGGGTCCCGGATGGTTTGCGCCGCTCGACCAGATCGAGCGGCTCCGTACGGCGCGGGCGTGCTCGCCCATGCGCTCCTGTGCGGAGAACTCCTGGAGCCGGGCAGCCCGGACGAAGTCCTCGTCGAACACCACGGACCGGTACTCGTCGGACCGGAACTCGTCGTCGGCCCCGCCGGCACCCTCGGGCGTGCCGTTCGGCGGATCTCCTGGCATGGCCATCGCTTCTCCCCGCTGTCCCCGCTCCAGAGAAGCCCCCGCTCCGGCGATGGGGAGCGGGGTCGTACCTTCAGGGTTGGCGGCTGACGCGGTCCATAAACGCTCCGGCGCCGGCGACTTCGCCCATCGGGGTGCTTGCGGGGGCCGGAGAGGGTTCCGCGTCGCTCGACGCGCTGCGGTACACGGCGCTGAAGGCCAGCGCGATCATGCCGAGGCCCATCACGAAGGCGAGCACCCAGGCGACCGGGCGCAGCCATGGGGAGCGGCCGCGGTAGGGGCGCAGGCTGCCGCCGTAGGCGCCGTACGGGCCGTCCGGGGAACCGGCTCCGTGGCCGTGGCCGTGGTCCCAGCCGGAGTCGTCGGTGTGATGGCCCTCGGCGCCGCCGTAGGCGTACGCGTCGTAGTCCTCGTCGCCCGTCCAGCCGCCGGCGAAGGCCGCGCGGGCGGCCTCGGCCGCCTCGGCGCGCGCCCGGTCGCCGGCCCGCTGGCGCTCTGCGGCGCTCGGTTCACGGATCTCGGCGTTCCGGACGAAGTCCTCGTCGAACACCACGGAGGCGAAGTCCTTGTCCGCGCCTCCGCGGTCGTCTGCATGTTCTTCGGGGGTCCCGTCGTCCGGGAACGGCTTGCCCCCCACGTCGTCCGGCACGAGACCAGCGTAGACCTGAGGGACACCTTTGGGCAGGGTGTAGGCCGAAATCCGGCCACACCGTGTTCAGGGGTCGACTACCGTACGTGACCGTCGCCGGTGACGATGTACTTGGTCGAGGTGAGCTCGGGAAGCCCCATCGGGCCCCGGGCGTGCAGCTTCTGCGTGGAGATGCCGATCTCCGCACCGAAGCCGAACTGACCACCGTCCGTGAACCGGGTGGAGGCATTCACCGCGACCGTGGTCGAGTCGACCAGCTGGGTGAAGAGCCGGGCGGCGGCCTGCGAGGTGGTGACGATCGCCTCGGTGTGGCCGGAGGTCCAGCGGCGGATGTGGGCGACGGCCTCGTCGAGGGAGTCCACGACACCGGCGGCGATGTCGTACGAGAGGTACTCGGCGGCCCAGTCCTCGTCGGTGGCGGGCAGCGTGGTGACCTTGGAGTCCTCCGCGTGCGCGAGCACCCGCTCGTCGCCGTGGACGGTCACGCCGGCGTCGGCGAGGGCGTCGAGGGCGAGGGGCAGGAAGGCGTCGGCGATGTCCCGGTGGACGAGCAGGGTCTCCGCGGAGTTGCAGACGGAGGGGCGCTGGGCCTTGGAGTTGACGAGGATGTCCACGGCCATGGCCAGGTCGGCCTGGGCGTCCACGTAGACGTGGCAGTTGCCGGTACCGGTCTCGATGACCGGGACGATGGATTCCTCGACGACGGTCTTGATGAGCGAGGCACCGCCGCGCGGGATGAGGACGTCGACGAGGCCGCGGGCGCGCATCAGCTCGCGCACGGAGTCGCGGGACTCGCCGGGGACCAGCTGGATCGCGTCGGCGGGGAGCCCGGCCGAGACGACGGCGTCGCGCAGGATGGCGACGAGGGCGGTGTTGGAGGCGTACGCCGAGGAGGAGCCGCGCAGGAGGACGGCGTTGCCGGACTTCAGGCAGAGGGCGGCGGCGTCGACGGTGACGTTGGGGCGGGCCTCGTAGATGATGCCGACGACGCCGAGCGGGACGCGGATCTGGCGGAGGTCGATGCCGTTGGGGAGCGTGGAGCCGCGGACGACCTCGCCGACGGGGTCGGGCAGGGCCGCGACGTCGCGGACGTCGGAGGCGATGGCCGCGATGCGGTCGGGGGTGAGGGTGAGGCGGTCGATGACGGTCTCGCTGGTCCCGGCGGCGGCCGCCTTCGCCGTGTCGACGGCGTTGGCCTCGACGATCTCGGCCGTACGGGCCTCCAGCGCGTCCGCGATGGCCAGCAGGGCCTTGTCCTTGGCGGACCGCGGGAGCGGGGCGATGGCCGCGGCGGCGGTCCGGGCGGCTTGCGCGGTGGCGATCACGGGCGAGGTCGTGGCATCGAGCGAGGTCATGCCGCCCAGGGTAATCCCCGCCCGCCCCCGGGCCGATGGGGTTCCACCCCGCGAGATGCCCGGCCTCTCCGACGCGGAACTCGCACCGCTGCGTCGGCCTCCGACCGGCGGTGGGCGGGTGCGGCTGAGTGGGCCCTGCGGGGCGAGGTCCCCTACCCGCCCTTCCACCGTTCCCCGGGCGCTGCCCGGACCCCGGTCCTCACACGCCGGACGGGCTGGAGGGGGTCCCGGGCTGCGCCCGGACCCCCTGGGGCCCCGCCCC
>NZ_JBSFDF010000039.1:0-70118 GCF_053593795.1 Streptomyces sp. NPDC002104 | reverse complement strand
CACCTTGTTCTTCGGCAACCGCGCCAACGAATGCATCTGGACCACCCGCTCCACCACGGCTCTGTGCTCCGTCGCGGCGCCGGCCATCCGGAACCCCGAGCGCGCCGTACCGTGCCGCGCACAGCTCGGTCGCCGAATCCACGATGTGCTGGAGGGTGGTCCGCAGTTCGAGTTCGGAACCGACGCTGAGGACCGCCTCCAGGAGGACGGGCAGGCTCGCGGCCTGCCGGGCGGCGACGCCCTGTCCGTCCCCGGGGGACGGCGGGGGTGGTTCGGAGTGCGTCATCCGGCCAGGGGGTTCAGGACCATGGGTGCGATCTTCCCTTCGAGCATCATGCCGAGGCCCAGTACGGCGCAGATGTCCGGCCGTTCGGCGATGGCCACGGGCATTCCGGTGGCATCGCGGAGCATCTGGTCGAGGCCCGGCAGCAGGGCGCTGCCACCCACCATCATGATCCCTCGGTCGGTGAGGTCGGCCACCAGGTCCGGCGGGCATTCGCGCAGCACCTTGCCGATGCCGTCGAGCACGGCGGTCAGCGGGGTGTGGATGGCGTCCCGGACGGCCGCGGTGTCCACGTGGACGGAGCGGGCGAGGCCGGTGGCCACGTCACGGCCGTGGATGAGGGTGGAGGTGGGACCGCCGGCGGTGATGCCGTTGCCGTGCAGGGCCAGCTGGAGCGGGCGGACGGCCTGGCTGGGCAGCATCAGCTCGTGCGCGTGGCGCAGGTGCTGGACGACGGCGTGGTCGATGGCCTCGCCGCCCACCGGGATCCGTACGGCGGTGACGATGGAGCCGAGGGAGAGGACGGCGACCTGGGTGGCGGCGGCCCCGCACACCATGATCATCGTCGCGGTCGGCTGCTCCACCGGCAGTCCGCAGCCGACGGCCGCCGCGATCAGGGTGTCGACGAGTTCGACGCGCCGGGCGCCGAGCCCGACCATCGTCTCCACCGCCGCGCGCTGGGCGAGCGGGTCGGCGTCGTGCGGGGTGCAGGCGGCTGCCCGCAGCCGGGGCTTGCGGCGCAGGGCGCGCCGCAGCTTCTCGCCGAGGAGGTGGCGCAGCATGCGCTGGGCCATCTCGATGTCGACGACGGTGCCGCCGGAGACGGGGCGCACGACCCGGATGTAGTCGGGCGTGCGGCCGGTCATCCGTTCGGCGAAGGTGCCGACGGCGATGAGTGCGCCGGTCCGCGTGTTCACGGCGGCGACGCTGGGCTCGTCCACGACCAGGCCGAGGCCCTTGACGTAGACGCGGGTCCTGGCCGCTCCGAGGTCGACGGCCACGTGGCAGCGGCGCAACTGCTCAAGACTGACGGTCACGGCAGATCCTCCCGAGACGCTGACGCAAGAAGACCGGCGGTTGCCGGTCACACTTCGTATCTTCTCGGGTGAATTACCCGTATTGCCCGATTTGATGCTCCGGGTGGGGGGTGTCCTGAGATACAGAAGGGTCACGAGGGGTGCCGGTGAGTGCTGCACGGGGGTGGAATTCTGCGACGCCAGGCGCGACCATGCCCGCACCGATCGTGCTACTCGTGCGTAACAAGGTAAAGGGGACTCGATGCTGACGGTCCGCCAGCGACTGCTCGCCCTCCTGACGCTCAGCCTGGCGCTGTGCGCGGCGCCCGCGCTCCCGGCCCAGGCCGCCGGCGTGTCTCCCGGAGCGATCTGGGGCGCGCCTCCCGGCGCATCGTCCGGGGCGATCCGGGGCGTGGCCCCGGACGGGCCGTCCGGAGCGATCTGGGGCGTGGCCCCGGACAGGCCGTCCGGGGCCATCTGGGGCGTGGCCCCCGGCGGGTCCTCGACCGGGTCCCCGACCGGGTCCTCGACCGGGTCCTCGGCCGCGTCCTCGGGCGCATCCTCGGGTACGTCCCCAGCCGCGCCCTCCGGGCCGGTCGCCGCGCGCAATCCGGTGGTCTTCGTGCACGGCTACAACGCCGACCCCGGCGTCTGGGGCTCCCTGCGCGATGACCTGCGCGCCGACGGGTACGCCGACTCCGAGCTCTTCTCCTTCGGTTACGACACCCACCAGTCGGTCAACGAGGTCCTCTCCGGACGGCTCGCCGCCTACGTGGACGACGTCCGCCGGCGGACCGGCGCCGCCCGGGTGGACCTCGTCGCGCACTCCTTCGGCTCGCTGGTCACCCGCTGGTACGTGAAGTTCGGCGGCGGGGGCCCGTACGTCGACCGCTGGGTCTCCCTCGCCGGCCCCAACCGCGGCACCTCCACCGCCTGGGCCTGCGCCCTGTGGGACCAGGCCTGCCGGGACATGACCCCCGGCTCCTACGTGGTGAAGAACCTGAACTCCGGCGACGAGACCCCCGGCGCCGTGCGCTACGCCACCTTCTGGTCGAACTGCGACGAGGTCATCAACCCCGACGACAGCGTCCCGCTCACCGGAGCCGTGAACACCCCGGTCGGCTGCCTCAAGCACAACGACCTGCTCGGGGACGACCCCACCTCGGCGGGCGTACGGGCCTTCCTGCGCTCCTAAGGGGTCTGCGCCACCGAGACCTCCTGGAGCAGGCCGTACGTGAACTCCGCGACGCAGGCCCGCCCCGACGCGGTGAACGCCAGCCGCCACCGCGTCGGCGCGGTGCCCTCCATCGGGCGGACCGGGGCGAAGGCCCGCGCCACCTCGTCGACCGTCGCCGACCAGGGCAGCAGGTCCCCGGGCGACTCCAGTACGGGACCGGGCGCGCCCGGGGCCCGGACCAGCCACTCGTTCCAGACGGCCCCGTCCGGCGCGGCGAGCACCTCGAAGCGGAGATCGGGCCACAGCGGCACCGGCCACAGCAGGGCCTCGCAGGTCAGGTCGCCGATCGCGCGCGAGGAGACGGACTCGGGCGGGCCGAGCACCGAGCGGTAGCGGGCCAGGGCGCCCCGCGAGCGCGGCGACCGGACCATGGCCTGCCAGCGCTTGTTGGCCTCCCGCTGCTCGGCGAGGGAGGCGCCGAGCAGCCGCCGGGCCTCCTCCGCGAGCCCCGGCTGGAAGTCGGCCATCCGGCGCAGCAGCACCAGTTGGAATCCGGCGGGGCCGAAGGGGCCCGGCCCGGGGGTCTGTGTTCTCGGTGCGCCGGCCATGGAACCAAGCCTTCCACACAGGATCCTCACGATCCCGGTATACGGCCGTTGTGAGCGAACGCGTAGCCTGCGGGCGCCATGGACTATTGCATCGCCTGCCGCAGGTACCTCAACGGCGCGCTGGCGTGCGCCGGATGCGGGACCCCGGCCGAATACCTGATATCCGCCGCACCGCCAGCGCCCGGTGCACCCGCCCCCGGCTCCGCCGCCGCTTTCGGAAGCGACCCGGCCGTACTCGCCGACGTGTACGCCGACTCCCTCGTCGTGCTGTCCGGGGGAGGGCGGGAGGGAGGGGAGCGGTCCCGGGGCCGGTCCCGGGCCGGGTCCCGCGCCGCCGACCGCCGCCGCGCCGGGCACCGCCGGCGCCGCCGGACCGCGCTCACCGTGGGGCTCGGGCTGATGCTCGCCGCCGGAGCGACCCTGGGCCTGGCCCGGCTGGCGGCCGACGGGGAGCGCACCGACCGGGCGCAGACGGTGGTCCTGACCGACGACGCGGGTCCCGCGGAGCCCGAGCCGCTGCCGGGCCTGACGGGGGAGCCGGCCGCGCCCTCGGGGAAGGCCCCGGCGAAGGGGCCGGGCGCCGGCGCCGCGAAGGGCACGGCCGGGAATGCGAAGCCGGGCGGGACCGGTCCGGGTACCGCAGGGGCGCAAACCCCCGCCGACGAGCCGTCCGCCCCCGCCTCCGAGTCGGTGGAGCCGTCGCGGAGCGCTTCCCGGGCGCCCTCGTCCGCGGCCCCGACCGCATCGAGGCCCGGCGGCTCCGCGACTCCGAGCGCGAGCGCCGGTTCGAGGGGGCCCAAGCCGCCGAAGCCCAGCAAGAAGCCGAATCCGAAGCCGAGTCCCACGCCGACCCCGGAGCCCACCCCGCAGTGCCCGTGGTGGAACCCGCTGTGCTGGTGAGCGGGGGGCTCAGCCCAGCATCCGCCTGAGCAGGTCCCGCAGGACCGCGCGCTCGGCCGGGGAGAGCCCGGCCAGCGGCTCCCGGGCGAAGTCCAGGGACTCGCGGAGCCGCTCGGCGGTCTGCAGGCCCTCCTCGGTGGGGGCGGCCAGTTTCACCCGGCGGTCGGCCGGGTCGGGGCGGCGCTCGACCAGTCCCCGGGTCTCCAGGCGGTCGACTATGCCGGTGATGTTCGAGGGCTCGCACCGCAGCTTCTGCGCGATCTTGCGCATCGGCATGGGCTCCAGGGAGAGCAGGTTCAGCACGCGGGCCTGGGCGCCGGTGAGCTGGTGGCTGGAGGCCGCGTGCTCGTACTCCTGGTGGTAGCGGGTCACGACGTCGCCGATGAGCTCGACGACTTCGAGGGTCAGGGGGTCTGCGCGACGGCTGGGCATGCATCCAGCGTACCCATTTACTTGACAACATGAAATATCCAGGAGCATGGTTGTTTCACGTCCTGAAGCATTTTGCACTCTTCCCCCATCCAGGAGTGACGCCATGACCCAGATTCCCGCCGTCAGCCGTGAGTGGCACCTCGTCCGCCGTCCGCAGGGCTGGCCCGTCGCCGAGGACTTCGCCCTGCGCGAGGTACCGGTGAACGCGGAGCCCGCGGCCGGCCGGATCCTGGTGCGCAACCTCCACATGTCCGTGGACCCGTACATGCGCGGCCGGATGAACGACGTGAAGTCCTACGTCCCGCCGTTCCAGCTCGACCAGCCCATGGACGGCGGCGCCGTCGGCGAGGTCGTGGCCTCGGCCGACGAGCGCTTCGCGGTCGGCGACCACGTGCTGCACGGTCTGGGCTGGCGCGAGTACGCGGACGTGGACGCCAAGCACGCCACCCCCGTGGACGCCTCGCTCGCCCCGCTCTCCGCCTACCTCGGCGTCCTCGGCATGCCGGGCCTGACCGCCTACGCCGGGCTCTTCGAGGTCGCCTCCTTCAAGGAGGGCGACTCCGTCTTCGTCTCCGGCGCCGCCGGTGCGGTCGGCAGCCTCGTCGGCCAGTTCGCGAAGATCAAGGGCGCCTCCCGGGTGATCGGCTCCGCCGGCTCCGACGAGAAGGTGACGCTCCTCACGGAGAAGTACGGTTTCGACACCGCCTTCAACTACAAGAGCGGCCCCGTCGCGGACCAGCTGAAGGAGGCCGCGCCCGAGGGCATCGACGTCTACTTCGACAACGTCGGAGGGGACCACCTGGAGGCCGCCATCTCCTCCCTGAACGTCCACGGCCGGGCCACCCTGTGCGGGGCCATCGCCCAGTACAACGCCACGGAGCCCGTGCCGGGCCCGCGCAACCTCGCCCTCGTCATCGGCAAGCGGCTGCGCCTGCAGGGCGTGCTGGTCGGAGACCACGCGGGACTGCAGCCGCAGTTCGTCCAGGACGTGGCCGGCTGGCTGCGTTCCGGGCAGCTCGTCGCCGACGAGACGGTCGTGCGCGGAGTGGAGAAGGCCACCGACGCCTTCCTCGGAATGCTGCGCGGTGACAACACCGGAAAGATGATCGTTTCTTTCACCGGTTAGGCTCACTGCACACCGCCGTGACGCGTGGGCGCGAGTCCCGGCGATTACCAGGAGGATTTCCTTACATGTCCATCCAGCAGTCCGACGTCGCGTACACCGCTGTTGCCACCGCCGAGAACGGCCGTGACGGTCGCGTCGCCACCAACGACGGTCGCCTCGACGTCGTCGTGAACCCGCCGAAGGAGCTCGGTGGCAGCGGCGAGGGCACCAACCCGGAGCAGCTGTTCGCCGCCGGCTACAGCGCCTGCTTCCAGGGTGCGCTGGGCGTCGTCGCCCGCAACGAGAACGCCGACATCACCGGCTCCACGGTCACCGCCGAGGTCGGCATCGGCAAGAACGACGACGGCTTCGGCATCATCGTCAAGATCTCGGCCTCCATCCCGAACGTGGACGCGGCCACCGCCAAGGACCTCATCGAGAAGGCCCACCAGGTCTGCCCGTACTCCAAGGCGACCCGCGGCAACATCACGGTCGAGCTCGCGGTCTGATCCGACCCGCCCGACCGGTTCGTCCGGTCCGTCGAAGGCCGCACCCAGGCACCGGGGTGCGGCCTTCGTCATGCCCGCCCTCCCCCCGCCACGGCGCCCGCCCTAAACTGGGGCCATGCGTGATCTTGCGGGGGGATTCGGCTATCTGCTGGCCGGACAGCGATGGGTACTGGGCCACGGACGATGGCTGGGCTTCGGACTGCTGCCCGGGCTCGTCTCCCTGGTGCTGTACGCCGGCGCCCTCATCGGCCTCGGCTACGGCGCCGACGACCTGACCGCCTGGGCGACCCCCTTCGCCGACGGCTGGTCCTCCCCGTGGCTCGGGCTCTTCCGCGGCTTCCTGACGGCCCTGGTCTTCTGCCTGGGCCTCTTCCTCGCGGTGATCACCTTCACCGCCGTGACCCTGCTCGTGGGCCAGCCGTTCTACGAGTCCCTCTCGGAGCAGGTCGACCGCACCGAGGGCGGCGAGGTCCCGGAATCGGGCCTCACGCTCGCGCAGGAGCTGTGGATCTCCGCCCGCGACAGCCTGCGGATCCTCGGCCGGGTGCTGCTCTTCGGGATCCTGCTCTTCGCGCTCGGTTTCGTCCCGGTGATCGGGCAGACCGTGGTGCCCGTCCTCGGCTTCTGCGTCTCCGGCTTCTTCCTCGCCCAGGAGCTCACCTCCGTCGCCCTGATGCGCCGCCGGGTGCAGCTCACCGAGCAGCTCGCGCTGCTGCGCGGACGGCGGATGCTCGCGCTCGGCTTCGGGGTGCCGCTCGTGCTGTCGTTCCTGGTGCCGCTCGTCGCCGTGTTCCTGATGCCCGGAGCGGTGGCCGGAGCCACCCTCATGGCCCGGGACCTGGTGGGCGAGGGCCCCGGCGCGGGCGACGGCGAGGAGCCGCAGCAGGGGCCCGCGCAGGGCCGCGCAGAGGCGCGGGATCCGGCGCCGGGCCGGGCGCCGGGCAAGCGGCTCAGCGCCTGAGCAGGGTGATCGCCCCGGCGGTGTCCTCGCCGCCGTGGGCCGCCGGATCGGCTTCCAGCCGCTCCCGCATCAGGTCCAGGTACGGGCTGATCAGCTCGGTGCTGACTCCCTGCTCCGCGGCGGTCCGCAGGTAGGTGGCGCTCGCCGCGACCTGCATGGCCAGGTTCGATTCGACGCCCGTGGTGAAGTCCCCGGAGACCAGCCGTTCGGCGGCGGCGCCCGCGAAGAAGCCCATCGCCCCCAGCCACTGCGTCAGTAGCGGCGCCAGGTCCTTCGGGGAGACGTCCTCGCCCTCGATCAGCGCGTAGGCGTGCGAGATTCCGGCGAAGAGCCCGGTCATCGCGCTCAGCAGGGCCACGTCGTGCAGGGCCGCGTGGCCGGGGTCCGAGCCGACGAAGCGGACGCCCGCCGGAACCTCCAGCGTGCTCCGGTGCTCCTCGAACAGGCCGGGGGAGCCGCTGTAGAAGACGTACCCGCCGGCCGCGGGGGCGCCGATCATCGACGGGGTGCCCATGATTCCGCCGTCGAGGAACCGGGCCCCGCGCTCCCGGGCCCACGCGGCCCGGGCGCGGGCGTCGGCGGGCGTGCCGGTGGTCAGGTCCACCAGATCCTTGCCGGTGAGGTCCAGGCCCTCCAGGGCCGAACCCACGCTGGCGTGGTCCAGCAGGCAGACCACGACCAGGCCGCTGGCGGCCACCGCTTCGGCGGGGGTCGCGGCGACGACGGCGCCTTCGGCCGCGAGGGCCACGGCCTTGGCCGGGGTGCGGTTCCAGACGGTGAGGGGATGCCCGGCGGCGAGCCAGGTGCGGGCGAGGGCGGTGCCCATCGCGCCGAGTCCGAGGAGGGTGAGCGGGGTCTTCGCGCCGGTCTCCGCGCCGGTCTTCGTGAGGGTGTTCGGGCCGGTCTTCGTGCTGGTGTCGGTCATGCCGTTTAGCCTGGTGGAGGGCCGTCAGGTGCTCAAGTACGCACTTCGGAGTGGGTGGTTACCCCGAGGTGAGCGAACAGGTGGGGAGGGGTGCGCGATGGCAATGACCCAGCGGCCGGGGGCGGATCACTGCGGGATCGCCGCGGCGATGTCCGTGATCGACGGCAAGTGGAAGGTGTCGGTCCTGTGGGAGCTGGAGCAGTGCCCGCGGCGCTTCGGCGAACTGCGCCGCCTGGTCCCGGGGGTGTCGGAGAAGGTGCTCGCGGCCCAGCTGCGCGAGCTGGAGACGGACGGCATCGTCCACCGCGAGGTCTACGAGGAGGTCCCGCCCCGCGTGGAGTACTCGCTGACCCCGCTCGGCCGCGAGCTGAACGGGGCCCTGGAGGCGCTCGGTGCGTGGGGCACCAAGCACCTCCTCCCCGACTCCGCCCGGACGCTCGCGGTGTGAGGCGCGGGCCGGGCCCTCACTCCGGGCGGCGGAACAGTGCCGTCCAGAGGAAGGCCTCGCCGAAGGAGCCGGAGGACGCGGGCTCGTCGTTCATCCGGCGCAGCTCCACCTCGGTGAGGTCCTCGAAGACCCAGCGCAGCGCCTCCGCCGTGTACGCCAGGCCGCCTTCGAGCCGGGCCCGGCCGTAGAACTCCGCGTCGGGCAGCTCGGAGCCCATCGCGCCGGAGGCGAAGCAGGTCAGGGCGAAGTGCCCGCCGGGGGCCAGCAGCCGGTCCAGCAGGGCCAGGTAGCTGACCCGGCGGTGCGGCGGCAGGTGGTGGAAGCAGCCCGAGTCGTAGATCAGGTCGTACGGGCCCACGAGCCCGGCGCCGGCCGCCGCGAAGGCGTCCCCCTGGTGGAAGCGGACCGGGGCCCCCGCGGCGAGGGCCCGCTCCCCGGCCCAGGCCAGAGCCGTCGGGGAGAGGTCGACGGCGTCCACCTCGAAGCCCCGGGCGGCCAGGTGCAGGGAGTTGCGGCCGGGGCCGCAGCCGAGGTCCAGGGCGCGGCCGCCCGCGGGGATCAGCCCGCGGTCGAGGCAGGAGACGAGGTTCTCGTCGGGCTTCGCCGCGAAGAACGGCACCGGCCGCTCGCGGTCGGCGTAGAAGCCGTCCCACCAGGCGGAGCCGCCGGAGGTCCAGCGGTCGGCCTCCGGCGCGAAGAGGCCGTCCATGAGGGCGAGCACGTCGTCGACACTGCGTATGTTCCGGTTCATCCGAACCCCTTTCAGATGTTCCGATTTTATCGGCGAACAGGGGAAAAGCCCAGGTCAGAAAGGGTGCAGGGAGGGTCTGGTGGGCCGCCTGACGCCCTGTCGGGACGGGTCCGGTCCCGGCCCCCGCGGGCGGGGAGGGCGGGTGGCCCAGGGCCCCGCCCAGGGCCCTTACGGGCCCTTTCCCGGCCGGTCCGGGCCCTGTTTCCGTACGGGTTCCGGAGCCGTGTGCCCGCGGGGCCCGTCAGGCCGGGGCCTGCGCCGAGACCACCGCCGAGGGCTCCGGCGGAGCCTCTGCGGGCGCCTCCGCCGGCGCCTCCGCCGGCACCTCCGCCACGGCCACCGACGGCGTGTGCGCGTCCGCCTCGGCCAGCAGGGTCCCGCCGGGAGCCCATACGGCCGCGCCCCCGCAGCCCGTCCACGGTCCGGCGGGTCCCGCGTGGTTGGCGAGGGCCACGTACATCCCGAAGTCCCGGGCGATCCCCGGGTACACCGCCGCCCGCTCGGCGATGCCCCCGCCCGTGCCGTAGAGCGAGCTCGCCAGGTGCACCCGGCACCCCGCCGCGGCGCCCGCGGCGGGCACGTCCGCGAAGTGGTTGTCGAAGCAGATCCCCAGGGAGAAGCGGATCCCGCCGAGTTCGAAGCGGCCGGGAGCCGTCCCCGCGGCGAAGACCTCCTGCTCCTGGCGGAACAGGTGCTGCTTGGCGTACGTGGTCACGTGCGCGCCGTCCGCGTCGTGGACCAGGGTCGCGATGACGGGCCGGGGGCCGTCCGTGCGCAGCGCGACGTTGACGGCGGTGGCGATCCCGGTGGAGCGGACGGGGTCCAGCCGGGGATCCTCGGCGTCGGCCAGCCACAGACCGGGGTCGGCGGCGAGCGCGGCCAACTCGTAGCCGGTCAGGGTGAACTCGGGGAACACGACCAGCCCGGCGCCCTCCTCCCGGGCCCGTACGGCGAGTGCGGCCGCCCGTGCGGCGTTGGCGGACACGTCGGCGGGGGCGCAGCTCAGCTGCGCGGCGGCGATCTTCACCCGGCCAGCATGCCAGCCGTCCGGCCGGGCCCGGGCGCGGCCCCGAACGGCCGCCGACCGGCCGGGGGAAGGCCCCCGGGAGGCCCCAGGGAAGGCTTCGGGAGGGCCCAGGGAAGGCCCCGGGAAGGCCTCTGGAGGGCCCAGGGAAGGCCCCAAGTCCGGCCCCCCGCCGGGCCACCGCCCTGGGAAGGCCCCAGTCCGGCCCCCCCCGCCGGGCCGGGCCTCCCGGTGTCCCCGGGTCAGGCCTCCCGGGGTCCCTGGATCAGGTCCAGGAAGGCGCGGAAGGCGCCGGGCATGTCCACGGATTCCGGGGCCAGCAGCCACTGGTACTGGAGGCCGTCCATGACGGCGGCCAGCAGCGGGGCCGCCTGCTCGGGGGTGAGGCCCGAGGGGAGCCGGTCGCCGTACTCCGCGCGCAGTACGCCCGCCATCGCGGAGCGGACCTGCGCGTACCGCTCGGCGAAGAACTCCCGCGCGGGGTGGCCGTCGGTGACGCTCTCTCCGAGCAGCGCCGAGAAGGTCTGCACGATGCCCGGCCGCATGGCGTTGTACTCGACCAGCGAGGCCAGCAGGTCCGGGCGCCAGGCGTCGGCCATGGCGCGGCTGCCGCCGCCGGTGTCCCAGCGGTCGCGTTCCTCCAGGACCGCGACGAGCAGGGCCTCCTTGCTGGGGAAGTAGTGCAGCAGCCCCTGCTGGGTCAGGCCCACGCGCTCGGCGACGGCGCCCAGGGCGGCGCCCCGGTAACCGCGCTCGGCGATCACTTCGAGGGCGGCGCGGAGGATCTCCGCGCGCCGTTCCTCACTCCTGGCCCTGACCATCGCCCGCCACCCCTTCCGTTCCACAGCCGCCAGCAGACCGTACGACATGGATCGATTACGAACAGGTTACGAACCCTACCGTTCTACAGGTAACGGGTCCACCATGGGGTCACCGCGCCGCACCGCGCACCCGCACCCAACGAGGAGGCATGGCCGTGACCGATGCCGATCAGGTCCGCAACGACGCCGTGGAGACGGCACTGGGCAAGCTGGACCTCGACACCAAGACCCGGCTGCTGGCGGGCCAGGACATGTGGTCCCTGCCCGCCGTCCCCGAGATCGGACTGAAGTCCCTGGTCTTCTCCGACGGCCCCATCGGGGTGCGCGGAGTGCGCTGGACCGCCGACGACCCGTCGATCGCCCTGCCCTCCCCGACCGCGCTCGCCGCCGCCTGGGACCCCGAGCTGGCCCGCCGGGCCGGCCGGCTCCTCGCCCAGGAGGCCCGCCGCAAGGGCGTCCACGTCCTGCTCGCGCCCACCGTCAACCTGCACCGCTCCCCGCTCGGCGGCCGGCACTTCGAGTGCTACTCCGAGGACCCGTACCTCACCGGCGCCGTCGGCAGCGGCTACGTGAACGGCGTCCAGGACGGCGGGGTCGGCACCACCGTCAAGCACTTCGTGGGCAACGACGCCGAGACCGAGCGGTTCACCGTCGACAGCGTCATCGCCCCCCGCCCGCTGCGCGAGCTCTACCTGGCCCCCTTCGAGGCCATCGTCGAGAACGCCCACCCGTGGGGCATCATGACGGCCTACAACCGGGTCAACGGCGTGTTCATGAGCGAGAACACCCACCTCGTCAACGAGGTCCTGCGCGCCGAATGGGGCTTCGACGGCGCCAACGTCTCCGACTGGATGGCCGCCCGCTCCACCACCGGCGACATCCTCGGCGGCCTCGACGTGGTCATGCCCGGCCCCGTCTCCGTCTACGGCGCCCCGCTGGCCGAGGCCGTCCGTGCGGGCGAGGTCCCCGAGTCCGCCGTCGACGACGCCGTCCGCAACGTCCTGCGCCTCGCCGCCCGGGTCGGGATCCTGGACGGCGCCCCCGCCGCGGTCGGCGAGGTCCCGGCCCCGGTCGACGGCCAGGCGCTGGCCCGGGAGCTGGCCGCCCGCGGCTTCGTCCTCGTACGCAACGAGGCCGCCGCCGACGGCACGCCCGTGCTCCCGCTCGACACCGCCCCCGGCCGCACCGTCGCCCTCATCGGCGCCGCCGCCCGCGACGCCCGCGTCCTCGGCGGCGGCAGCGCCACCGTCTTCCCCGAGCGGATCGTCTCCCCGCTGGACGGGCTCACCGAGGCCCTGCCCGACGGGGCGCTGACCTTCACCGTCGGCGCCGACCCCAGCGACGAACTGACCCCCGCCGACAAGGGCTTCGAGCTGCGCGCGGTCTGCCGCGACGCCTCCGGCGCGGTCCTCGGCACGGGCTCGCTGCCCACCGGGCAGGTCCAGTGGATCGGCGACGACCTGCCCGAGGGCGCCACGTACGAGACGATGGCGAGCATCGAGGTCACCGGCACCTTCGTCCCGCGCGAGAGCGGCGAGCACGCCTTCGGCACCCGCGGACTCGGCGCCTTCACCCTCGCCGTCGGCGGAGAGGTCCGCTGGGACGGCGTCCAGCGGATGGGCAACGAGGCCGACCCCTTCGAGGCCTTCTTCGGAGCCCCCAACGAGCGGGCCCGCCTCAGCCTCACCGAGGGCGAGGCCGTCGAGGTCTCCCTGACCTACCAGGTCCCCGACGTGTCCGCCCTGCCGCTCAAGGCGATCATGTTCTCCTTCCTCCACCTCGGACCGCAGCGTTCCGCCGACGAGCTCATCGCCGAGGCCGTGGAGGCCGCGCGCGCCGCCGACACCGCCGTCGTGGTCGTGGCCACCACCGAGCGGGTGGAGTCCGAGGGCTTCGACCGGGGCGACCTCACCCTCCCGGGCCGCCAGAACGACCTGGTGCGCGCCGTCGCCGCGGTCAACCCGAACACCGTGGTCGTCGTCAACGCGGGCTCCCCGGTGGAACTCCCGTGGCGCGAGGAGGTCGCCGCGGTCCTGCTGACCTGGTTCCCCGGGCAGGAGGGCGGGGCCGCGCTGGCCGACGTACTGCTCGGCGCGGCCGAGCCGGGCGGGCGGCTGCCCACCACCTGGCCCGCCGGGTTCGCCGACGCGCCCGTCACCGAGGTCACCCCCACCGAGGGGCGCCTGGAGTACACCGAGGGGCTCTTCATCGGCTACCGGGCCTACGAGAAGCACGGGATCGCCCCGGCCTATCCCTTCGGGCACGGCCTCGGCTACACGGACTGGGCCTACGAGTCCCTGGAGGCCACCCCCGCGCTGGCGAAGGTCCGCGTCACCAACACCGGCACCCGGCCGGGCCGCGAGACCGTACAGGTCTACCTGGCGCCCGTCGCCGACGGCGTGGAGCGCCCGGCGAGCTGGCTGGCGGGCTTCGCGAGCGTGACCGCCGGCCCCGGCGAGAGCGTCGAGGTGGAGATCCCGCTGCCGGAGCGCGCCTTCGAGATCTGGGACGAGCCCTCCCGCTCCTGGCGCCGGATCGGCGGCGGCTACGAGGTCCGCGCGAGCCGTTCGCACGGCGACACGCGGCTGACGGCGGCCCTCGACCTGTAATGGCCGGAAATCACCCGTGCTGAGTCGGTCGACACGCCGGTGTGATCACACTGACTGGACCGGGGGGCGGGCCCTGACACCCGCCCTCCGGTCCGATCCGTTCACCGCGTCAACGCGGAGGCTCGGCGGAGGTCACCTGTCGGTGCGCCAGTTCCGCGAGCCGCGCCTGCCCGTCCTTGCCCGGGTGGAACCAGTCCCAGCGGCTCAACTGCTCCGCCGAAAACGGGTACTGGAAGACCGCGCCGCCGTCGTAGCGGCACAGCTCGTCCTTCGCGCAGACCTCGCGCAGCACCTCGTTGTACTCGACCACGCGCGCCCGCACCCGCTCCCGCCGGGCCGTCGCACCGGCGGTCGCCGCGACCGGATCGGCGAGCATCGACTGGCAGATGCCCAGCTTCCAGATCCGGCGCACCATCGGGTCGTCCTTGCCCTGCTCCCACAGCCGCTGGAGGTCCGGGACGCTGGAGACGTACACCTGCGAGTCCGGCGAGGCCGCCCGCAGACCGGCCAGCGCCTTCTCGAAGCCCGAGCGGAAGACGGCCACCGGGGTCATCGACGAAGCCGAGGGCCGGCAGGCGTCGTTCGAGCCCACCATCACCGTGACCAGGCCCGGCTTGTGCGCGGCCGCCGAGGCGAGCTGACCCGGCAGGTCCGCCATCCGGGAGCCGGTCACCGCGTAGTTCCAGCTGCGCGTGGGCACCTCGGCCTCACCGAGCAGCCGGGCGGCCAGCGAGCGCACCTCGGGGTCGTCACCGGTGGCCCAGGAGGCCTCCGGGCAGTCGGCCAGCACCGAACAGGCGTCGAAGCCGCGCGTGATGGAGTCGCCCACGGCGGCGACCGAGGCCGGCGCGGTGTTCCACCGCGGGGCCGCCTGCGCCCCGCGCTCGCCCCCGGGCTCCGCCCGGTCCGCCGAACACCCGCTCAGCGCACCCGCGGCCAGGACCGCCACGGCGACCGCCACGGCGCCCGCTGCGCCCGCACCCGCGCCCGCGGAACTCCGACGCGCGCGGCGGCGTGGGGCGGTGGTGCGCATGCGGACGGTCCCTCCTCGTCGCCGCCGCGTCGTCCGGTGGCGTCCTGCTGAGTGAATGCTCTGTGTTTACGGGTCTCGGAGCGACCGTACGTCACACCATGACCCCCGGCGCACGGTAGCTTTTTCCCGTGGCGTTTCGGCCGCAAGTCCCGCGACGCAATGTCAAATAATTTCCGTTACATTACATCACGTCACATACTGTCCGTTTTCTGGAGTTTATTCCCGACCTCGTCCCACACTGGAGGTCCCGGTGACGACACGTGGAGTCCTGTACGTGCACTCCGCACCGCGCGCGCTCTGCCCGCACGTGGAATGGGCTGTTGCGGGGGTGCTCGGGGTGCGGGTGAACCTCGACTGGATCCGTCAGCCCGCCTCCCCGGGCACCTGGAGAGCCGAGTTCTCCTGGCAGGCCGAGGCGGGCACCGCATCGAAACTCGCCTCCGCGCTGCGCGGCTGGCACCTGCTCCGCTTCGAAGTGACCGCGGAACCCTGTCCGACCGCCGAGGGCGAGCGCTACAGCTCCACCCCGCACCTGGGCATCTTCCACGCCGTCACCGGCATGCACGGCGACATCCTGATCCCCGAGGACCGGCTGCGCGCCGCCCTCGCCCGGTCCGCGCACGGCGAGACCGACCTGGAGGAGGAGATCGCCAAACTGCTCGGCAAACCCTGGGACGACGAGCTCGAACCCTTCCGCTACGCGGGCGAGGGCGCCCCGGTCCGCTGGCTCCACCAGGTGGTCTGAGCCCCGGACATGCCGAAGGCCCGCCCGGGACACCCGGGCGGGCCTTCGGTGTGTCAGCGCCTGGCTCAGACGGTCCTGAAGGCCAGGGAGACGTTGTGGCCGCCGAAGCCGAAGGAGTTGTTGATCGCGGAGATCGGGCCGTCCGCCGGCAGCTTGCGGGGCTCGTCGCGCACGATGTCCGCGTCGATGTCGTCGTCGATGTCGTCGAGGTTGATCGTCGGCGGGGCGAGGCGGTGGTACAGCGCCAGCACCGTCGCGACGGTCTCGATGCCGCCCGCGCCACCCAGGAGGTGACCGGTCATCGACTTCGTGGCCGAGATCGCGATGTGGTCGAGGTCGTCGCCCAGCACCTTGCGCAGGGCCTTCAGCTCGGCCGTGTCACCCTGCGGGGTGGACGTGGCGTGCGCGTTCACGTGGACCAGCTCGGCCGGGTCCAGACCCGTGTTGTCGAGCAGGTTCTGCAGGGCCGCCGAGACACCGCGGCCGGTGGGCTCCGGCTGCGCGATGTGGTGGCTGTCCGCGGACAGGCCCTGGCCCAGCACCTCGCAGTAGACACGGGCGCCGCGCGCGGCGGCGTGCTCGGCGGACTCCAGGACGATGACGCCGGCACCCTCGCCGAGGACGAAGCCGTCGCGGGCCTTGTCGTACGGACGGGAGGCCGTGGTCGGGTTCTCGTTGTTCTTGGACATCGCCATCATGTTGGCGAACGCCGCGATCGGCAGCGGGTGGATCGCCGCCTCGGTGCCGCCGGCGACGACCACGTCGGCACGGCCGGTACGGATCATCTCGACGGCGTAGCCGATGGCCTCGGCGCCGGACGCGCAGGCGCTGACCGGAGTGTGCACACCCGCGCGGGCGTTGACCTCCAGGCCGACGTTGGCCGACGGGCCGTTGGGCATGAGCATGGGGACGGTGTGCGGGGAGACCCGGCGCACACCCTTTTCCTTCAGTACGTCGTACTGGTCGAGCAGGGTGGTCACGCCGCCGATGCCGGAAGCGATGACGGTGCCCAGGCGCTCGGGCGCGATGGACGCGTCCTCGCCCGCCGGGGCGGTGTAACCGGCGTCGGCCCACGCCTCGCGGGCCGCGATGATCGCGAACTGGGCCGAACGGTCCAGCTTGCGGGCCAGCGGCCGCGGGAGGACCTCACCGGGGTCCACGGCGGCGGTGGCGGCGATACGGACCGGGAGTTCGGCGAAGCGCTCACCTTCGAGGGGCCTTACGCCGGAACGGCCGGCAAGCAGGCCTTCCCAGGTCGAAGCGCTGTCGCCACCCAGCGGAGTGGTTGCGCCGATACCGGTGACGACCACGGTGCGATTGGTCGGGCTCACAGGAATTCTTTCTCCACGTTTCAGGGGGTGAATTGTCACGGCGCCACCGCCAGGTGGCGACAAACGCTCGTCAGGCTCAGGCCTGGTGCTTGAGGATGTAGCTCGCGGCGTCGCCGACGGTCTTGAGACCCTTGACGTCCTCGTCCGGGATCTTCACCTCGAAGCGCTCTTCGGCGGCGACGACGACCTCGACCATGGACAGCGAGTCGACGTCCAGGTCGTCGGTGAAGGACTTCTCGAGCTGGACGTCCTCGGTCGGGATGCCGGCGATCTCGTTGACGATCTCCGCGAGACCTTCGACGATTTCTTCCTGGGTGAAGGCCATGTTGGCGCTCCTTCTATAGCTAGCTGGGGTTCGAACGGAGCCCGGGATGCGGATCCCGGGCCCTAGGGGAGGGTAACGACCGTGGCGGCGTAGACGAGCCCCGCCCCGAAGCCGATGACGAGCGCGGTGTCGCCGCTCTTCGCCGCTCCGGTCGCCAGGAGCCGCTCCATTGCGAGCGGGATCGAGGCGGCCGAGGTGTTGCCGGTGGTTTCGATGTCACGGGCGACCGTGACGTGCTCCGGCAGCTTCAGAGTCTTCACCATCGAGTCGATGATCCGCATGTTCGCCTGGTGCGGAATGAAGACGTCCAGGTCATCAGCGGTGATCCCGGCTGCGTCGAGCGCCTGCTGGGCCACCTTGGCCATCTCGAAGACGGCCCAGCGGAAGACCGCCTGACCCTCCTGCGTGATGGCCGGAAACTTCTCGCCGCCGTCCTTGCCGAGGTACTCGTCCCACGGCACGGTCTGCTTGATGGTCTCCGACTTGTCGCCCTCCGAACCCCACACCGTGGGGCCGATGGCCGGCTCGTCCGAGGGACCGACGACCACGGCGCCCGCACCGTCACCGAAGAGGAAGGCCGTCGCGCGGTCCTCCAGGTCGGTCAGGTCCGAGAGCCGCTCCACGCCGATGACGAGGACGTACTCCGCGGAACCCTCGACGACGAGACCCTTGGCCAGGGTCAGGCCGTAGCCGAACCCGGCGCAGCCCGCGGAGATGTCGAAGGCGGCGGGCTTGCCCGCGCCGATGCGGTGCGCGATCTCGGTCGCCACGGCCGGGGTCTGCTTGAAGTGCGACACCGTCGAGACGATCACGGCGCCGATCTTCTCCGGGGCGATCCCGGCGGCGGCCAGGGCCTTGCCCGAGGCCTCCACCGACATCGCGGCGACGGTCTCCTGGGGCGAGGCCCAGTGCCGCGTCGCGATGCCGGACCGCGAGCGGATCCACTCGTCGGAGGAGTCGATGGTTTCGAGGATGACCTCGTTCGGCACCACGCGGACCGGACGGTAGCCGCCGACTCCGAGGATGCGGGCGTACGGGGAGCCCTTGGCAGGCTTGATCTTCGACATGCTGAGTGGGCTCCTTCTCTCAGACCGCGTGCTCGGTGACGAGCGCCGCGGCCTTGTCGAGATCGTCCGGGGTCTTCAGCGCCACGCTCGGTACGCCCTTCAGCGCGCGCTTGGCCAGACCCGTCAGGGTGCCACCGGGGGACAGCTCCACGATCCCGGTGACGCCCCGTGCGGCGAACGTCTCCATGCACAGGTCCCAGCGGACCGGGTTGGCCACCTGGCCAACCAGCCGGGCGACGACGTCGGCGCCCGTGGTCACGACCTGACCATCCTTGTTCGATACGTACGTCAGCGCCGGGTCGGCCGGGGAGAGGGCCTCGGCGGCCTTCTCCAGACCGGCGACGGCCGGAGCCATGTGGTGCGTGTGGAAGGCGCCCGCGACCTTGAGGGCGACGACCTTCATGGAACCCTCGGGCTTGTCGGCCTCCAGGGCCGCGATCTGCTCCATGGTCCCGGCGGCCACGATCTGGCCCGCGCCGTTGACGTTCGCCGGGGTCAGACCCAGCTTCTCCAGGTGCGCGACGACGACGTCCGGGTCCCCGCCGAGGACGGCGGCCATGCCCGTCGCGGTGATCGCCGCGGCCTCCGCCATGGCGAGCCCGCGGGTCCGTACGAAGGACAGCGCGTCCGTGTCGGACAGCACCCCGGCGTACGCGGCGGCGGTGATCTCGCCGACGCTGTGGCCCGCCACGGCGCCGAAGGCCCCGGGGCCGACCGCGGGAAGGGCGGTGAGCTCGGCCGCGGCGAGCAGGCCGGCGGCCACCAGCAGGGGCTGTGCGACGGCCGTGTCGCGGATCTCGTCCGCGTCGGCCTTCGTGCCGTAGTGGGCAAGGTCGAGCCCGATGGCGTCCGACCAGCCGGCGACGCGGTCAGCGGCGCCGGGCAGTTCGAGCCAGGGAGTCAGGAAGCCGGGCGTCTGTGCGCCTTGGCCGGGAGCGACGAGTACGAGCACCCTCACACTCTCTCTTGTGTTCGGTCCGCGCCGCCCGTGGGGACAGGGACGAAGAACCATCGGGGTAATTGTTGATGTCCGACAAAAGCTTAGGACTGAGGATCGCCGTCGGCCAGACGCCCGAGGATCAGGGCGATTCGCAGAGTGAACGCGGAACGGACATCGGAGGGCGACCAGCCGGTGACGTCTGTCACACGTCGCAGCCGGTAGCGCACGGTGTTCGGGTGGACGAACAGCATCCGAGCTGCGCCTTCCAGGCTGCTCGCCTGCTCCAGATAAACACTCAGCGTTTCCAGCAGCGCCGAGCCGGCCTCTTCGAGTGGTCTGTAGATCTCCTCCACCAACTGCTCGCGGGCCGAAGGGTCGGAGGCGATCGCGCGTTCGGGCAGGAGATCGTCCGCGAGGACCGGCCTCGGCGCGTCCTGCCACGCCGTGCACGCCTTCAGCCCGGCCGCGGCGGCCTGCGCCGACTTCGTCGCGTTCAGCAGGTCCGGGACCACCGGTCCGGCGACCACCGCACCCGCCGCGAACGGCCCGATCAGCGACTTCGCCACCTGCATCGGATTGTCGCTGCCGCCCGCGATCACCACGAGCCGGTCGCCCAGCACACCGGTGAGCACCTGCAGCTTGTGGTGGCGGGCCGCCCGCCGGATCGCCTCGACCGTCAGCTCGCTGTCGCCCTCCGGGGCAGTGCCCAGCACCACGCACACGTGCTCGGGAGAGTTCCAGCCCAGGGCCGCGGCCCGGGACAGCGCACCCTCGTCGGCCTCCCCGGACAGCACCGCGTTGACCACCAGGGACTCCAGCCGGGCGTCCCACGCACCGCGCGCCTCGGCGGCCTGCGCGTACACCTGGGCGGTCGCGAAGGCGATCTCCCGGGCGTACACGAGCAGCGCCTCGCGCAGGATCGACTCGTCGCCGGGCGCGGCGACCTCGTCGATCGCGGTCTCCATGACCTCGATCGTGGTGCGCACCATCTCGACCGTCTGGCGCAGGGTGATCGCCCGGGTCAGCTCGCGCGGAGCCGTCCCGAAGACATCGGTGGAGATCGCCTGGGGGGTCTCCGGATGCCGGAACCACTCGGTGAACGCGGCGATGCCGGCCTGGGCCACCAGGCCGATCCAGGACCGGTTCTCCGGTGGCATCGCCCGGTACCACGACAGCGTCTCGTCCATGCGCGCGATGGCGTTGGCGGCGAGCCGGCCGGAGGACTTCTCCAGTCGTCGCAGCGTCGCCGCGTGCGGATGGGCCGGAGCCGGATGCGCGGAGTGGACCACGGGTGAATGCTCACGTTCGGGTTGGGGCACGTGACAAGACTGCCTTATCGGGACGGCTGCGCGGAGTCCGGTCCCGTCCCCGGCCGCGCCCCGGAGGCTACGGTGGCGTCCATGATTGATGTACGCCGCGGCTCCGACCGGTACGAGGGCGGGGACCCCGACGCCGGCGGAGCGGGGATCACCACCCGGCACGCCTTCTCCTTCGGCGCGCACTACGACCCCGACAACCTGCGGTTCGGCCCGCTCCTGGCGTGCAACGAGGAGAGCCTCGCCCCCGGCGCGGGCTTCGACGAGCACCCCCACAGCCACACCGAGATCGTGACCTGGGTGGCCGAGGGCGAGCTCACCCACCGCGACGCCACGGGCTCCGCCACCCTGGTGCGGCCCGGCGACGTGCAGCACCTCGCCGCGGCGTCCGGGACCCGGCACGTGGAACGCAACGACGGGCCCGCCCCGCTCCGCTTCGTCCAGATGTGGCTGGCCCCGGCCGACCGGGAGGCTCCGGCCGGGGAGCCCTCGTACACGCTGGTCAGGGGCATCGCCGACGGCGCGTCCTACGCCGTGCCCGCCGCCGGGGCCGTCCTGCACGTACGCCGTCCGGGCGCGGGCGAGCGCGTGGCCGTACCGGCCGCCGGGCGGGCGTACCTGCACGTCGTACGGGGAGACCTGCGGCTGGACGGCGAGGAACTGGAGCCCGGGGACTCGGCGCGGATCACCGGCGAGCCGGAGCTCGAACTGGTCGCCGGATCGCCGGCCGAGGTGCTGATCTGGGAGTTCCCGTAGGGGCCCTCAGCGGGTGCGGAGCTCGGCGAGCACGGCGTCGGTGAACGGCGGCCAGGCCTCGACCGCCCACGGCCCGAAGGCGCGGTCCGTCAGCGCCACGCAGGCGGCGCGGGCGTCCGGGTCCACCCACAGGAAGGTCCCGGACTGCCCGAAGTGCCCGAAGGTGCGCGGCGAGGAGCCGGCGCCCGTCCAGTGCGGGGCCTTGCCGTCGCGGATCTCCACGCCGAGACCCCAGTCGTTGGGGGACTGGTGGCCGTAGCCGGGCAGGACGCCCTTGAGCCCGGGGTGGACCACCGAGGTGGCCTCGGCCACGGTGCGCACGTCCAGCAGCCGGGGCTGCTGCAGCTCGGCGGCGAAGCGCAGGAGGTCGGAGACGGTGGAGACGCCGTCCTTGGCGGGCGAGCCCTCCAGGCTGCTCGACGCCATGCCGAGCGGCTCGAAGACGGCCTCGGCCAGGTACGCGGCGAAGGGGATCCCGGTGGCCTTCGCGATGTGGTCCCCGAGCTCCTCGAAACCGGCGTTCGAGTACAGCCGGCGCTCCCCGGGAGGGGCCGTCACCCGGTGCTCGTCGAAGGCCAGGCCACTGGTGTGGGCGAGCAGGTGGCGCACGGTGGAGCCCGCGGGCCCGGCCGGCTCGTCCAGCTCGATCGCGCCCTCCTCATAGGCGACGAGGGCGGCGTAGGCGCTGAGCGGCTTGGTGACGGAGGCCAGCGGGAAGCGGTGGTCCACCGGGCCGTGCGTACCGAGCACGGTCCCGTCGGCGTGGACGACGGCCGCGGCGGCGGTCGGGACCGGCCAGTTCTCGATGATGCGCAGACTCTGCAAGCTCTCCATGCGGCCGAGGGTACTTGCTTGGAGTGCACTCCAAGGATTTAGCGTGGAGACATGAGCCTGACGCAGACCACCCTGCAGACGCGGACGCGGTACACGATCAGCGAGGTCGAGGCACGGACCGGTCTGACCCAGCACACCTTGCGCTGGTACGAGCGGATCGGCCTCATGCCGCACGTGGACCGCTCGCACTCGGGGCAGCGCCGGTTCACCGACAAGGACCTCGAATGGCTGGGTTTCGTCGGGAAGCTGCGCACCACCGGAATGTCGGTGGCGGACATGGTCCGGTACGCGGAACTCGTCCGCGAGGGCCCGCACACCGCCGACGCCCGGCGCGAACTGCTGGAGCGCACCCGCGACGAGGTGCGGACGCGGATCGCGGAGCTGACCGACGCGCTCGCCGTACTGGACTACAAGATCGACACGTATGCGATGTGCACCGCCGTCGCGGATGCCGTCGCGGGAGAGGCAGACCGGACATGACCGGCAACACGGCAGGGAACACGGCAGGCAACACGGCACCGATCGAGCAGGTCGAACTGGGCCGGGGCGGACCGCTGGTGGGCGTCCAGGGCCTCGGCTGCATGGGCATGAGCGAGTTCTACGGGGACACGGACGAGGCGGCGGCCCGGCAGACCCTGGACGCGGCGCTGGACGCGGGGGTCACCCTCTTCGACACCGCAGACGTCTACGGGCGCGGCGCCAACGAGGAGTTCCTCGCGCCGTTCGTGGCCGCGCACCGCGACCGGATCACCCTCGCCACGAAGTTCGCCATAGAGCGGACGGACGACCCGCAGTACCGGGGCGTCCGCAACGACCGCGCGTACATCCGTGGCGCGGTGGAGGACAGTCTGCGCAGGCTGGGCACCGAGGTGATCGACCTCTACTACATGCACCGGCGGGATCCGGCCGTTCCGTTCGCCGAGTCGGTGGGCGCGATGGCGGAGCTGGTCAAGGAGGGCAAGGTCCTTCACCTCGGGCTCAGCGAGGTGACCGGCGCCGAGCTGCGCGAGGCGCACGCGGTGCACCCGATCGCGGCGCTCCAGTCGGAGTGGTCGCTGTTCAGCCGGGACGTGGAGCGCAGCGCGGTGGGCGCGGCGGCGGAGCTGGGCGTGGCCTTCGTGCCGTACTCCCCGCTCGGGCGCGGCTTCCTGACCGGGGCCTTCGCGGACGCTTCGGCGGATCTGACGGCCGATGACTTCCGGCAGTACCAGCCCCGGTTCACCGGTGACAACGCGAAGGCGAACGGGGCGCTGCTGGCGCCGGTACGGGAGATCGCGGCGGCCCGCGGTGCGACGCCGGCGCAGATCGCCCTGGCGTGGGTGCAGCAGCGGGCGGCGGTGCACGGCCTGACGGTCGTCCCGATCCCGGGCACCCGCAAGCCCTCCCGCCTCGCGGAGAACACGGCGGCGACCCGCATCACCCTGACGGCCGCCGAACTGTCCCTCCTGGACCCGATAGCGGCCCAGGTCGCGGGCGACCGCTACCCGGACATGAGCTCCACGTCGGCGGCCCGCGAGGGGTAGTTCTCCAGTCCGCCCGGCGTTCGAGGACCGGGGTCCGGGGCGGATCCCGGGGGAACGGGCGGGTAGGGGACGGGCCCCGCGGGGCCGGGCCCGGGACCCTCGCGGGGTCAGCCCCGCCCGGCCGTGAAGCGGTCGCGCAGGGCCCGGTACTCCGCGTCCGTGAGCAGCCCCGCCCCGTGCAGCTCGGCGAGATGCTGCATCCGCTCCCAGTCCCGGGGCCCGGGGACCCGGGCCGCCCCCACGCCGGAGGCGACGACCGCCCGGGCCCGCAGCGCCACGAGCACCGCCGCCGCGAACGGCAGCGACTCGTGCACGGCTCCGTACCCCACGGCGAAGACCGCGGAGGCGAGGTCGTGGTCCGGCCGGGGATCGCCGGCGCCCTCGCGGGGCAACAGCCGCAGGTGCCCGCCGGAGCGTTCCGGGGAGTGCCAGACGAGCCCGGTCAGGGCGGCCAGCGGGTACCGCTGGTCGCCCGCCTTCCACTTGGCGCTGGTGGCCCCGGTGCGCGACCAGCGGAAGGAGACGGCGCCGCCGTCGAAGGAGAGCCGGGCGTCGTACGCCTTCAGCGTGGCCGGCGGCTCCGGGGCGGCGACGAGGAACCGCTCGGCCGGCTCGGCCGGGCCGAGCCGTTCGCGCAGGGCCTCGGCGAAGGCCGCCGCCCGGACGGCCCCGTCCCCGGCGCCGCCGCCCGGCAGCGCCAGCCGGTACGGATCGCAGGCGTCCCGCAACTGCCCCGCCGCGGCGTCCATCAGGGGGTCCGCTCCCACCCGCACGCGGGCGTGCAGCACCGGGGTGTCCCGCCGTCCCACGGTCAGGCCCACCCCGGACAGCGCTTCCAGCGGAATCCGGCGTTCCCCCAGGGCGTGCCAGAGTCTGGGCGTTCGCATCCCCCGTGCGAAGCGGATGATGAGCGAGTTCGTGGTGCGGTCGAACTCCCAGACGGCATGGTTTCCGGCCAGTACGTCACCCATGCGGCACATCGTAAAGGGACGAACCCCCGGGCGTCCCCCCGCTGCGAGGTCCGATTTCGGGTCGGCCGAGGGGTCAGGCGCCGTCCGTACCGGATGTCCCGCGCCGGCAGGTGTCGTCCCCGGTGGCGCACACGGTGGAACCGAACGCACCGGTTCCGATTTTGGCGAAGTTGTCCAGGGATTCGGTGCCTGGCTCGAAGTAGCCGGTGTGGCTCTTGGCTCCGGCCGCCGACAGGACCCGCGCGCCGAACTCCCCGGAGACCGGATCCGCGCCGTGGCCCAGGCCCCCGAACTCCAGGTGGGGCACGTCGGCGATCCAGTCGCCGGCGTCGCGCATCGCCCAGACCCGCGCGGAGGTGTGCAGCTCGGCGGCGTTCCCGGCGCGCATGCCGGGGCTGCCCGCGACCACGATGTCCGTGACCCGGGGCGGCAGTTCGTGCGCCGCCACCCCGCACACCACGGAACCGTAGCTGTGGCAGAACAGGGCCACGCTCGCGCGCCCCGGCAGCCCGGAGGCCAGCGAGCGCAGCCTGACCGCACCGTCCACGGCCAGCCGCCCGGTCGCCGCGTCCATGCCGACTCCGGTCGGGGCGGTGTAGCCGGCCCAGGCGATGACCGCGGTCCGGCCGCCGGGGGCGGCCGCGCGCTCGGCCTCGTACAGGGACTCGGCCATGCCGACCGGTGCGGTCAGCTTGCGCACCGAGCGCTCGAAGGTGAGCGCGTCGGTGTCGACCCCGGGGACGACCACCGAGACCCGGCGGGCCTCGCCGAGGTCGCCGAAGACCTCCGCGACGAGGGCGCCGCCGGTGGGGTCGAAGACGAGGATCTGCCGGCCGGGCTCGGCGAGGGACTCGAAGCGGTGGGAGCGCCGGGCGGCGACGGCGCGGTCGGAGGGGGCCAGCGTGATGTCGTGCGCGCGGCTGTCCTCGGCCCGCGCGGCCTGCTTCAGGGCCATCCGGTTGGCCCGGTAGCGGACAGCGGGCGGCACACCGTCGAGATTGCCGACCACCAGCGGGTGACCCTCGGCGAGCCGGGCGCGCTGGGCGCCGTCGAGGCTCGCGAAGAAACGTGCCACCACGGGCGCCGGGGCGTCCGCGGCGGGCAGGGCCCGGCCTTCGAAGCGGGCCGCCGCCCAGGACGTGAGCGCGGCCTCGCGCGGGGACGGGTCGTCAGCGGACCGGTAGACGGCCGTCCAGCCGGTGGTCGCGAGCATCAGGAAGACGACCGTCAGCGCGAGCAGGGCGCGCAGGGCGGCCGGGCGCGCGGGGGCGTCGGGGAAGTGGGTGTGGGCGGGGCCGGGCAGGTTCACTGCGTCCAGCCTAGGAGACCGCGGCGGGTGCCTGCGCGCCGGGTGACGGGAGTCACGGCCGGCCGTGGGACGCCCGCCGGCGGGTGCTCCCGTACGGGACCGCGCGCGCGGGCGCCCGCCTCCGTACGGGACTTCGCGGGCCGGGCGCAAACCGCGCAGGTCAGGCGGGCCGGCGCCAGTCGGAGGCCAGCGCCGGGCCGATCTGGTCGAGGTAGACCTCGGTCATCCGCCGGATGGCGGCCACGCTGGTGTCCTCGCCCTGCCCCCAGAGCCGTCCGGTGACGCGCATCACGCCCGTGAACGCGGCGACGGCCACGCGCGGACGCGGATCGGCGTCCACGTCCAGCCCCTCGCGGCAGGCCAGCAGCCGGGCGATGCGCTCCTCCAGTTCGGTGGAGCGCCGCAGGTGCACGGCGAGCAGGGCCGGGGTGGACTCGATCAGCTGGTAGCTGCGCATGTACAGGTCGATGGGGACCAGGTCCGAGATGGCCTCGTCGACGGTGTCCCAGGCGGCGAGCACGGCCGAGCGCATCGCCTCGAAGGGGCCCTCGGCCGGCGGGCGGGACTCCAGTGCCGCGACGAAGTGCGATTCGACCAGGTCCTGGACGGCGAAGGCGACTTCTTCCTTGTTGGCGAAGTACCGGAAGAAGGTCCGCTGGGAGACGTCCACGGCGTCGGTGATCTCGTCGACGGTGGTCTCCTCGTACCCCTGGGCGATGAAGAGGAGGAGGGCCGCACGCAGCAGTGCGTCGCGCGTGCGCCGTTTCTTGCGCTCGCGCAGTCCGGCCGGCGGTGCGGACGCGGGCCGCTGATCGGTCATCACGGCGGTCAGGGTACCTGTGACCGACCTGACAGTGACTGTCCGACGAAGCGGTCTGTGAAGTGTCAGTCGCTGTCACTAATCTGTCCGCATGACTAGTCAGACCACCGTCGACGGCGGGGACGCACTCTCGCTCACCAAGGACCCGGGCCCCGCACCGGCCCGTACGGGCCTCAGGGGCCACCCGTGGCTCACCCTGTTCGCCGTCGCGATCGGCGTCATGATGGTCACCCTCGACGGCACGATCGTCGCCGTCGCCAACCCGGCCATCCAGAAGGACCTCGGCGCCTCGCTCGCCGACGTCCAGTGGATCACCAACGGCTATCTGCTCGCCCTCGCGGTCTCCCTCATCACCGCGGGCAAGCTCGGCGACCGCTTCGGCCACCGGCAGACCTTCCTCATAGGCATCGCCGGGTTCGCCGTCTCCTCGGCGGCCATCGGCCTCTCCAGCGGGGTCGAGCTCGTCATCGGCTTCCGCGTCGCGCAGGGCGTCTTCGGGGCGCTGCTGATGCCCGCCGCGCTGGGCCTGCTGCGGGCGACCTTCCCGGCCGAGAAGCTCAACATGGCCATCGGCATCTGGGGCATGGTCATCGGCGCGTCCACCGCCGCCGGGCCGATCGTCGGCGGCCTGCTCGTCGAGAACGTGAGCTGGCAGTCCGTCTTCTTCATCAACGTCCCCGTCGGCATCCTCGCGCTCGCCTTCGGCCTGTTCATCCTGGTCGACCACCGGGCCGAGAACGCCCCGCGCTCCTTCGACGTCCTCGGCATCCTGCTGCTGTCGGCCGGGATGTTCTCGCTGATCTGGGCGCTGATCAAGGCCTCGGAATGGGGCTGGGGAGACACGAAGACCCTCGCCTTCCTCGGCGGCTCCGTGCTGTGCTTCGTGGCCTTCGCCTTCTGGGAGAACTCCGTCTCCGAGCCGCTGATCCCGCTCGGCATGTTCCGCTCGCTGCCGCTGTCCGCGGGCACGGTGCTGATGGTCCTGATGGCCTTCGCCTTCATGGGCGGGCTGTTCTTCGTCACCTTCTACCTGCAGAACGTCCACGGCATGAGCCCCGTCGACAGCGGTCTGCACCTGCTGCCGCTCACCGGCATGATGATCATCGGATCGCCGCTCGCGGGCCTCGCCATCACCAAGGTCGGCCCGCGGCCGCCGCTCGTCGCGGGAATGATCGCCACCGCCGTCGCCTGCTTCGGGATGGCCCAGCTGACCCCGGGCAGCTCCACCCCCACCATGTCGCTCTGGTTCGCCCTGATGGGCCTCGGACTCGCGCCCGTCATGGTCGGCGCCACCGAGGTCATCGTCGGCAACGCCCCGCTGGAGCTCTCGGGCGTCGCCGGCGGCCTCCAGCAGGCCGCCATGCAGGTCGGCGGCAGCCTGGGCACCGCCGTGCTCGGCGCGGTCATGGCGAGCAAGGTCGGCAGCGTCCTCGAGGACAACTGGGCCGGGGCCGGGCTGCCGCCGCTCACCCCGGAGCAGGCGGACCTCGCGGAGAAGGGCATCCAGGTCGGCATCGCCCCGGTCCCGCCGGGGGCTCCCGAGCAGCTCGCGGCGACCATCACGGGGGTCGCGCACGACACGTTCGTGTCAGGGATGAGCACGGCCTTCACCGTCGCGGGCGTGGTCGCGGTACTCGCCGCGGTGGTGGCCGGCTTCACCAAGCGCGGCGAGAACGCGGCGGCGGGCGCGGGCGCGGCCCACATCTAGGTCGTCTTGGCCGCGCGTCCTTGGAACCGGCGCCGTCCGAGCCGCCCGCTGCGGCCCGGGCGGCGCCTCCCGCGCTTCCGCGGCCCCGTCCGCCGCCGATCGGAAGGGGCCGCGGAAGCGTCAACGCCGCGCGTACGACGGCCCCGCCGGGAGGTTGCGGCGGGGCCGTCGCCTATCAGGGTGGACCCGCCCGCGAGCCCTTCCGCCGGGGCGTCCGCGCAGGTCAGCGTGGTGCCGACGGAGCCTCCGGAAACGGTCCGGGGCCCGTTCGTCCACCAGGAGTTGACCCGTCATGCGTACGTGGAGCACCACTTTCCCGCAGCGCACCGCCGCCACGGCCACCGTTCTCGCCGCCACCCTGCTGATCCCGGGCACCGCGGAATCCGCCCACGCGGCGGGCCTCGCCCCGGGCCTCGCCACGGCGCCGGCTCACGCACAGGCCCGGGCGCAGGCCCGCGCCGACGCCCCGGCTCCCGTACGGGCCTCCGGGCGGGCGAAGGCCAAGGGGCGGGCCGCCGGGCCGCCGGCGCTCGGGGCCTGCGCCACCGGGCAGCTGTGCCTGTGGGCGAAGCCGGAGTTCAAGGGCGCCCGGACCACCCACGAGCTCAGCACCCTCGACATCAACAGCTGCACCGCCCTGCCCGCCGGGACCACCGCCCAGTCCCTCACGAACCGGACCGGCCGCCCGGTCACCACCTACCAGTCGGCCGAATGCGCCGAGACCGGTGAGTTCCAGACCTACCCGGGCGACGGGGTGTGGCTGCCCCAGTCGCCCTACCAGGTCAGGGCGTTCAAGGTGTGGGAGCGCTGACGGAGCCGCCGCCCGCCTGCACCGGCCCGCCCTGGACGCCGACCCCGGCGCCCGGGGCGGGGTCGGCGGCGGGGCCCGCGACTCCCGGGACCAGGCCGGCCCCCGGGACCCCGCCGGCCCCCGTGGCCAGGCCGGCCCCCGGGACCAGGCCGGCCCCCGCGGCCAGGCCGGCCCCCGGGGCCCCGCCGAGGCGGGCGACCTCGGCGCGCAGCGCCCGTACCTCCGCCGTCAGTTCGGAGATCGCCGCCGTCTGGGCCCGCTCGACCAGGTCGTCGCGTTCGAAACGGGAGATGAACCAGGCCGCGATGTTGGCCGTCACCACACCCAGCAGCGCGATCCCGGACAGCATCAGCCCGACCGCCAGGAGCCGTCCGAGGCCGGTGGTGGGGGAGTGGTCCCCGTAGCCGACCGTCGTCATCGTGGTCACCGACCACCACAGGGCGTCCCCGAGGTTCTTGATGTTGCCGTCGGGGGCGTCCCGCTCCACGCTCAGCACCGCCAGCGAGCCGAACATCAGCAGCCCGACCACCGCGCCCGCCACGTACGTGGTCAGCCGGATCTGCGGGGCCATCCGGGCCCGCCGGCCCACCAGCATCAGCGTGGAGACCACCCTGAGCAGCCGCAGCGGCTGGATCATCGGCAGCAGCACCGCCGCCAGGTCCATCCAGTGGGTCCGTACGAAGGCCCGCTTCGAGTGCGCCAGGCCCAGCCGGACCACGTAGTCGGCGGCGAAGGCGGCCCACACCACCCACTCGGCGTGCGTGCAGGCGTGATGCACCCACGGGCTGGCGTCGGGCGCCACGATGGGCACGGCGTAGGCGACGGCGAATCCCAGGGCGAGCACCAGCAGAGGCGTCTGCGTCCGGCGCTCCCACCGCGACTGGCGGGAGGGTTGCTTCATGCCCAGCATCGTAAAGAACAAGTAAGGGGCGCTGGGACAAATGTCCCAGCGCCCCCTCGGAAGAGTGACGGCTACGCGTCGCCCCCGGCCGCGCCCGGGTCGGCCGCCCGGACGTCCAGCAGCTGGTACCGGTCGATCGCCTGCTTCAGCGCCGAACGGTCGATCTTGCCCTCCTTGGCCAGCTCGGTCAGCACCGAGAGGACCACCGACTGCGCGTCGATGTGGAAGAAGCGCCGGGCCGCGCCCCGCGTGTCCGCGAAGCCGAAGCCGTCCGCGCCCAGCGAGGTGTACGTGCCGGGCACCCAGCGCGAGATCTGGTCCGGGACCGCCCGCATCCAGTCGGAGACCGCCACGAACGGGCCCTCCGCACCGGACAGCTTGCTCGTCACGTACGGGACGCGCTGCTCCTCCTCCGGGTGGAGCAGGTTGTGCTCCTCCACGGCGACGGCCTCGCGGCGCAGCTCGTTCCAGGAGGTCGCCGACCAGACGTCCGCCCGGACGTTCCACTCGGCGGCCAGGATCCGCTGCGCCTCCAGCGCCCACGGCACCGCCACGCCCGAGGCCATGATCTGCGCCCCGACGGCTCCCGAGGTGCCCTCGGAGATCCGGTGGATGCCCTTGAGGATCCCGTCCACGTCCACGCCGGCCGGCTCGGCCGGGTGCTGGATGGGCTCGTTGTAGACCGTCAGGTAGTAGAAGACGTCCTCGGCGTCGGGGCCGTACATGCGCCGCAGACCGTCCTTGACGATGTGCGCGATCTCGTACCCGTAGGCCGGGTCGTACGCCACGCAGCCCGGGTTGGTCGAGGCCAGCAGCTGGGAGTGGCCGTCGGCGTGCTGCAGGCCCTCACCCGTCAGGGTGGTCCGGCCGGCGGTCGCGCCGAGGACGAAACCGCGCGCCAGCTGGTCGGCCATCTGCCAGAACTGGTCACCCGTGCGCTGGAAACCGAACATCGAGTAGAAGACGTAGACCGGGATCAGCGGCTCGCCGTGCGTGGCGTACGCCGAACCCGCGGCGATCAGCGAGGCCGTGCAGCCCGCCTCCGAGATGCCGTCGTGCAGCATCTGGCCGGTCGGGGACTCCTTGTACGCGAGCAGCAGGTCGCGGTCGACCGCCTCGTACTGCTGGCCCAGCGGGTTGTAGATCTTGGCGCTCGGGAAGAACGCGTCCATGCCGAATGTGCGGTACTCGTCGGGGGCGATCAGCACGAAGCGCTTGCCGATCTCCTTGTCCCGCATGAGGTCCTTCAGGATGCGGACGAAGGCCATGGTGGTGGCGATCGACTGCTGGCCCGAGCCCTTCTTGGCGGCCGCGTAGGTGGCGTCGCCCGGCAGCTGCAGCGGCTTCGCGCGCACCACGCGGGTCGGCACGTAGCCGCCGAGCGCACTGCGGCGGTCGTGCATGTACTGGATCTCGGGGGAGTTGCGGCCCGGGTGGTAGTACGGCGGCGCGCCGTCCTCCAGCTGGGCGTCCGTGATCGGGATGTGCAGGCGGTCGCGGAAGCGCTTGAGGTCGTCGGCCGTCAGCTTCTTCATCTGGTGGGTCGCGTTGCGGCCCTCGAAGTTCGGGCCGAGGGTCCAGCCCTTGACCGTCTGCGCCAGGATCACCGTCGGCTGGCCCTTGTGGGCCTTGGCCGCCGCGTAGGCCGCGTAGACCTTCTTGTGGTCGTGACCGCCGCGGCCCAGGTGCTGGATCTGCTGGTCGGACATGTTCTCGACCATGGCGCGCAGCCGGTGGTCGCCGCCGAAGAAGTGCTCGCGGATGTACGCGCCGGTCTCGGTGGCGTACGTCTGGAACTGGCCGTCCGGGGTGGTGTTGAGCTTGTTGACCAGGATGCCGTCGCGGTCCTGGGCCAGCAGCGGGTCCCAGGAGCGGTCCCAGATCAGCTTGATGACGTTCCAGCCGGCGCCGCGGAACTGCGACTCCAGCTCCTGCATGATCTTGCCGTTGCCGCGGACCGGGCCGTCGAGGCGCTGCAGGTTGCAGTTGACGACGAAGGTCAGGTTGTCGAGGTGCTCGCGGGCCGCGATGGAGAGCTGGCCGAGCGACTCGGGCTCGTCCATCTCGCCGTCGCCGAGATACGCCCAAACGTGTGACTTGGAGGTGTCCGCGATCCCGCGGGCCTCCATGTACCGGTTCATCCGGGCCTGGTAGATCGCACCGAGCGGGCCGAGGCCCATCGAGACGGTCGGGAACTCCCAGAAGTCCGGCATGAGCCGCGGGTGCGGGTAGCTGGAGAGGCCGTACGGGGCCTTCGACTTCTCCTGGCGGAACGCGTCGAGCTGCTGCTCGGAGAGCCGGTCCAGGAGGTAGGCGCGGGCGTAGATGCCGGGCGAGGCGTGGCCCTGGAAGAAGATCTGGTCGCCGCCGTCGCCCTCGTCCTTGCCCCGGAAGAAGTGGTTGAAGCCCACGTCGTAGAGGGAGGCGGAGGAGGCGAAGGTGGCGATGTGACCGCCGACGCCGATCCCGGGACGCTGGGCGCGCGAGACCATGACGGCCGCGTTCCACCGGGTGGCGTTGAGGACCTTGCGCTCGATCTCCTCGTTGCCGGGGAAGAAGGGCTCGTCCTTGGTGGCGATCGTGTTGACGTAGTCCGTGGAGCGCATCTCGGGCACGGCCACGCGCTTCTCGCGGGCCCGTTCCATCAGCCGCAGCATCAGGTAGCGGGCGCGCTCGCGGCCCCGCTCGTCGACGGCCGCGTCAAGGGAGTCGAGCCACTCCTGCGTCTCTTCCGGATCGAAGTCCGGTACCTGACTCGGCAGGCCACCAATGATGATCGGATTGCGATCGGATGCGGAAGCCACGCTGTTCCTTCGCTGTCGGGGGAGTCGTGCCTTGAGTCTCGCCGCCTCCCATGGTCTTACGCTCGGCAGAAATCGTCATCTTTACCGTTGGGTAATCCCTTGAGGTGGCGGGATTGTGCTGGCTGCGGCGACGACAACGCCCAAACCGCAACCTTACGCCCATGTCGATCAACCCCTTCGCAAGGCCGTTCGTCCCTCAAACAGGTGCGAAAGTCCCGGGGCCGCGCCGAATGAGGTGGAATGGTGTGGGATGAATCACCAGGGGTACATGCGGAAGGGCTGAAAGTTGCGGCGAGACGGCCGCAATCGTCACCGTTTCGACGGTCTCGGCGACCGGGTACTTGCGCGATCCGCCGCTCCCGTGTGGACTACGCCCATGCTGCGCGTACGCGCGCCGCCGAAGAACATTCACCGAACATGAGCAGGAGGCACCCCGTGAGCGCGACCGCGGACCACGCGGAGAACCTGGCCGCCAGGCTGGGTTTCCAGTCCGAACAGGTGGTCCAGGAAATCGGCTTCGACGACGACGTCGATCAGGAATTCCGTGATGCCGTAGAGGATCACGTCACCGAACTCGTCGATGAGGACTACGACGATGTCGCAGACGCGGTTCTGCTGTGGTTCCGGGAGGACGACGGCGACCTGACGGACGCCCTGGTCGACGCGACCGAGCTGGTCGAGGACGGCGCACTGATCCTGCTGGTGACCCCCAAGACCGGCAAGGACGGTTTTGTCGAGGCCAGCGACATCAGCGAGGCCGCCGAGACCGCCGGCCTCTCGCTGGCGAAGGGTCTCCCCGTCGGCAAGGAGTGGACCGCCACCAAGCTGGCGACTCCGAAGACGGCCAAGTCCAAGCGCTGAGCCGCGCCCCGCAGTCATGCGGACCACACACGCACCCCGCACGCCGGATGCTTCCCGGCGGGCGGGGTGTGTGCGTTTCGCGGGCGGAGCGGAGCCGGACGCGCGGTGGGCCCGCCAGCGGGTCCACGAACGGGCCCATAAGCTGGGATCACCCGAACAGCCCAACGCAGGGATGCGGGACGAACGCGGGACGAAGGGATGCGACAGATGGCGATCGAGGTCGGCAGCAAGGCCCCGGACTTCGAGCTCAAGGACAACCACGGCAGGGCCGTGCGGCTCTCCGACTTCCGGGGGGAGAAGGCCGTCGTGCTGCTCTTCTACCCCTTCGCCTTCACCGGCGTCTGCACCGGCGAGCTCTGCGAGCTGCGCGACCAGCTGCCGCGCTTCCAGAACGACGACGTGCAGCTCCTCGCGGTCTCCAACGACTCCGTGCCCACCCTGCGCGTCTTCGGCGAGCAGGAGGGGCTGGAATACCCGCTGCTGTCGGACTTCTGGCCGCACGGCGAGGTCTCCCGCGCCTACGGGGTCTTCGACGAGGAGAAGGGCTGCGCGGTGCGCGGCACCTTCGTCATCGACCGGGAGGGCATCGTGCGCTGGAGCGTCGTCAACGGACTGCCCGACGCGCGTGACCTGAACGAGTACATCAAGGCCCTCGACAGCCTCTGAGTCCGTACCGCAGGCTCATGGGCACGGTGCCGGCAGGCACGCGGGCCCGTTCGCCTGGAATAAGCCCGTACAGGCGGGAACCCGTCACTAGGATCGAAACGTTGATCCGATAGCAACCGCACGACGGGGCCCCGCCCCACACAAAACCTTATGGAGGACCCGTGGGAGTCAGCCTCAGCAAGGGCGGCAACGTCTCGCTGTCCAAGGCCGCGCCGAACCTGACCGCGGTCATCGTCGGTCTGGGCTGGGACGCTCGCACCACCACCGGTGTCGACTTCGACCTCGACGCCAGCGCGATCCTGACCAACGACCAGGGCAAGGTCGCCAGCGACGCGAACTTCGTCTTCTTCAACAACCTGAAGAGCCCCGACGGCTCGGTCGAGCACACCGGTGACAACACCACCGGTGAGGGCGAGGGCGACGACGAGGCGATCAAGGTCAACCTCGCCGGCGTCCCCGCCGACGTGGCCAAGATCGTCTTCCCGGTCTCGATCTACGAGGCCGAGAGCCGCCAGCAGAGCTTCGGCCAGGTCCGCAACGCGTACATCCGCGTCGTGAACCAGGCCGACAACGCCGAGCTCGCCCGCTACGACCTGTCGGAGGACGCCTCGACCGAGACCGCCATGGTCTTCGGCGAGCTCTACCGCAACGGTGCGGAGTGGAAGTTCCGCGCCATCGGCCAGGGCTACGCCTCGGGCCTGCGCGGCATCGCGCAGGACTTCGGCGTCAACGTCTGAGCCTGCTCGGCCAGAGCAGTCGTACCATCCGTCCGGCGCCGTGCACTCGTGTGTACGGCGCCGGACCGGCTTTACGGCCGTACCGCCGTACCGTCACACCGCCTTACCGCCTTACCGTCACACCGCCTTACGCCGTACCGTCACTTCGCCACACCGCCACCGTCGTCCGGGGAGGACCACAACATGGGCGTCACACTCGCCAAGGGGGGCAATGTCTCCCTCTCCAAAGCCGCACCGAACCTGACCCGGGTTCTGGTCGGCCTCGGATGGGACGCGCGCTCGACCACGGGCGCCGACTTCGACCTCGATGCCAGCGCACTCCTGTGCAACAACGGCCGGGTGCTCGGGGACGAGTACTTCGTCTTCTACAACAACCTGAAGAGCCCCGAGGGCTCCGTCGAACACACGGGGGACAACCTCACCGGCGAGGGTGAAGGGGACGACGAGTCGATCATCATCGACCTCACCAAGGTCCCGGCCGGCGTGGACAAGATCGTCTTCCCGGTCTCGATCCACGAGGCCGAGGCCCGCCGGCAGAGCTTCGGCCAGGTCAGCAATGCCTTCATCCGGGTGGTGAACGAGGCGGACGGTCAGGAACTGGCCCGCTACGACCTTTCCGAGGACGCCTCCAGCGAGACCGCGATGATCTTCGGCGAGGTCTACCGGTACGGGGGCGAATGGAAGTTCCGTGCGGTGGGGCAGGGGTACGCGTCGGGGCTCCGCGGCATCGCTCTAGACTTCGGGGTCAACGTTTCGTAAAGCCGTACAACACGATGGGATGCCAGTGGTTCTGAAAACCTTCGGCTGGTCGTTCGCAGTCACTGCGCTCGGACTGGTCGCAGCGGTGCTCTACGGGGGGTGGGAGGCCTTCGGGGTCGTTGCGATCCTGACCATCCTTGAGATCTCGCTGTCCTTCGACAACGCGGTGGTCAACGCCGGAATCCTGAAGAAGATGAATGCCTTCTGGCAGAAGATCTTCCTCACCGTCGGTGTCCTCATCGCCGTGTTCGGCATGCGCCTGGTCTTCCCGATCGTGATCGTGGCGATCAGCGCCAAGATCGGGCCGATCGACGCCGTCGACCTCGCGGTGTCCGAACCGGACCGCTACAAGCAGCTCGTCACGGACGCACACCCGTCCATCGCCGCCTTCGGTGGCATGTTCCTGCTGATGATCTTCCTCGACTTCATCTTCGAGGACCGCGACATCAAGTGGCTCGCGTGGCTGGAGCGTCCGCTCGCCAAGCTCGGCAAGATCGACATGCTGTCGGCGTGCATCGCGCTGATCGTCCTGGCCGTCACCTCGATGACCTTCGCCGTCAACGCCCACCAGCACGGCGGCGTGCACGTGGACAAGGCGCAGACCGTCCTGATCTCCGGCATCTTCGGCCTGGTCACCTACATGATCGTCGGCGGCCTCTCCGGCTACTTCGAGAACAAGCTGGAGGAAGAGGAGGAGCACGAGCACGAGCTGGAGGAAGAGGCGAAGAAGAGCGGTAAATCCGTCTCGGTCGTCGCCATGGCCGGCAAGGCCGCGTTCTTCATGTTCCTCTACCTCGAAGTCCTCGACGCCTCCTTCTCCTTCGACGGGGTCATCGGCGCCTTCGCCATCACCAGCGACATCGTGATCATGGCCCTCGGCCTCGGCATCGGTGCCATGTACGTCCGGTCGCTGACGGTCTACCTGGTCCGCCAGGGAACCCTCGACGACTACGTCTACCTGGAGCACGGCGCGCACTACGCCATCGGCGCGCTCGCCGTCCTCCTGCTCGTCACCATCCAGTACGAGATCAACGAGGTCATCACCGGCCTCGTCGGCGTCGTCCTGATCGCCTGGTCCTTCTGGTCCTCCGTGCGCCGCAACAAGCGCCTGGAACTGGAGGGTTCCACCGCCGAGGCATGATCGCGGCGGTAATGCGGAACGCTCAAGTGCGGGGCGGTCCGGCGGGTCCACGGACCCACCGGGCCGCCCCGTCCGCATGCCGGGACCGAACCCCGGCGTGCCTGAGGGGGCCAAGCGGGCCAAGGGAGCAGGGGGGTTGTGGGGATGGGATTCTTCGACGGCATCAGGGGCAGCCGCGGCACGCAGTTCCAGTCGGGCAGTGCCTCGTCGAACGCGATCGAGCTGACCAAACGCCATCCGACGGTGTCGCTCACCAAACAGGGGGCGGTGCACGGCAACTTGCGCGTGAACCTCTCCTGGCGGATGCGGACCTCGGACATAGGCGGCCGCAGCCCCGGCCAGAGCGGGCAGCTCTTCCGGCACCCGTTCAAGCTGTTCAAACCCGATATGGTGCAGGCGCACACCCAGGGCATGGTCAATGTCGACCTCGACATCGGCTGCCTCTACGAGCTGACCGACGGCACCCGGGGCGTCGTCCAGCCCCTGGGGAACCTGCACGGGGACATCAACAGCCCGCCGTACGTGAAGCTCAGCGGGGACGACCGGTTCGGGGCGCCCTCCGGCGAGACGATCTTCGTCAACCTCGACCACGCCGAGGAGATCAAGCGGCTGCTGGTCTTCGTCTACATCTACGACCAGACCCCGGCCTTCGACCGGACGCACGCCCTGGTCACCCTCTACCCGATCACCGGGCCGCGCATCGAGATCCCGCTGGAGGAGCGCCACCCGCACGCCCGCTCCTGCGCCGTCGTCTCCCTCGAGAACGTCAAGGGGGAACTGATCGTGCGGCGCGAGGTCACCTTCGTGTACGGGTTCCAGGCCGAGCTCGACCGGCTGTACGGGTGGGGCCTCCAGTGGGGCCGGGGCTACAAGACCAAGACCTGAGCGGGCCGCCGGGGCCGTGGAGCGGCCGGGGCGCCCGCGCGGGCTCGTGCGCCGGCCCCTGCGCGGGCGCGTGCGACGGCCGCCGGGCTCAGCGGCGGATGAACTGCGGGCCCTGCGCCGGGAGCCGGAAGGACGGGTCCCCGCCCGGAGCCGGCACCGGGGCCTGGGCCACGGGCTGCGGGTAGCCGTAGGCGGGCTCGGCGACGGGCGGGGCCTGGGTGGGCGGTGCGAGGGCCGTCGTGGCGGCCTGCGCCTGGGGCTGTCCCTGTCCCTGCCCTTGTCCCTGGGCCTGTCCCTGTCCCTGCTCCGGGGCCTCCGGGGCGTTCTCGTCCACGGAGATCCCGTGGTCGGTGGCCAGTCCGACGAGCCCGTTGGAGTAGCCCTCGCCCAGCGCGCGGAACTTCCACGCGTCGGCCCGCCGGTACAGCTCGCCGCAGATCAGCGCCGTCTCGGCGCCCGTCTCCGGCCGCACGTCGAAGTAGGCCAGCGGTTCGGAGCCGCCGGTCGCCGTGGCGTCGTAGAGCAGGATCCGCAGGTCGCGGACCCGCTCGAAGGGGACGTCCTCGGCGGAGGCGACGACCAGGATCCGGTCCACGGCCGGTGTGACGGCCCGCAGGTCCGCCTGGACGGCGTCGGTGATGCCGTCGCCGAGCTGCTTCTTCCCGAGCCGCCAGACGGCCCCCGAGGGGTGCCGGGGCTGGTTGTAGAAGACGAAGTCCTCGTCCGAGCGCACGCGCCCGTCCGCCCCCACGAGCAGCGCGGAGGCGTCCACGTCGGGCACGTCGGGCCCCGCGGTCCAGCGCAGCACCGCGCGGACCGCCACGGCGGCCACGGGGATGTTGGAGCCCTTCTGCATCGCGTGCGTCATGGCGGTCATCCTGCCCTCCCGGGCGGGACCGGGACAATGCGGCCCCCCGTAGACCTTGTCCGGATCGCGAGACCTGGGCATGGTGCAAGAGGGTTACCTGGATTTCATGTGCTTGAGGAACTCTTGACTCACGTTCGTACGTACTATTACCGGCCACGCCAGATCGGCCGCCGAGCCTGTACGGGGGAAGCACATGCGTCACTTCGGGCATATTTCGCCCACCGTCCGCAAGGACCTCTTCCACCAGGAGCCGGCAGAGTTCACCGCCGCCTCCCCCGCCGCCACGCTCGCCGCCGCCCTGGGAGCCACGCTCTACAGCCCGGCCACCCGGCCCCAGCTCGCCCGTGACATCCGCAAGCAGGCCGGCCTCGGAGTCGTCTCCATGGTCCTCTGCCTGGAGGATTCCATCAGCGACGCGGACGTCGTCGGCGGCGAGGAGAACCTCGTCCGGCAGTTCGCCGCCCTCCACGAGGACCCGGCGGAGCTCCCCCTGCTCTTCATCCGCGTCCGCGAACCCGAGCAGATCCCCGACCTCGTGCACCGGCTCGGCGGCTCGGCGGCGCGACTGGCCGGATTCGTGCTTCCCAAGTTCAGCGAGAGCCGGGGGATCGCCTTCCTCGACGCCGTCGCGCAGGCGGAAGCCGCGAGCGGCCTGCCGAGGCTGTACGCGATGCCCGTCCTGGAGACCCCCGAGCTGCTCCACCTGGAAACCCGGGTCGAGGCCCTCGCCGGGATCTCCCGCACGGTCAACAAGTACCGCGAGCGGGTCCTGGCCCTGCGCCTGGGCGTGACCGACTTCTGCTCCGCCTACGGGCTGCGCCGCACCCCCGACATGACCGCCTACGACGTCCAGATCGTCGCCGGGGTGATCGCCGACGTGGTCAACGTGCTCAGCCGCGCCGACGGCACCGGTTTCACCGTCACCGGGCCCGTCTGGGAGTACTTCCGCAGCCAGCAGCGGCTCTTCAAGCCGCAGCTGCGCCGCAGCCCCTTCCTGGAGGAGGGCGTCGAGGAGCTGCGCACCGCGCTGATCGAGCACGACCTGGACGGGCTGCTGCGCGAGATCGAGCTCGACCGGGCCAACGGGCTGCTGGGCAAGACCTGCATCCACCCCGCCCACGTCACCCCGGTCCACGCGCTCTCGGTGGTGTCGCACGAGGAGTTCAGCGATGCTCAAGACATCCTGCGCCCCGAGCGCGGAGGCGGCGGAGTGATGCGTTCCGCCTACACGAACAAGATGAACGAGGTGAAGCCCCACCGGGCCTGGGCGGAGCGCACCATGCTGCGCGCCGAGGTCTTCGGTGTGGCGAAGGAGGAGGTCGGCTTCGTCGATCTCCTCACGGCCGGGCTCCAGGTGTGAGCGGGCCGTTGACTGCGAAGAAGGGCAAGACGATCGAAGCGGTGTGGTCGGGAACGTGGGTCGCGGACCGGCTGGGCGTGAGCCTGGACGACGGGACGGGTGACGGGACCGGCGGGCCGGCGCTCCGGGACCTCCTGGGGCTGGCGCTGCGGCGCAACCCCAAGCGGGCCCACCTGCTCGTGTCCCGGGTGCTGGGCAAGCACGTCCCGCAGTCCCCGGCTGCCGTGTACGCGGCCGGGTACGGGCTCGGTGAGCGGGTCCGTGAGCTGCTGGGCGAGGAGGCGGCGGCCTCGGCGGTGGTCCTGGGCTACGCGGAGACCGCGACCGGGCTCGGCCACTGCGTGGCCGACGGCCTGGGCAGCGCCCCCTACCTGCACTCCACCCGCCGCCCCGTGCCCGGCGTGGAGGCCGCGGGCGGCTTCGAGGAGGCCCACTCGCACGCCACCTCGCACCTGCTGGTGCCGGAGGACCCCAAGCTGCTGGCGGGCCCGGGCCCGCTGGTCCTCGTCGACGACGAGTTCTCCACCGGCAACACCGTCCTGAACACCATCGCCGACCTCCACGCCCGCCACCCGCGCGATCACTACGTGGTCGTCGCCCTGGTCGACATGCGCTCCCCGGCCGACCGCGACCGCCTCGTCGCCTTCGCCCGGGAGCTGGGCGCCCGCGTGGACCTCATGGCCCTGGCCTCGGGCACGGTCTCCCTCCCGGAGGGGGTGCTGGCGAAGGGGCAGGCCCTGGTGGAGCGGTACGAGGCGCAGGCCGCCCCGGCGGGTTCCGCGGCCCGCGGCGGCGCCCCGGCGGACGGCCCGCACCCGTTCACCCGCGTGGAACTGGACTGGCCGGCCGGCATACCCGACGGCGGACGCCACGGCTTCACCCCGGCGCACCGCGCAGCCCTGGAGGCCGCCCTGCCGGCCATGGCGGACCGGATCGAGGCCGCGCTCGGCGCGGCCCCCGCACGGGTCCTCGTACTCGGCACCGAGGAGCTGATGTACGCCCCGCTGCGCCTCGCGCAGGCCCTGGAGGCGTCCGGCGGGGCGACAGCGCCGGCCGAGGTGCGCTTCTCCACCACCACCCGCTCGCCGGTGCTCGCCGTGGACGACCCCGGCTACGCCATCCGCACCCGGCTCGTCTTCCCCGCCCACGACGCCCCGGCCGACGGCCCCGGCGACCGGTACGCGTACAACGTCGCCGCCGGCACCGCGGGCGCCCGCTTCGACGCCGTGGTCGCCGTCGTGGACTCCGCCGGGGACACCGCCGAACTCCGTACCGGTCTGCTCGCGGCCCTCGCGCCGCACACCGGCCGGGTCCTGCTGGCGGTCATCCCTTCGTACGTACCCGACCGGCAGGAGCCGATCATGACCGAGCCCCAGCACGGGCCCCTGGGCGAACCACTGCGCGGGCCCGCCTTCTCCTCCTACGCCGCCGAGGACGTCGGCTGGCTGCTCCAGGACCTCTCCGAGGTCGAGCTGGAGGCCCCGACCGAGGAGCGCGAGGAGGCCATCCAGGCCGGCGGCGCGCACTACGCGGAATCGCTGCCGGTGGAGTTCCAGCCGTCCCCGGAGTACCAGCAGCTCTACCAGAGCGCGCTGACCGCCTCCGCCGCCCGGATGGCCCGCGCCGTCGGCACCGTCACCGAGACGGTCCTCGCGGAGCGCTCGCCCTCTCCCGTCCTGGTCTCCCTGGCCCGCGCCGGCACCCCCGTGGGCGTGCTCATGCGGCGCTGGGCGCAGGCCCGGCACGGCCTGGACCTGCCGCACTACGCCGTCTCCATCGTGCGCGGCCGCGGCATCGACGCCAACGCCCTGCGCTGGCTGGCCGCCCACCACGACCCGGCCGACGTGGTCTTCGTCGACGGCTGGACCGGCAAGGGCGCCATCACCCGCGAACTGCGCGAGGCCCTGGGCGAGTTCGAGGGCTTCAACCCGGAGATCGTGGTCCTCGCCGACCCCGGCTCGTGCGTGGAGACGTACGGCACCCGCGAGGACTTCCTGATCCCCTCCGCCTGCCTGAATTCCACCGTTTCCGGACTGGTCTCGCGTACGGTGCTCAGGTCCGACCTGGTCGGGCCCGCCGATTTCCACGGCGCGAAGTTCTACCGCGAGCTCGCCGGCGCCGATGTCTCCGTCGCGTTCGTCGACACCGTCTCCGCGCACTTCGAGGAGGTGGCCGAGGCCGTGGACGCCGAGGTCAAGGAGCTCCTCGCCGCCGACCGCACGCCGACCTGGGTGGGCTGGCGGGCGGTGGAGCGGATCAGCGAGGAGTACGGGATCCACGACGTGAACCTGGTGAAGCCCGGCGTCGGCGAGACGACACGGGTGCTGCTGCGCCGGGTGCCGTGGAAGATCCTCGCGCAGCGCGGCGCCGGGGCCGACCTGGACCACGTACGCCTCCTCGCGGAGCAGCGGGGGGTGCCGGTGGAAGAGGTCGACGGCCTGCCGTACAGCTGCGTAGGACTCATCCATCCCCGCTTCACGCGCGGCGCCACGGGCGCCGACGGAAAGGCCGTGGCCACCAAGTGACCGTTCTCGTAGCCAGTGACCTCGACCGTACGCTCATCTACTCGGCGGCCGCGCTCGGCCTGACCATGCCCGACCCGGTGGCCCCGCGGCTGCTGTGCGTGGAGGTGCACGAGAGCAAGCCGCTGTCGTACATGACGGAGACGGCGGCGGGGCTGCTGGCGGAACTGTCCGCCGACCCGGACGCGGTGTTCGTGCCGACCACCACCCGGACCCGCAAGCAGTACCAGCGCATCCGTTTCCCCGGCAGGCCGGCGAAGTACGCGATCTGCGCCAACGGCGGCCAGCTGCTGGTGGACGGGGTCCCGGACCGGGACTGGCGCCGCCAGGTCGCGGCGCGGCTCGCCGCGGAGTCCGCGCCGCTGGAGGAGATGAACGCGCACCTGCTGTCCGTCGCCGACCCGGCCTGGCTGCGCAAGGCGCGGGTGGCCGAGGACCTGTTCGCGTACCTCGTCGTGGAGCGGGCGCTGGTCCCCGCCGAGTGGATCAAGGCGCTGACGGAATGGTCCGAGGCGCGCGGCTGGACGGTCTCGCTCCAGGGCCGCAAGATCTACGCCGTCCCGCGGCCGCTGACCAAGAGCGCGGCGATGCACGAGGTGGCCCGGCGCACGGGGGCCACCAGCACGCTGGCCGCGGGCGACTCGCTCCTCGACGCGGACCTGCTGCTCGCGGCGGACACGGCCTGGCGGCCGGGCCACGGGGAGCTGGCCGACGCCGGCTGGACGGCGCCGCACGTGACGGCGCTGGCGCAGGCGGGCGTGCTGGCCGGTGAGGAGATCGTGCGCGCGTTCACCCGCGAAGTCGCGAGACTCGCCGCCCCCGCCGCCTGATCATGGGCACACTGGCCCCATGACCAAGGGCAACAGCACCAAGATCACAGACGAGCTCTACCAGTACGTGCTCGCGCACAACCCCCCGCTGGACGAGGTCCAGCGGGGGCTGGTGGAGACCACCTACGAGGTGTTCCCGGACTCGGCCGGAATGCAGTCGGCTCAGGAACAGGGGCCGCTGCTGGCCTTTCTGGTCCGGCTGACCGGCGCCCGGCACATCGTGGAGATCGGCACCTTCACCGGCTTCTCCTCCCTGTCGATGGCCCAGGCCATGCCCGCGGACGGACGCCTCATCGCGTGCGACGTCTCGGAGGAGTGGACGGCGTACGCGCGCGAGGCCTGGGCGAAGGCCGGGGTCGCGGACCGCATCGACCTGCGGATCGCTCCCGCGATCGAGACGCTGCGCGCGATGCCGGCGGAACCGCACATCGACCTGGCGTACATGGACGCGGACAAGCAGAGCCAGATCGCCTACTGGGAGGAGCTCGTGCCCCGGCTGCGCCCGGGCGGGCTGCTCGTCACGGACAACACGCTGTTCCACGGCTCGGTGCTGGACCCGGCCGCGACCGGTGGAGCGGCGGGGGTCCAGGCCTACAACGAGCACGTCCTGGCGGACCCCCGCATGGAATCGGTGCTGCTCGCGATCTCCGACGGCATCACCCTGTCGCGCAAGCGCTGAGCGCCGAGCGCCGAGCCGGGTCAGCCGCAGCCACCCCCGCCACAGCAGCCTCCGCCGCCGCCCCCCATGGGCGCGGCGGGGGCTGCGCTGGTTCCGCCGACGGCGACGGCGGAGAGCAGCCTGACGGTATCGGCGTGCCCGGCGGGGCAGTCGGCGGGTGCGGAGGACTCAGCCATGGGCCGGCTGACCTCGAAGGTGTCTTCGCAGGTCCGGCAGCGGAATTCATAACGGGGCATGCGGTACAGGCTACGCAGTGCCGGCCGGCCTCCGGAATCCCCGCGCGGGGGATCCGGGCCGGGGGGCGGCTGGGCCCTGCGGGGGCGAGGCCCCCCTGCCCTCCCCCCGGACTCCGTCCGACGAGGCCCCCTTGCCCTCCCCCCCGGACTCCGTCCGGGGATACCCCCGGTCCGCCCGTTCCCCGGGCCCCGGGGGCGAGGTCCCCTGACCTGCCCCCCGGACTCCGTCCGGGGGGACCCCCGGTTCGCCCGTTCCCCGGGCCCCGGGGGCGAGGTCCCCTGACCTGCCCCCCGGACTCCGTCCGGGGGGACCCGCGGTTCGCCCGTTCCCCGGGCTCCGGGGGGCGAGGTCCCTGCCCCCCGGGACTCCGTCCGGGGCCCCGGTTCGCCCGTTCCCCGGGGCTCCGCCCCGGGGCTCCGCGCCGGACCTCCGCGCCGCAAGGGACGGGCGGGCCGGATGTATCCAGCCCGCCCGGCGTCTGAGGGCGCGTGCGCGCAGCGCACGTACGGGTCCGGGCGGAGCCCGGGGAACGGGCGAAGGGCGGGGTGGGGGACGGCCCCGCAGGGCCGGCCCGGAACCGGCGGAGCCGGGCCGCACCCCCGTGTCGGCCCGGCCCCGCCGGGGCTCAGCGGACCACCGTGCCCGCCGGGGCGGACAGGAGGCCGAGTTCGGCCCGGGTCGGCGCACCCTCCCAGCCGCCCCGGGAGGCCACCGCGAAGGCGCCCGTGGTGACCGCACGGTCCAGGCGGGCCCGGGCCGAGGCCCCGTCGAGGAACGCCGAGAGGTATCCCGCCACGAAGACGTCACCCGTGCCGGCCCCGCCGGCCCCGCGGACCGCCCGGGCCGGGGCGTGGACCTCCGAGCCGTCGTCCCCGTAGGCCGTCGCCCCGGCCGCGCCGAGTTTGACCACGACCTCGCCGACCCCGAGGGCGTGGAGTTCCTTCGCCCGGAGGGCCGGGTCGCCGGGGTCGCCCGGGACCCCGGCCGGGAGGCACAGGGGGAGTTCGTCGTCGGAGGCGATCAGGACGTCCACCGAAGGCGCCCACGCGCGCAGCACCTCCGCCGCCTCCTCGGCGGACCACAGCCGGGACCGGAAGCGCACGTCCAGGCAGACCAGCGCCGAGTGCTCGGCGGCGAGCCGCAGCGCGAGCGCGCAGGCCGAGCGGGCCGAGCGGGACAGCGCCGGGGTGATCCCCGTCAGGTGCAGGACCTTCGGCGGGGCCGCGGTGAAGGCCCGCTCCAGGGAACACGCCGTGAGGCGGGAGCCCGCCGAGCCCGCGCGGTAGGAGTGCACCCGCGTGACCTCCGGCGGCCCGGGCTCCGCGAGCATCAGCCCGGTCGGGGCACCGCCGTCGTCGCGGGAGGCTCCGGAGACGTCGACGCCCTCGGCACGCAGGGTCCGTAGGACCAGATCACCGGCTTCGTCCTCGCCGACCGCGCCCGCCCAGCGGACGGCGTGCCCCAGCCGGGCCAGGCCGATCGCGACGTTCGACTCGGCGCCCGCGACGGAGATCTCCATGCTCCCGCCCAGACGCAGCGGGCCGCTTCCGCGCAGGGCGAGCAGCGTCTCCCCGAAGGTGAGGACCTCGGGGGCACAACCGGCTCCGGAGCCGGCGGCGGCGCCGATGGTGCCGGGCCCGGTCACGCGCAGGCCGCCTTGAACTCCGCCGCCCGCCGCCGCAGCGCGAGCAGGTCGCCGCCGTCGGCCGCGTCCCCGACCAGCGGGGCGCCGACGCCGACGGCCACCGCGCCGGAGGACAGGTACTCGGCCGCGTCGGCCGCGTCCACCCCGCCGACCGGCACGAACGGCAGGTCGGGGAAGGGCGCGCGCAGGGCCCGCAGGTACGCCGGTCCGCCGATCGAGCCCGGGAACAGCTTGAGCGCGGCAGCCCCCGCCGCGTCGGCCGCGATGACCTCGGTCGGGGTGATGACCCCGGCCAGTACCGGCAGCCCCTGCCGGACGGACTCGTCCACGCCGGCGCCGAGGCCCGGAGTGACCATCAGGTTGGCCCCGGCCCCGGCGGCCCGCTGGGCGTCCTCGGCGGTGAGGACCGTACCGGCCCCCAGCCACGCCTCGTCACCGAGCTCCTTGCGGGCCCGGCCGATGACGTCCAGCGCGTCGGTCCCGCTGAGGGAGACCTCGATGAGCGGGACGCCCTCCTCGACGAGGGCCATGACGGTGCGGAAGGACGCCTCGGGGTCCCGTCCGCGGACGATGGCGACGAGCCGCTCCTGTCGCAGCGCTGCGCCGAACTCCATGGGAATGCCTGCCTTCTGATGTGGGGGGTGTGCGGATGCCGCCGGGTGGTGGTGGGGGCTCACCACGCGGCGAAGGAACCGTCTTCGGGGGCCGGCAGGGGCAGGATCCTGCGGGCGTTGGCGGGGGAGACCCGGCCGTGGAAGTCGAGCCCGAAGTCCCGGTCGCCGCCGGCGAGCGCGGGCTCGCCCCGGCCGACGGCGCCGTCGTCGGTTTCGACGCGGACGGACGTCCAGCGGGGCGGGGCCAAGAACGTCTCGATGCGGGTGATCTTCACGGCGGACGGTGTCCTCTCCTGGTGGGGGTGGCAGGACGGGGTCTGCGTGTTCCTACGGGTTCTACGGGCTGCGGGCTTACGGGCTGCGGGCTACGTGCTGTACGGGCTACGGGTTCTACGGGTGGTCGCGCTTGGCCATGTCGAGGAGGTCGAGCACGGCCCTGTACGCCCCGTCCGGGTCCCCGGCCCGTACCTGGTCGACCACGGCCCGGTGGATCGCGTGCGGGTGCTCGAAGTCCCCCTCGTGCACCGTGCGGTCGCGTTCCACGAGGGCCGGGACGATCACCCGGTACATCTGGGTGAAGAACAGGTTGTGCGAGGCCGTCAGCAGCGCCAGGTGGAACGAGGCGTCCGCCCGTACGTGCAGCACGGGGTCGCAGTCGCTCGCCGCCATCGCGGCCAGCGCCGCGTCGAGCGCGGCCAGGTCCTGCTCGGTGGCCCGTACGGCGGCCAGCGCGGCGGCGGCCGGCTCGATCGAGCGGCGCAGTTCGAGCAGGTCCGAGAAGAAGCAGTCGGGCGCACCGGCCGCGAGCTTCCAGCGCAGCACGTCGGCGTCGAAGAGGTTCCAGTCGGTGAGCGGGCGCACGAAGGTGCCGCGCTTCTGGCGGGCGTCCAGCAGGCCCTTGGCCATGAGCACCTTGATGGCCTCGCGGAGCACCGTCTGGCTGACGTCGAGCTCCTCCAGCAGGTGGGGGAGGTCCAGCGTGGCGCCCTCGCCGTACGTGCCGTCGAAGATCCGGCGGGCCAGTTCTTCCACCGCCGCCTTGTGGACCCCGCGGCCGGCGTACGCGGCCTCGCTGATGCTGCCGTTCACTCCGATTCCCCTCTCCCTGCCGGGGCTTTGGTCCCTACTTGCTCCCCTGTGTACCCCCTGGCAGGGCAAATATTTGCACAAGTAATCGTTAATTAGCAATTATTGTGACGCAGTACCGGAACGACTGCTTCCGGGTGTTTCGCGCGTTCTCACGCGGGAGCGACGACAAGGGCGGCCCGACCGGAGCCCTGCCCTTCGTCGCCGCCCTCGTAGGTCGTGCTGGGCGGCGGCAGCCGGTCCAGCCGGTCCAGCCGGTCCAGCTGGTCCGACGGCCGCCGCCTCCGCGCTTACGCCGGCCTGCCGACGGGCCCCCCGCCCGCTCCTAGACCTGTACCCACACCCGTACCCATACCCGTACGGGCCCGTGCCCGCTCCTCCCGAGCCGCCTGCTCGGGGTGGCGGGCACGCCAGTACGGGTTGTCGTGCGGCAGGGCGCTGCCCACCCGCCCGTACATCCCGAACCACATCAGCATCACGCCCACCACGAAGCTGAACAGCACATTGGGGATGTGGAAGGCCAGGAAGTTCATCTTCGTATCGAGCAGCGCGAGGTTCACGAACCCGCTCGCGATGAACAGCACGCCCAGCACGATGTTGAGCGTCGAGGCGAAGCTGCCGCCGATGACCATCCCGGCGAACAGCAGCAGCCCGATGCAGATCGACAGCACGCTCAGCGCACCGTTGGTGTTCAGCGCGAGGACGGTGTCCCCGCCGGTGTCGAAGAACCCGATCCGGTCGATGAGCCCCAGGATCCCGAAGACCACCAGCAGCAGTCCGGTCAGGCCGGCGCCGACCCGGTAGACCTGGCTGAGCCGGTGATCGCTGGGCAGGTGCTCGTCGAGGCGCGCGTTGACGGGACGCATCATGCGGTGCAGGATCCCCGGCGTGTTCCGGGGCGGCGCCGTCGTCGGGTACGGCTCGTGGGCCACGAAGGGCGCGTAGTGCTCATGGGGTTCGTGGCAGCCGTAGAGCGCGTGGGGCGCGTACGGCTCCTGCGACGCGGGCGACCCGTCGGGCCGCCGGCCTGCGGGGGAAGCGTGGGCGGCCATGGCGCCCTCCTCTGCTCCGGTCTGGCCCCTCCAGCATCCGCCGATGCCCCCACCCGGACAAGTCCGGGCCCACCGCCGGGCCTGGTCAGCCGTGGCCGCGCTCGGTCCGGATGTCCGTCACGACCCGCTGCACGGAGGACCGTACGGCCTCCATCTCCTGAAGGAACGCCCAGTAGTCGGGATGGCGGTCCTCCAGCGCGGCCAGCGCCCGCGCCACCCGTGCCACCGCGTCGTCCAGCGGGCGCGCGTGCCGCTCCTCGGGGACCGTACGGCCCTCCATCGCCAGGCGCTGCGCGTCCCGCAGCGCGAACCGGGTCCGCTGCACCTCCGCCTGCGGATCCCGCGCCACCGCCTCCAGCCGGGTCAGCCGGTCCTGCGCCGCCGACACCGCCTCGTCGGTGGCGTCCAGCGCGGCCCGCACCGCATCCACCAGGGCCGCTACGACAGCCCACTGCTGCTGGTCGCGCGCCCGGCCGGCCTCCGCGAGCCGTTCCTCCGCCTGCGCCACGTCCCGTACCGCCTGCTCCGGAACGTGCTGGAGGTCCTGCCAGCAGGCCGCGCTGAACCGCCGGCGCAGCTCGCTGAGCACCGGATCCACCCGGTCCGCCCGGTTGCGCAGGGCCTGCGCCCGGGTCCGCAGGCTCACCAGCCGCCGGTCGATCTCCGCGGCCCGCTCCGGGAGGCGCGCCGCCTCGGCCCGTATCGCCTCGGCGTCGCGCAGGATCCGGTCGGCGCGCTGCACGGTCTCCTGCACGCCGTGCTGCGCGGCGCCCTGGTTCAGCTTGGTCAGCTCCGGCCCGAGCGCGGCCAGCCGCGCCGCCAGGTCGTCGGCCCGGATCCCCTTGCCGCGCACCTCGTCCAGCGCCGTGCTCGCCGCGAGCAGCGCGGCCCTGGCCCGCTCCCGCGCGGGCGCGACCCGCGCCAGCTGCGTCTCGGCCCGGTCCAGCAAGGGCTGCAGCCCGACCGCGAACCGGTCGAGCTCACCCTTGACCCGTACCAGCTCCTCCTTGGCCCGCGTCAGCTCCTCCCGGGCCCGCGTCGCGGCGGACGCCTCCAGTTCCACCCGATCGAGATCGTGCGCGTCGACGGCGTCGATGTACACGTGACTCACCTGGTCGATGCGCTGCCCGAGCGCGACGAACCCCTCGCCCACCCTCCGCGCCTCCGGCGAGCCGTCCGCGGCCGCGATCGTCTCGATCGAGATCCGCAGATCCCGCTGCGCGGTGTCCAGCTCGTAGAACGCCGCCGCGGCAGCGTCCTTCGCCGCCTGGGCATCCGCCCGCCGACTCTCGTCCCGCCCGCCGCCGAACCACCGCCGGGGTGCCGTCGTCACAGTCGCCTCTCCCGTACCCGGTCCGTCCGCAATTCCCCTGCCCCGGTCCATTCTCCCCCACGGGAACGGGTTTGCGTGGGGGGTGTGCGCGGCATGTAGGCTGTCCACTCATCCACGGGTGCGTAGCTCAGGGGTAGAGCGCTGCTCTTACAAAGCAGATGTCGGCGGTTCGAAACCGTCCGCGCCCACCAGTGGAAAGACCCCCCGCCGATCACGGCGGGGGGTCTTTTGCATCCGCTCGACGGCCGCGCAGTCGTACTTGAGGTGCGGACCGGTGGCCCCTCCCGCCCGGCGGGTCTTACCGATCTTGGTTGGGGGCTGTTGTGTGCCGTGTGCTTGTCGGTTCTGGGCGTTCGGGGGCGTGTGGGGGTGGTGGGGAAGCGGGATAGTGGGGGTATGTGCCGATCGATCAAGACGTTGCGTCCGCCCGCGATTCCGGAGAAGGCGACCGAGGAGGAGATTCGGGCCGCCGCCCTGCAGTACGTGCGGAAGGTGTCCGGGTTCAGGGCGCCGGCCGCGCACAATCAGGAGGTCTTCGACGCCGCCGTCGATGCGGTCGCCGAGGCGACCAGGGACCTGTTGGGCGGGCTTCAGGTCAGGGGGGCCGGGGCGGCGGCCGTGGCCGGGTGAGGGGCGGGCCGGCGTTCAGGCCGCGGCCGGGACGGCGGTTTCCTCCAGGGGGACCACCGCGACCGGGCAGCCGGTGTGGAGCAGCACCGCGTTGGTGACGGAGCCCAGGCGCGGGGAGAGCGGGCGCTTGCGGTGGCGGCCGATGACCATCAGGTCCGCGGCCTGCGAGGCGGCGACCAGGTGGCCGGCCGCGTCGCCCGGCGCCGCGAGCTGTTCGATCTCCACCTCCGGGAACCGCTCGGCGTACGGGCGCAGGTGTACGGCGGCCAGGGACGAGATCGCGTGGGCGTTCGCGGTCTCCTCGTGCGCGGCCGTGCCGATGGCGCCGGCGGCGGTGAAGGTACGGCCGGGCCAGGCGTGCGCGACGACGACCTGGAGCCGGGCCCCGCGCCGGGCCGCCTCGCGGAAGGCGAAGAAGGTGGTGCTCTCGTCGGGGGCCGCGCTGTTGAGGCCGAGCACGACCTGCCCGTACGGGTCGTGCAGGGGCGGCTCGGCGCGCGGGACGACCACCACGGGGCAGGCGGCCTGGCTGGCGCAGGCGATGCCGTTCGAGCCGAGGAGCAGGCTGGCGAAGCCGCCGCGGCCGCGCGAGCCGAGGACCATCACCTGGGCGTCCTCGCCCAGCTGGGGCAGCACCCGGTCGGGGGCGCCGGGGTACGAGGCGTACTCGATCGGGGGGAGTCCGGCGCGGCCGTCGAGGGCCTCGCGGACCCGGATCAGTACGGGATCGTCGTCGGGGCCGGGCTCCGCGAAACCGCCGGACAGGGCTGCGCCGATGGTGTTCATGTAGAGGCGGGCGTGCACGATGCGCAGCGGGGCGCCGGTCATCAGGGCCTGGGAGACGGCCCATTCCAGGGCCCGGTTGCCGTTCGCGGAACCGTCGACGGCGGCGATCACGGGGCGCGGGCTCTGGTCCATGGCGGGCTCCTTGAGGGGCAGCGGTGCGTGGACTCAGCCTTGCGGGGGCGGGCCCCCGGGCGGGAGTGGGGAAAGTCCCGAATGGGGCGGGACCATCGGCCACTCCCGTGGCCGGCTTGGGAGGCGTGGACCGTGCGGGGGCTTGGGAGGTGCGGTCCGTGCGGTGGCTTGGGAGGCGTGACCGTGCGGTGCCTCAGGAGGTGTGGCCCGTGCGCTGGCTTGGGAGGCCTGGCCCGTGCGGCGGGTCAGGAGGCGTGACCGTGCGGTGCCTCAGGAAGCGTGGCCCGTGCGGCGGCGCAGGATCCAGGCGCCGGCGCCCAGTGCGGCGGCCACGAGGGAGCCGCCGAGGGCGATCTGGCCCGGGCTCATGGAGCCGACGCTGCCGCCGAGTCCGCCGCGGGCGGCGCCCGGGGTGATGTTCAGCGCCACCGTGACGCGTTCGCCGCCGGGGCCGCCGCACTCGAAGGTCACGGGATGCGAGCCGGCGCTGATGTTCCGGGAGGTGGTGGCGGAGCCGAAGAGGTTGGTGGCCTCGGCGTTGCCGGGGGTCAGCCAGACGTCGCCGAAGGCGCGGGAGGTGGCCTTGCCCGTACGGGTGCCGCAGCCGGTGACGTTGAGGCTGACCCGGTCCCCGGGGGCCACGTTGGTCGGGGAGACGCTGCCGGAGGGCTGGGCCTGGGCGAGGGTCGGCGGCGCTGCCGCGGCGAAGGCGACGGTCGCGGCGGCGATGGCCAGCAGGCGGGGGAGGGGGCGGTTGCGGGTCCGGCTGGGGGTGCGGGGGCTGTGGGGGGTGGCGGGCATGGAGAGGACTCCTCGGGCTCCGGGAACAGCGCGGCGCGGATTCGGGTGCGCACCGTTCTCTGGACGCTAGGAGCCCGGTGCGGACGCGGCGATCGCTGCCGGGTGAACGGGTGAGCCCACTGCTCCGCCCGGGGGAGGGAGGCGTGGGGTCGGGTGGCGGAGTCAGGCGGTGGGAGTGGGAGCGGGGGTGGGCCCGGGGCGGCGGACCACGAAGGCTGCCAGGGAGCCGGCGGCCACGAGGGCGAGGAGGGAGACCGCGGTGCCCAGCCAGGTCGTGCCCAGCCATTGGGTGCCGAAATAGCCGAGGGCGATGCTGTAGCCGGCCCAGGCGATGGCGGCCAGGACCGACCAGGGCAGGAACTCCCGGACCGTGCGGTGCGTCTTGCCCGCGCCGAGGGAGACCACCGAGCGGCCGGCCGGGGCGAAGCGGGCGACCACCACCAGGGCGCCGCCGCCGCGCGCCAGGGCGGTGCCGAGGCGCTCGTGGGCCCGGGTGAGCCGGCGGGAACGGGCGATGGCCCGGTCGAGCCGGGCCCCGCCCCGCCGGGCCAGGCGGTACGCGGCCATGTCGCCCAGCACCGAGGCGGTGACGGCCGTCACCAGCAGGGCCAGGATGTCCGGCACCTGGGACGGACCGGGCACGGGTACGGGTACGGGCCCCGCGGCCCCGGCCGCTGCTGCGGCGGCCGCCGCGGTGACCACCAGCACCCCGCTCGGCAGCACCGGAAGGAACACGTCGAGCAGGATGGACACCGCCACGAGGGCGTAGATCCACGGGCTCGCAGTCAGCGAGCCCAGAGTCTCAAGCAAAACGGGACTCCCCAGTCCGGTTGACGTGCCTCGGCGTGAGGCGCCGCGACGTCGCGGGGGAGCGGCAGGGGCGGCTGACAGCGGAACAGCGTACGCCGGGTGTCCACGGGTCGGACGCCCGGGGCCGCGCTCCGGCGTGACGGGTCCGCCCCGCCCCGCACCTCAGTGGGGAGGTGTGAGCTCGCGGTCCAGCACCGTCACCAGGCGGGGGCCCTTGCGGGCCTGGTCCAGGCGGAGCCGCGCGGAGCGCCCCGACAGGGCCAGCGTCATGAGCTGGTTGCCGAAGAACGGGCCGCCCGTACGCCGCCAGCTCAGCGGGGGCCGGCCCGTCCGGCCGTGCCGGGAGAACCCCCGGCCCAGCCACCGGCCCAGCCGCGACCAGCCCAGCCGGAAGCCCCATTTCACGGCCGTGTGGATGGAGTTGTGGACCGGGGAGCAGGTCAGCTGGAAGACCTGCGCCGTGCTGGGTATTCGGGGTTCGGCCACGTACGCGTGGTGCACGTCTCCCGAGAGCACGCACACCGTCGCCGGTGCCCGGGGGCCCGTGCCCACCTCCTCGATGAGGTCGCTCAGCGCCGCGAACGAGGCCGGGAACGCCGCCCAGTGCTCCAGATCGCTCCGCCGGCGCAGGTCCTCGCCGATCCGCGCCCACCGCGGGCCCCGCTCCCCGCGGCACAGCGCGGCGTTCCACACTTCCGCGTCGTGCACGAGCGGGGGCATCAGCCAGGGCAGTGAGGAGCCGATGAGGAGGTGGTCGTAAGCCCCGTGTCCGGCCAGGGCGTTCTCGCGCAGCCACCGCTGCTCCGCCGGGTCCAGCATGGCCCGCGCGTCCTCGGCGAGCACCCGGGCGGCCCGGGTGTCCACCATCAGCAGCCGGGACCGGCCGAAGTCGCGGCGGTAGCTCCAGCGGACCGTGGCCGGGTCGGCGTCCGCCGAGGTGGCGAAGGCCCGTAGCGCGTCGGTGCCGTCGGGGGTCGCCCGGACCGCCTCGAAGACGGGATCGGCCGCCAGTTCGGCGGGGGAGAGGTTCCCGAGGTGCTGGTACACCCAGTACGACATGAGGCCGCTGACGACCCGCTCCTGCCACCACGGGGTGGCCCGCATCTGCGCCAGCCACGCGGCGCTGGTGTTCCAGTCGTCGATGACGTCGTGGTCGTCGAACATGTGCAGGCTCGGGACGGTGGAGAGCAGCCAGCGGATCTCCGGATCGAGCCAGGACTCGTAGTAGAGCCGGGTGTACTCCTCGAAGTCCGCGACCTGGGCGCCGGGGGCCTCGCGCAGGTCCCGCCGGGCCGCCAGCCACCGGCGGGTGGAGCGGGAGAGCTGGTCCGCGTACACCTGGTCGCCGAGGAGGAGCAGGACGTCGGGCCGTACCGCCTCCGGGTCGGCGGCCAGAGCGGCGGCGAGTGTGTCGAGCGCGTCGGGGCCGTGCGGTCCGCGCTTGTCGGCAGGCGGGGCGGCCTGGCGGCAGGAGCCGAAGGTCAGGCGCAGATCGGGAGCGGCCGTGGACCCGGACCTGCGCGCGGGCGGGGTGGTGATGGTGCTCGCGGGGAACGGGCTGTCGGGCAGCGGCCAGACCCGGAGACCGTCGAGGAGGACCTCGTAGCCCGTGGTGGAGGCGGGGGTGAGGCCGGTGACGGTGATCAGGGCGTAGTGGTGGCCGGCTATCTGGAAGGTGTGCACGCTCCCGCCGGAGCCGTCGGCGCAGCGCACCTCGGCGGTGCACGGGCGGTCCGCCTCGATCCACAGGGTGGCGGAGTCGCCCGTGTCCCAGTCGACGTGGCGCAGCAGCGGTCCCAGGCGCAATGCCCCCATGCAACTCCCCCTCCTTCGTCCGGCCTTGCCGTTCGGTCACCGTACGACGCGGAGGGGGTGGTCCACCTCCCCCTGGCGGGGGAAAGATCTTTGGCCAGGGGTGGTGGGGAGGCGGGCCGTGCGGGGGTGGCGGGGTCAGCAGGCGTTGAGGATGTTGACCAGGGCCGTCTTCTCGGTCGAGTCCATGCTCAGGGCCCAGTACTGCTTCACCTCGACCCACATGCGCGCGTACGTACAGCGGTACGCCGTGCGCGGCGGGAGCCACTTGCCGGGGTCGAGGTCACCCTTCGCCTGGTTCACGTTGTCGGTGACCGCGATGAGCTGGGGGCGGGTGAGGTCGTTGGCGAACTGCTGGCGCTTGGCGGTGGTCCAGGAGTTGGCGCCGGAACGCCAGGCTTCGGCGAGGGGGACCATGTGGTCGATGTCGAGGTCCGAGGCGGCCGTCCAGGTGGCGCCGTCGTACTCGGAGTACCAGCTGCCGCTGACGGCCGCGCACGCGGAGTCCTGGACCACGCCCGAGCCGTCGCGCTTGAGGACGGTCTCGCGGGTGTTGCAGGTGCCGGAGACGGTGCTCCAGTGCGGGAAGAGGTCGCGGCTGTAACCGCTGGTGGTGCCCTCGGTCTTGGGGGTGACGGTGGCGAGGTAGGAGCGGGCGGCCGCGGCGCTGATGGGGGTGGGAGGGGAGGCGGCGGCGGTGGGGGCGGAGAGGAGGGTGGTCAGGGAGGCGGCCGCGAGTATGGAGGCGAATGCGCCGAGTCGACGCGCGTAGATGGAGGGCATGAGGGCTCCTGGGAGGGTGCGGGTGGGTGGGCTGATGGGTGCGGGTGGTGGGTGCGGGTGGTGGGTGGTGGGTTGTCGGGCCCGGCCATGCTGGCCGCGCCGGGTTTCGTGGGGATGGGCGCGAGGTGACAGTTTGAAGGCATGAGCATGTCATGGCGAGGTGGGTGACGGGCCTCGGGGTGGGGGGAGTTGGGGATGTGGGACGGCTTGGGCAGGTTGGGTGGGGGTGGGGTCAATGTCCCGGCCCGCTCCTGAGTCGTCCGGGGGAGGCGGCGGTGGCCGCGCGGGCGGCGGGCATGACGACGGCGCCGCGCCCGGTCGTTCCGGGGGCGGCGCCGTGATTGAAAATCAGGGTCGGGTGGTGAAGGGGTTGTTGTGGACCGTGTGGGAGCTGTAGGTGGTCCGGTCCTTGCGCAGTTGCTCGGTGCGCTCCAGCTCGATCAGCAGACCGTCCGCCGGGTCCGCGTGGCGGCGCCTTTCCCGGCGCATCACCTTGACGACGGCATAGAGCCCCGTGATCCCCATCAGGGCGAAGAGTGCGATCAGTTCGGTCATGGCATGTCCCCCGTGGTCCGTGATCCGTGTCCGTGATCCGTGGTTCTGTCGTCCCGTGATCCCGTGATCCCGTGATCCCGTGATCCCGTGATCCCGTGATCCAGTGATCCCGTAATCCCGTGCTCGTACCGCGCGTTCGGCGATCCGGTGCGCGGAGCCCGACCGTACCTCGCGTTGCCCGGCGGTACCTCGCGTTGTCAGACCCGGCTGCGAGGCTGAGGGCATGGAGACCACGTTGCAGCTGACCGTCGACTGCGCCGATCCGCGGGTGATGGTGACGTTCTGGACCGAAGCGCTGGGCTACGTGCCGGAGCCGGCTCCGGACGGGCATGCGACCTGGCGCGCGTACTGGGAGGGCATGGGGGTGCCCGAGGAGGAGCTGCCCGATGGGGTGGGGGACCTGCCGGAGTCGATCGTGGACCCGTCCGGGCGGGGGCCCCGGGTGTGGTTCCAGCAGGTTCCGGAGCCCAAGACGGGCAAGAACCGGATGCACTGGGACCTGAAGGTCAGCGGCGGGCGCGGAGTTCCGATGGAGCTCCGGATACGGAGGGTGGACGACACGGTGAAGCGGCTCACCGGGGCGGGGGCGACGGTGCTGCGTGTGCTGGACGAGTTGGAGACGCACTACGGGGTGGTGCTGCAGGACCCCGAGGGGAACGAGTTCTGCGTCGCCTGAGGGAACCGTGCCCGGATCGAGTGGTGGCAGTGCGCACCGGATCGGCGGGGGAGGGGAAGGGCGTGATGTCAGCCCGTTCCCGGAAGGCGCCGGCTTCGGTCATCCGGTCGACGGGGTTCGCCTGGAACTGTTCCGCCCGGCCGTCCAGCGTCGGGCCCGGCCCCGCCCGTCATGCCGTTGCCGGCCGGCCGCTCGACCAGGGTGTCGGGTCGTACGGCCGGCCGGCGGCGCGGTCGGCTGTCCGGGTCAGGCCGGCTGGACGGTGAGGGTGATGGAGCCGTCGGGGGAGGCGGTCACGGCGACGGCGGTCAGGTCGAGGACGTGGGCGGTCGGGCCGTGGGCGGCGGCGCGGGGGCCGACGCCGATGACCCGCATGCCCGCGGCCTGGCCCGCGGCGATGCCGGCGGCCGAGTCCTCGAAGACGATGCAGTCGGCCGGGTCCACGCCGAGAGCTGCCGCGCCCATCAGGAAGCCCTCGGGGTCGGGCTTACTGGCCTGCACGGACTCGGCGGTGACCCGGACCTCGGGCATCGGCAGGGCGGCGGCCGTCATCCGGGCCGTGGCCAGGGCCGTGTCGGCGGAGGTGACCAGGGCGTGCGGGAGTGCGCTGAGGGCGGCCATGAACGCGGGGGCGCCGCCGATCGGGACGACGCCCTCGGTGTCGGCGGTCTCGCGGGCGAGCATCACCGCGTTCTCGGCGAGGTTCTCCTCCATCGGGCGGTCCGGGAGAAGGATCGCCATGGTGGCGTAGCCCTGGCGGCCGTGGACCACCTTGAGGGATTCCTCCGGATCCAGGCCGTGGGCGACGGCCCAGTCGTACCAGCAGCGCTCGACCACCGCGTCCGAGTTGACGATGGTGCCGTCCATGTCCAGGAGCAGGGCCTTGGCGGTCAGGACGGTGGGGGTGGGTGCGGGGGCGGTGGTGGTGCTGGCCGGCATCGGAGAGGCTCCAGACGGGACGGGAAAGAGAACAAGTGGTTCCGTCCACCGGTCAGGGAGTGAGGACGGAACCACTTTGTTCCTGAAGAATACAAAACGGGGAGGGGTGCTCGCCACCGGATGCGGTGTGTTCTATCCCTCCAAGGCGCGACGGGTCGCCGGACCGTAGACGCCCCAAGGGTCCTCGTCGATGCCGTTGTACGCCTGGAACGTCGAGACGGCCGATTCCGTACGGGCGCCGTACCGGCCGTCGTACCTTCCGCGGTAGATGCCCTGCGCCGCGAGCAGGCGCTGGAGCTTCTCGACCTCGGGGCCCGAGTCCCCGTACCGCAGGGTCGGCGCGTGCGTCGGGGGCCGCGAGGTCGGCGAGGAGCTCCGGCTCGGGGTGGGCGACGGCGCGGCCGAGGGGGTCGAGGAACGGGTCGGGGTGGGGGAGGCCGAGGGGGACGGGGAAGCGGACGTCGACCGGGAGGGGCTGGGGGAGGGCGACGGGGAGGGGGACGCCGACGGGGAGGGAGAGGGAGAGTGGCTGGTGCTCCCGGCGGGCCGTGACGGGGCGGCCTGGGCGAGGCCGGCCGAGGGGGAGGAGGGCTTCGCGTCGGCGAGGCTGGCATCCGGCGAGGCGGAACCCGAGGTGAACCGCAGGGCGAGGACGGCTGCGCCGATCAGCACGATGGCGGCTGCGGCGGCGGGGATCGGGCGTATGCGGCGCCGCGGGGGTCTGGGCGGGTACGGCCCGCCTGCGCCGTTGGGTCCGTGGGCGTCGTAGGCCGGGCCGGGCTGGTTCGCCGTGTGGGCCTCGGGCGACCCGTGTGGGCCGTTGGCCCCGGGTGTCCCGGGAGCGGCGTACGGCTCGTACGCCGGGACGGGGCGCAGCTGCATCGTTTCTTCGGGCAGGGACGCTACGGGCGTCCCGTACGCGGGAGTGTCAGCCCCGGTCGGCGGCTGCGCGGCGGGGGTCTGGCGGGTGGGGCGTGACGGGTTGCCGGCGCTGTCGGCCGGCCCGGGGTGGGGCGACGCGGGGTCGACCGGGCCGGGGTAGGCCGGGAAGCCGGCCGCCCCGCCGGCCTGGTGCGGCGAGCTGCCCGCCGGGCCGGTGATGGTCGGCTCGGGGTGGGCGGCGGCGCCTGCGGGGCCGGTGTAGGGCGGCAGATTGGCCGTGCGGACCGGGTACGGCGCGGTGTCCACCGGGTCGGTGTGGCGTGGCGGGGTGTCATCCGGACCGGGGCGGGCGGAGGCGGTGCCCGGTTGGCCGGGGTGCGCCGAGGGGTCTGCGGGGCCGGGGGCTGCGCCCCGGTGGGTGGAGGCCGCTGCCGCGCCTGGGTGTGAAGGAGCTGCTGGTGGGCCCGCGTGCCCCGCGGCACCTGCCGCGCTTAGGTGGGCCGGGGAGTTTGGCGTGCCCGGGTGGTTCATGGTGGTTGCCGCGCCCGGGTACGGCGGGGTGCTTGGCGCGTCAAGGTGGGCTGGGGAGCCAGGTCGGCCCGGGTTTGCGGGGGAAGCCGGGTGGGCTGGGGTGGCTGGTGGGCCCGGGTGGTTCGTGGTGCCTGCCGCGCCCGGGTGGGCTGGGGTGTCAGGCCGGCCTGGGTGTGCCGGCGAAGCCGGGTGGGCCGGGGCGTCTGCCGCGCCCGAGTGGGCTGGGGTTGCCGGGGTTCGGGGTGGGGTCGGGAGGGAGATGTAGGGGCGGATGCGGAGGGGTTGGAAGGTTGGTGCGCAGTCGCAGGGGCCTTCCGTCGTGCCGCAATCCGGACAGTGCTCAGTGCTCACTCGAATCCCTCCCCTAGGCCGTCTCTTTCGGATCTTGCCGGGCCCGCGACGCCTGGCAGTGCGGCCAGGCACGGCACCAGACGCCGCGGACTCAGCCGACAAGATCCGAAAGAGACGACCTGGCCGCTGCCAGCGATTATGCAGACCCCCGGTAACCCGCCCAACCCGCCCGAGAGGCCATAACGGGACACACCGCTCAGGATGGAGGAGTCGATCAGGCCCGAGGAGGAGCCGATGGTGCAGGACGTGACCACGGAGCCCGGCCCGCGGAAGCGGACATCCGGCCCCAGCGCCGAACACGCCTCGCGTGAGGTGCTCGTTTCCATCGGAGCGCTGCTGCTGGGGCTGCTCATCTCTTCGCTCGACCAGACCATCGTGTCGACGGCCCTGCCGACGATCGTCAGCGATCTCGGCGGTATGGCGCACCTGTCGTGGGTGGTCACGGCCTACATGCTCGCCTCGACGGCCGCCACGCCGCTGTGGGGCAAGCTCGGGGACCAGTACGGGCGCAAGAAGCTCTTCCAGTCCGCCATCGTGCTCTTCCTGATCGGGTCCGCGCTGTGCGGCCTCGCGCAGAACATGCCGCAGCTCATCGGCTTCCGCGCGCTCCAAGGGCTGGGCGGCGGCGGGCTCATGGTGCTGTCGATGGCGATCGTCGGGGACATCGTCCCGCCGCGCGAACGCGGCAAGTACCAAGGGCTCTTCGGCGCGGTCTTCGGAGCCACCAGCGTGCTGGGTCCGCTGCTGGGCGGACTGTTCGTGGATCATCTGTCGTGGCGCTGGGTCTTCTACATCAACCTCCCCATCGGGCTGGTCGCCCTCGTCGTCATCGCCGCCAGCCTGAAGATCCCGGTGCGTACCGAGAAGCACACCATCGACTACCTCGGCACCTTCCTCATCGCCTCCGTCGCGACCTGTCTGGTGCTCGTGGCCTCGCTCGGGGGGACGTGGGGCTGGAGTTCCCCGGAGATCATCGGGCTCGCGGTGCTCGGCCTCGTCCTGCTGGTCTGCTTCGTGCTCGTCGAGCGGCGGGCCGTGGAGCCGGTGCTCCCGCTCAAGCTGTTCCGGATCCGGACCTTCACCCTCTGCTCGCTCATCAGCTTCATCGTCGGCTTCGCGATGTTCGGTGCGATGGTCTACCTGCCGACCTTCCTCCAGGTGGTCCAGGGCGTCTCCCCGACCATGTCGGGCGTCCACATGCTGCCGATGGTGCTCGGACTGCTGATCACCTCCACGGTGTCCGGTCAGATCGTCAGCCGCACCGGGCGCTGGAAGGTCTTCCCGATCGCGGGCACGGCCCTGACCGCGGTCGGGCTGCTGCTCCTGCACCAGCTGGAGCGCACCAGCTCCACCTGGGAAATGAGCGTCTACTTCTTCGTCTTCGGCGCCGGCCTCGGACTCGTCATGCAGGTGCTCGTCCTCGTCGTGCAGAACTCCGTCAGCTACGCCGACCTCGGCGTCGCCACCTCCGGTGCCACCTTCTTCCGGTCCATCGGCGCCTCCTTCGGCGTCGCCATCTTCGGCACGATCTTCACCAACCGGCTCGACGACAAGCTGGCCGGTGCGCTCAAGGGGATCCCGCTGCCGCCGGGGGTGGACGCGGGCAGGCTCGAAGCCGACCCGCGCGCCATCGGGGCCCTCCCCGCCGTGCTGCGACCACGCGTGCTCGACGCCTACGCCACCTCCATCACCGACGTCTTCCTCTACGCGGCGCCCGTGGTGCTGGTGGCCTTCGTCGTGGCCTGGTTCCTCAAGGAGGACAAGCTGCGCGCTTCGGTGACGGCCCCCGATGTCACCGAGACCCTCGCCTCCAACCCCGTCCAGCGCTCATCGCGGGAGGAGGTCGCCCGCGCCCTGACGGTGCTCGGGACCCTCCAGGGCCGCAAGCACGTCTACGAGAAGATCACCGAGAAGGCCGGCTACGACCTGCTGCCCGCCGCCAGCTGGCTGCTGCTGCGGATCAAGAGGTACGGGAGCGCCGACCCGGCCGTGCTCGCCGAGAAGACCATGGTGCCGCTGCGGGCCATCACGGACGCGGGCCGCCAGATCGAGGAACGGGGGCTCGCCGTCCGCGACGGTCTGCCGCTGGTCCTGACGGACAAGGGACGCGAGAGCGCGCTGAAGCTGTCCGCCGCGCGGGAGGAGTCGCTCGCCGAACTGCTCGGCGACTGGTGGACCGCGGACCGCCCGACCGACCTGTCCGAGCTGGTCGCCGAGATCAACTCGGAGCTCTGCGGTTCCGTCGACGAGGAGCCCTACGAGGCCCTGCCCCGCCGGGACCACTCCGCCAGGTGAACCACCGTGCCGGGTGAGCCGCTGATCCCGGTGAGCCCCCGGTCCCGGTGAGCTGCCGGTCCCGGTGAGCCGCCGGTCCCCGTGGGCTGCCCCGCCGGGTGAGCGGTCAGGCCAGGCGCTTCTCGAACCAGTGCTCGGCGTAGGGGCCGGAGCTGTAGGCGGGTATCTCCGCGTACCCGTGGCGCGCGTACAGCGCGCGGGCCTCCACCAGGTCGGAGCGGGTGTCCAGCCGGACCCGCTCGGCGCCCAGCGCGCGGCCCGCGTCCTCCAGGACCCGGAGCAGGGCCGCCCCGCCACCCGTACCGCGGGCGCGCGGGTCCACGTACAACCGGGTGAGCTCGGCGGTGACGGGATCCAGGAGGCGTATCCCGCCGCAGGCGAGGGGCCGACCGTCCAGTCTGCCGACCACGAACCGGCCCGTCGGCGCCGTGAGGTCGTCGTCCGGGAAGTCCAGCAGGCCCTGGTCGATCTCGGCCTCGGTCACGGACCGCCGCCAGTACCGGCCGGCCACTTCCGCGTAGTAACCGCGGCGCAGCAGCGTGGCGTCCGGGGTGGTGAACGGCTCGGCGATCACCTGCCAGGTCCCGGATGGGGAGGGAGAGGGGACGGGGGTGGGTGGGCGGGCTGTGGTCGGCATCGGCGACGTGGCTGTGAGGAGCGGCTCGTTGCTGGTCATGCCGTCATTGTGGAGCGGTCCGCGGCCGTCCGCGTTGGAATATCCACAGGGCCGGGCCGATGATAGGAAAAGGGTCAAAACGTACGCACGAAGGGCGTGACCGTCATGTCGGAGCATCCTGACTGTGCCCTGATCCGCCGCGGCTACGAGGCCTTCGGCCAGGGCGACATGGAGAAGCTGAGCACCATGATGACGGCCGACGTCATCCAGCACGTCCCCGGCAGCAGCCCCATCTCCGGACACCACAAGGGGCGCGAGGCAGTTCTGGACCTCTACCGCCGGATGGGAGAGGAGACGCGCGGCACCATGCGGCTCCACTTGGACAAACTGCTCGCCGACGGCCGCGGCCACGTCATGAGTTTCCACACAACGCGCGCCGATCGCGGCGACCGCGGGATCGAGATCCACGAGGGCATCTTCTTCACGATCGTCGGCGGGAAGATCAGCGACCTCGACGTCTGCATCGAGGACATCGACGAGATGAACGCCTTCTGGGGCTGAGCCGGACGGCAGCGAAGGGCGAAGGGCGAACGGAGAAGGACGAAGGCGAAGGCGAAGGGAGACGGCCGGGCCCGGAGCCGTGGCTCCGGGCCCGGCCGGTGCTCAGCCCTGCTTCGGCGCAGCCTGCTGCACGACCTCGAACGACCACACCGACGAGCCCGTTGCGGCGGGCTTCGGCCGCTCCGCACCGCCCTCGGCGCCCGCCGAGCCGCCCGCGCCGCCGCCCTGGTGGGCCGCCTTCATGGGGCCCTCCATCCACGCCTGGAAGTCCTCCTCGGAACGCCACCGCGTGTACACGAGATACTGGTCGGTGCCCTCGACGGGCCGGAGCAGCTCGAACCATTCGAAGCCGTCCGAGTTCTCCACGGAGCCGGCGCGGGAGGCGAACCGCTGCTCCAGAACCGCGCGCTGTTCGTCCGGGACGGTGAGGGCGTTGATCTTCACGATGCTCATGCCCGCCATCCTAGGTATCGCGCGGGGGATATCGTCGTCCGGGTAAATGAAGCGCGCGGTATGAAACGCAGTACGAAACGCGGCAGCCAGGCGAAGTCGGGGTTGCAGTCAACAGGGCGGGAGGCCGGCGAGGCGTGGCGAACGCGGCGGAGCACAGTGGTGCGAACGGACATGCCGGGGTCATAGGCGGTAGCGGCGGAAGACTCGGGGCGGCACGCCTCATGCTGTGGGCGCTGGCCCTGGTGCTCGCCGTCAGGCAGGCCTCGGTCGTGCTGCGCGTGCCACCGGGCGAGTGGCTCAGCGGCTTCCACCTCCCGGGCAGCCTGCCGGGCTCGCTCTACACGAACGGCCAGTTCACCGGGACCCCCTTCGCGGGGCTGGTCCTCAAGCCGCTCCTGGGCCTCGCCGCGCCCTCCCTGGAGGTGGCCTGGACCTGCGTGACCCTGCTGCTCGTCGCCGCCGTCGGGCTGGTCGCCGCGCGCGCCCTGCCCGACCCCGTGCCCCGGCGCACCGCGCTGCTCGCCGCGCCCGTGCTGGTCGCGCTGATGATGGTCTCGCTGCCCGTCCGCGAGGCCGCGATGCCCGGGCAGACCGCCGTGCTGCCGGTGCTGCTGGTGCTCCTCGCCGTGTTCCGGGTCCCGAGCGAACGCCCCTCCGGGTTCCTGATCGGCCTGGCCGCCGCCCTCCAGCCCGCGCTGCTGCTCTTCGCACCGCTGCTGTGGCTGTCCGGACGCAGGACCTCCGCGCGCTCCGCCGCCGTGACCTTCGCCGGCGCCACCGCGCTGTCCTGGGCGGCCCTGCCGAGCGACTCGTGGACGTACTGGGTCCAGCACCTGGTCGGCACCGGGCTCGGCGGCGCACCCGACGGCCTCGCCAACCAGTCCGTGCACGGCGCACTGCTGCGCCTGGGCCTGTCCGGCCCCGGCGAGATCCTGCTCTACGCCGCCCTCGCGGCCGCGATCGTCTGGATCGGCCTGCGCCGCGCGGCCCGCTACGCGCGGGACGGCCAGCTGCTGCTCGCCGTCGCCATCACCGGCTGCGTGGCCGTCGCCGTGTCCCCGACGGGCTGGCGCCACCAGCTGCTGTGGGTGCTGCTCGCCGTCGCGGGCAAGGTCGGCAAGCGGGCCGCCGACCGGCCGGTGTGGCCGGTGGCCGTGGTCCTCGCCATGACCCTGCCGAGCGACGTGCTGCTGCCCAACCTGGTCGCGCTGGCGCCCGTACGGGACAACGTGCTGCTCCTCGCGGCCCTCGCGGCGGCCTGCGCCGTGCCGTTCCTGCCGCGCTCGTCCCCGTACTGGCGCGAGCCCGTCCCCACGGCCTACGGCCGGCCCGCGCCCGCGCGGTGGGCGCGGGTGCCGCTGCTGCCGTTCTGGCGGCGGGTGCTGTCGCGTCCGAACCTGTTGCTGGAACTGCTCCTGATACGGGTCGGGTACTCGCTCTACTCGCACATCCGGGCCGCCGCGCCCACCAGCCGCACGCTCGCGGAGGGCAACGGCAGCCGGATCCACGGGATCGAGAAGGCGCTCGGCATCGACATCGAGCACGCCGTGAACCACGCGGTGGTGAGCGTGCCGTGGCTGGAGGCGTTCTTCAACTTCTACTACACGTCCTTCCACTTCGTGGTCCCGCTGGCGATCCTCGCGGTGCTGTACTGGCGCCGGCCCAAGGACTACCGCTGGGCGCGGGCCTCCCTGGGGCTCGCGACCGTGCTGGCGCTCATAGGTTTCTGGCTGTACCCGCTGGCGCCGCCGCGGCTGATGCCGGGGCTGGGGTTCATCGACACCGTGCACGGGGTGCAGGACCTGGCGAACCCGAGCTACGGGGCCATGACGGCGATCTCCAACCAGTACGCGGCGATGCCCTCGCTGCACTTCGGCTGGTCGCTGTGGTGCGGGGTGGTGATCGTCACGCTCGCGCCGAGGGGGTGGCAGAAGCTGCTGGGGGCGCTGCATCCGACGATCACCGTGTGCGCGATCGTTGCCACCGCCAACCACTGGGTGCTCGACGCGGTCGGGGGTGCGGTGGTCGTGGGGGCCGGGTTCGGGCTCGTGTACGTACTGTCCGGTCCCCGGGGGGATGCGGTGCCGGCCGGGGTTTCCGTGCCGCGGCCTCGGAGGCCGGAACGGGTGGGGGCGGGGTCCGCGGGGTCCGCGGAGCGGACTCGGGCCTGAGCTGTGGGGTCGGGTGCGGTCGGGTGACGCGCGAAGGGGTGCCGGGGCGGTGTAGCAGCCCGCCCCGGCACCCCTTCGCGATGGATCGCCGCGTTCTGCCAGGATCCGCCCGCGGGGTGGCTTGCGCCACTTGGGGCGGGGCCGGCCCGGCCTGGGCGGAGTGGGGCGGGGCGGGCCGGACCGGACCGGAGTGGGGCTGGGTGGTACGGGGCGGGGCGGCGGGCCGGTGCGGGTGGTTCGGCCCTGCGGGGCGAGGTCCCCTACCCACCCTTCGCCCGTTCCCCGGGGCTGCGCCCCGGACCCCTTTCGGGCTGCGCCCGGGCCCCTCGGGGCTGCGCCCCGGGCCCCTCGGGGCTGTGCCCCGGACCCCTTCGGGCTGCGCCCGGGCACCATGAGGCTCTGCCCTGGGCCATCTTCGGGCTGCGTCCCCTACCTGCCTTGGGGCTGCGCCCCGAACCCGATTCGGGCTGCGCCCGGGCCCCCTTGGGGCTGCGCCCCGGACCTGCTTCGGGCTGCGCCCGGGCCCCTTGGGGCTGCGCCCCGGGCCACCTTCGGGCTGCGCCTCCGGCCTGCCTTGGGGCCGTGCCCCTGGCCCCTTTCGGGCTGCGCCCGCGCTTCCTTGGGGCTGCGCCCCGGACCTGCCTTGCGCTGCGCCCGGGCCCCTTGGGGCCGCGCCCCGGGCTGCCTTGGGCTGCGCCCCGGACCCGCCCGTGGGGCGTCGTTGCTGGGGGCCGGGCCGCCGGGCCTCGAGCGCCGGAGGGGCTGGGATGGGGTGGGCCGGGGCTATTCCGTTGGGAGGTTCGCCACTACCAGGGCTATGGCCGCCCGGGCCGTGTCGGCTTCGCCCAGGACCGTGGTCTGGCGGGGGCCTCGGACGCGGAAGCGGCCGTCGGGGAGGGGTTCCACTGCCGGGGCGGTCACGGCGAAGGGGTGGCCCGCGGAGGCGCTGAACCACAGGGTGAAGTGGCTGGTGTACGGGTAGAGCCGGCGCAGTTCAGGCTCCTCGCGGGCGGCCTCGATGAGGGCCAGGACCCCTTGGCTCAGGGGCTCGGACCCGTCGCCGAGATCGACCATCCGCTGCCACGTCGTGGGCAGCCGCTGCCAACGTCTCGCGCTGGGGTCATCGAGGTTCATCCGGGCAGTCTGGGGTCCGGCCCGCCGCCAAGGCAATGATCCCGAAGGTGGCGGGATGGTAACGACCGGTGACTGGTGGGTAACAACCGAGGGGTTGTCGGGGGTGGCCGGGAGTGGCGGGGGTGGCCGGGAGTGGCGGGGGTGGTCGGGGGTGGTGGGGGTGGTCAGGGACGGCAGGGGCCGGGCGTGGGAGGTGGGGCCCCTGCCGTCCTGGGTCACGGGTCAGCCGTGGCTGACCCGGAGTTCCTTGATGCCGTTCAGCCAGGCCGCGCGCAGCCGGCGCGGGCCCTCGCCGACGAGGTGCAGGTCGGGCAGGGCGTCGGCCAGGGCGTTGAACATCAGGTCGATCTCCATGATGGCCAGCGACTTGCCGAGGCAGAAGTGCGGGCCGCCGCCGCCGAAGCCCAGGTGGGGGTTGGGGTCGCGGGTGATGTCGAAGCGTTCGGGGTCGGTGAAGGCCTCGGGGTCGTGGTTGGCGGAGGAGTAGAACATGCCGACGCGGTCGCCGGCCTTGATCTTCTGCCCGCCCAGTTCGGTGTCCTGGGTGGCGGTGCGCTGGAAGGACACCACGGGGGTGGCCCAGCGGACGATCTCCTCGGCGGCGGTGGAGGGCCGGGTGCGCTTGTACAGCTCCCACTGCTCGGGATGGGTCAGGAAGGCGTGCATGCCGTGGCTGATGGCGTTGCGGGTGGTCTCGTTGCCCGCGACCGCCAGAAGGAGGACGAAGAAGCCGAACTCGTCGGAGCCCAGGTTGCCCTGGCCCTCGGCGGCCACGAGCTGCGTGACGATGTCCTTGGCCGGACACTCCTTGCGGGCGGCGGACAGGTTCATCGCGTAGCCGATCAGCTCCGCCGCGGCGTTGCCGCCGACCTCGGCGGTGATCGCGTACTCCGGGTCGTCGTACGCGATCATCTTGTTCGACCAGTCGAAGATCCGGGACCGGTCCTCCTGCGGTACGCCGATCAGTTCGGCGATGGCCTGGAGCGGCAGTTCGCACGCGACCTGGGTGACGAAGTCGAAGCTGCCGTCGGCGGAGGCCTCCACGGCCTCCGCGACGATCTTCCGGGCGCGGTCGCGCAGGGCGTCCTCCAGCCCGCGGATGGCCCGCGGGGTGAAGCCGCGCTGCACGATCTGGCGTACGCGGGTGTGTTCCGGCGGATCCATGTTCAACATGATCAGTCGCTGGGCATCTATCGCATCGCGCTGGATGTGTTCGTTGAAGCGGATGATCGCCGTGTTGGTGGTGGAGGAGAACAGCTCCGGGTGCGTGGAGATGTACTTGACGTCCGCGTGCCGGGTGACGGCCCAGTACCCCTCGTCGTCGAAGCCGGTGATGCCCCGCTCCTGCGGGCACCACCACACGGGTGCGGTCTGCCGCAGCGACGCGAACTCGGGGTACGGGACCCGGTCTTGGAGCACGTCCGGGTCGGTGGCGTCGAAGCCTTCGGGCAGTGCGGGGCAGGTCATCGGGCGACTCCAAGGTCTGACGGCCCATCAGAAGTTGGCTTGAAGGTAGTAACGAGTTCTAGAAGTGACAAGGGGCCCCGCGCCAACTGTTGCGTGTGGAATCCGTGGAAGCCGCGTGCAAGACCCTTGCGTACCGGGTGTTCTGGTCATAAGACTGCGGGGAGAACTAGAACGCGTACTAGTTCGGGTGGGGCGCCGGGACGGCCCGCCCGTCAGCTGAGGCGCGCTAGCCGATGCGCGCTGTGCGCTACGCAGGAGCAGGAGAGGACGAGCTCATGGCCGCGGAACCCGTCATCGTCGAAGCCGTACGCACCCCGATCGGCAAGCGCGGGGGCGCGCTCGCCAATCTTCATCCCGCCTACCTCCTCGGCGAGACCTACCGCGAACTCCTCGCCCGCACCGGAATCCAGCCCGACTGCGTGGAGCAGATCGTCGGCGGCACCGTCACCCACGCCGGCGAGCAGTCGATGAACCCGGCCCGCAACGCCTGGCTGGCCATGGGCCTCCCGTACGAGACCGCCGCGACCACCGTGGACTGTCAGTGCGGCAGTTCCCAGCAGGCCAACCACATGGTCGCCAACATGATCTCCGGCGGTGTCATGGACATCGGCATCGCCTGCGGGGTCGAGGCCATGACCCGCGTCCCCCTCGGCTCCGGCTCCAAGCACGGCCCGGGCAAGCCCTTCCCGGACGAGTGGAACGTCGACCTCCCGAACCAGTTCGAGGCCGCCGAGCGCATCGCGCGGCGCCGGGGCCTGACCCGCGAGGACGTGGACCGCCTCGGCGTCCTGTCCCAGGAGCGGGCCGCCACCGCGTGGGCCGAGGAGCGGTTCAAGCGGGAGACCTTCGCCGTGCAGGTGCCCACCACCGAGGCCGAGCAGGCCGCCGGCCAGGGCATGTGGCGGCTGGTCGACCGGGACGAGGGCCTGCGCGACACCTCCATGGAGGGCCTGGCCCGGCTCAAGCCGGTCATGCCGACCGCCGTGCACACCGCCGGGAACTCCTCGCAGATATCCGACGGCGCCGCCGCCGTGATGTGGGCCTCGCGCAAGATGGCCCGCGCGCTCAAGCTGCGGCCGCGCGCCCGGATCGTCGCCCAGACGCTGGTCGGCTCCGACCCGCACTTCCATCTGGACGGGCCGATCGACGCGACGCGGGCGGTACTGGGCAAGGCCGGCATGTCGCTGAAGGACATCGACCTCGTCGAGATCAACGAGGCCTTCGCCTCCGTCGTCCTCAGCTGGGCCCAGGTCTTCGACCAGGACCTGGAGAAGGTCAACGTCAACGGCGGCGGCATCGCCATCGGCCACCCCGTCGGTGCGACCGGGGCCCGGCTGATCACCACCGCCCTGCACGAGCTGGAGCGGCGGGACAAGGAGTTCGCGCTGATCACCATGTGCGCGGGTGGCGCGCTGGCGACCGGCACCATCATCCAGCGGCTGTAGCACTGCTGCGCCGCCTTTGGACCCTGTGGGATGGGATCGCGAAGGCCCCGGAGGCCGGACCTGGGGAGGTCGGCCGCCGGGGCCTTCGCATGCGCTGGTGTTCCGCTCTGGTCCGCTGGTCCGCGTGGTCCACGTGATCCGCGTGGTCCGCGTGGTCCGCTGGTGGTTTAGTACCAGTGGTGGTTCTGCCAGAAGGTCCAGGCGCCCTGGGGGCTGCCGTAGCGGGAGTTCATGTAGTCCAGGCCCCACT